>JBBQXX010000233.1:0-4071 GCA_038209235.1 Sphingomonadales bacterium | reverse complement strand
GGTTTGCCCTCGGTCGCCCGGCCCTTGGGTTGCGCAACCTGCTGCTCATGCGGAAGCCCTAGTTCCTCGGCCTCCAGCTTGCGGATTTCGTCGCGCAATCTGCCCGCCTCCTCGAACTCCAGATCGGCAGCCGCAGCGCGCATCTTTTTTTCGAGGTCCTCGATATAGCCGCGCAGATTGTGGCCGACCATGTGCGGCCGAGCCTCGTCGCCGGTCTCGATCAGCACGCTGTCGCGGTTGGCAGTGTGCGCCAGAATGTCGCCGATGTTGCGTTTGATCGTCGTCGGGGTGATGCCGTGCTCTTCGTTATAGCTGACCTGCTTTTCGCGCCTGCGATCGGTCTCGTTAAGCGCGCGCTCCATGCTGCCGGTGATCCGGTCGGCATACAGGATGACGCGGCCATCGACATTGCGCGCCGCGCGACCGATGGTCTGGATGAGCGAGGTTTCCGAGCGCAGGAAGCCTTCCTTGTCGGCATCGAGGATCGCCACCAGCCCGCATTCAGGGATGTCCAGCCCCTCACGCAACAGGTTGATGCCGATCAGAACATCGTACACGCCCAGCCGCAAATCGCGGATCAGTTCGATACGCTCGAGCGTCTCGACGTCGGAGTGCATATAGCGCACCTTGATCCCCGCCTCGTGCATATATTCGGTCAGATCCTCGGCCATGCGCTTGGTCAGCGTGGTGACCAAAGTGCGATATCCGGCAGCAGCGACCTTCTTGCACTCGTTGATCAGATCGTCGACCTGCTCTTCGACCGGCTTGATCTCTACCGGCGGATCGATCAGCCCGGTGGGGCGGATGACCTGTTCGGTGAACACCCCGCCGGTCTGTTCCATCTCCCATTTGCCCGGGGTTGCCGATACGCTGACCGTCTGCGGGCGCATCGCGTCCCATTCGTTGAAACGCAGGGGACGGTTGTCGATGCAGCTGGGCAGGCGAAAGCCATATTCGGCCAGGGTCAGCTTGCGCCGGTGATCGCCGCGCGCCATCGCGCCGATCTGCGGCACGGTCTGGTGGCTTTCATCGAGGAACAGCAGCGAATTTTCGGGCAGATATTCAAACAGCGTCGGTGGTGGTTCTCCCGGCAGACGCCCGGTCAGAAAGCGCGAGTAATTCTCGATCCCTGCACAGCTTCCGGTCGCAGCGATCATCTCCAGATCGAAATGGGTGCGCTGCTCAAGCCGCTGCGCCTCGAGCAGACGTCCCTCGATTTCGAGTTCCTTCAACCGCTCGGTCAGCTCGAACTTGATCGCCGCAGCCGCCTGCTGCATCGTCGGGCCGGGGGTGACGTAGTGCGAGTTGGCGTAGACGCGCACCGTCTCCAGCTTGGCGCCGGGCTTGCCGGTCAGCGGATCGAACTCGACGACAGCCTCAACCTCATCGCCAAAGAACGAGATGCGCCACGCCATGTCCTCATAATGCGATGGGAACAGCTCCAGCGTATCGCCGCGCACGCGGAAATTGCCGCGCGTGAACGCTGCGTCGTTGCGTTTATACTGCAACGCCACCAGCTTGCGGATCAGCTCGCGCTGATCGACGGTTTCGCCCTGCTTGATATCGAAGATCATCGCCGAATAGGTTTCAACCGAGCCGATGCCGTAGATGCAAGAGACCGAGGCGACGATGATCACATCATCGCGTTCGAGCAGCGAGCGGGTGGCCGAGTGGCGCATCCGGTCGATTGCCTCGTTTACGCTCGATTCCTTCTCGATATAGGTGTCGGAGCGCGGCACATAGGCTTCGGGCTGGTAGTAATCATAATAGCTGACGAAAAATTCGACCGCGTTTTCGGGAAAAAAGCTCTTGAATTCGCCGTAGAGTTGCGCCGCCAGTATCTTGTTGGGGGCCAGCACCAGCGCCGGGCGCTGCGTCGCCTCGATGATCTTGGCCATGGTAAAAGTCTTGCCCGAGCCGGTTACACCGAGCAGCACCTGATCGCGGTCGTGCGCGGATATGCCACCGACCAGTTCCCTGATCGCGGTCGGCTGGTCGCCTGACGGGGTATATTCGCTGACCAGCGTAAACGCGCGGCCGCCCTCGGCCTTGTCCGGACGTACCGGCTTGTGCGGCACGAAATTGCCATCGGTTTCGGGTTCTTGCAGCCCGCGTCGTATCACCAGTTCAGCCATGCCTCACGATATGCGCAAACCACCGTTCAAGCGCAAGGGCAGCAGGGCGTTTGCAATCGTTGCGCGCCATGTTTAGGATCGACCCCGAACAGATATGCGGTCGCGCATCGACAGGCTGTAATTCGGAGATTGAATGATGAAGGTGTTGCAGACTGTATCGATCCTGGCGCTGCCCCTGCTTGCGCTTGCTGCCTGCGGTGGCGGCGGCGCGGACGCCGATGGCGATGGCAAGATTACCAAGGAAGAGGTCGCAGCCGAGGCGCAGGCGATCAAATTCAGCGCAGGCGAATGGGAAAACAAGGTCGAGATCGTCGATGTGACCTTCGATGAAACCAAGCTGCCCCCCGAAGCCAAGGGCATGACCGGCGCTATCGTCAAGCAGATGGTCGGCCAGGTGCAGACCAACAAGAACTGCCTGACCGAAGAAGAAGCCAAGAAGCCCGGCGCAGATTTCCTTGCAGGTGCCGAAAACGACGAGTGCGACTACAAGGCATTCGATCTTTCCGGCGGCAAGATCAACGCCGATATCGCCTGCAAGGGTAAGGAAGCGGGCCAGCAAAGCGATATCAAGCTGACTGGAAGCTACACCCCGACCAGCTATGACATGCAGATGGCGATGGTGATGAATTCCCCGCAGACCGGATCGATGACGATCAAGGCCAAGAACAGCGCCAAGCGCATTGGCGAGTGCAAAGGCTGATCACGCGCCAGCCGATGCCTTTGCCGCGTCGTCTTCATCTTGCGTTCGCCAAGCCGTTCTCCAACGAAAACCGGAGTCCAGCGCGAGGTGACGCTGCGCATGCTCTGGGTTCCGGCTTTCTCCGGAAAACGGCAAGTTTTGTTCGCGCGGTGATTGCCACGCTCGTTATCGTCTTAGCGGTGTCGGTCGGCTTGGCCCTGCCCGCTGCGGCTGCCGCGCAGAGCAATGACAACGTCTTGATAGAACTGAGCTTCACCGGCGATGAGCTGGGCCGGGCAAAGGTCTCCGGGCTCGCGCATCGCCCGAGCCTGCGAGAGGCGACGCTCAATGATCCGGTGCGGATCGCGTCGATCTCCAAGCTGGCAGTCGGCGTTGCGGTGATGCGGCTGGTCGACAAGGGCGTGCTCGATCTGGACCGCGATGTTGCACGCTATCTGGGCTGGCGGATCAAGCATCCGCTGCATCCGGCGGCTAAGATCACGCTGCGCATGCTGCTCTCGCACCAGTCGGGCTTGCGCGATGATGCAGGCTATTTCCTGCCGATTGATGCGCGGTTGGCCGATCTGGTCGCCAAGCCTGGGGCATGGGACATGCAGCACGCGCCGGGCCATTATTTTCGCTATGCCAATATCAACTATCCGGTGGTGGCAGCGGTGATGGAAGCAGCGACCTCGCGAAGGTTTGACCGGATCATGATCGAGGAAGTGTTCGACCCGCTGGATATTCCGGCGTGTTACAACTGGTCTGGTTGCAAGGCGGGCGCCGCCAAGGATGCGATCACCCTGTATCGCCCCGATGGCAGCGTGGCGCGCGATGACTGGATCACCGATCCCGATCAATGCGCCTATGTTGCAAGCACCGAAGGCCGATGCGATCTGGATTTGTACCAGCCGGGCAAGAACGGATCAGCGTTCAGTCCGCAAGGGGGCTTGCGGATTTCGGCGGGCGGGCTGGCACGGTTGGGGCAGATGCTGCTCAACGGCGGCGATGGCCTGATGCGGCCCGAATCCTTTGCCGAACTGATCCGTGCGCAATGGCGCTTCGATGGCAGCAACGGCGATGACGAGAACGGATACTTCACCGCATTCGGCCTTGGCGTGCACCGTATCGAAACCGGCGAGCAGGTGTGGATTGGTCATCCGGGCGAAGCTTATGGCCTGCGCGCCGGACTGTGGGTGGACCGCGCCAAGGGCGACGGCAGCGTTCGGATCAGCACCGGCAACGCGGAAGATCTGC
>JBBQXX010000232.1:0-4099 GCA_038209235.1 Sphingomonadales bacterium | reverse complement strand
CCGCCACCAGCGCCGCCTTCAGCCCGGGCCGGAACAGCTCAAACGGAACCGCCGCCAGGATCGCCACCAGTGGATCCTGTTTGGCATCAAGCCCCTCGTAGCGCCGTGACAAATCGAAAAAGCCAGGCTGGCTCATGACATGCTCCCTGTCGATGCCTCACATCATCGCAATCAGGTTTACGCCGCAGCGGGAAGGGGTATTTTTAGAGGTGGCCTTAAAGGTCGTAGAACGCATGGCGGTCATTCCTTTGCAAGGCGTTTCAGGATATCGTCGGCATCGCCCGATGTTAACTGATGAGATCGTCTTGAGTTGATTGCCCCTTATGGTCAGAACGAGCAACAGCACAGCCATGGTCTCGGCGAACCCGCTCCCCAAGTCCCGCGTCATGCAGCTTGGGGTCTGCTATTATCCGGAACACTGGCCTGAGGCGCTTTGGGAGGAAGACGCCCGGCGCATGCGTGATGTCGGCTTGTCGCGAGTACGAGTCGGCGAGTTTGCCTGGTCCCGGATCGAGCCGGAGCCGGGAAGGTTCGAATGGGGCTGGCTCGACCGCGCAATCGATACCCTTCATGCCGTTGGCCTGGGTATCATTCTGGGAACGCCTACGGCAACGCCGCCCAAATGGCTGGTCGATTCTATACCTGACATGATCGCGATTGATCAGGATGGGCGACCGCGTGGTTTCGGCTCGCGGCGGCATTATTGCTTCAGCCATTCTGGTTATCGTGCGCAGGCCGCACGCATCACACGGGCCGTGGCGGAGCGTTACGGCAACCATCCCGGCATCCTAGCCTGGCAAACCGACAATGAATATGGCTGCCACGATACGGTGCTCAGCTTTTCGCATTCGGCGCGCTGCAGCTTCCGGGCCTGGCTGGCCCGGCGCTATGGTTCGATTGATGCGCTGAACCGTGCTTGGGGCAATGTGTTCTGGAGCCAGGAATACCGCTCTTTCGAAGAAGTGGACCTGCCGAATCTAACCGTAACCGAGGCCAATCCTGCGCATTGGCTGGCCTTTCGCCGGTTCGCCTCGGATGAGGTGGTCAGCTTCAACCAGGCCCAGACGAACATTCTGCGCGAGCTGTCGCCGGGACGTGACATTGTCCATAACTTCATGGGCTTCTTCACCGAGTTTGATCATCATCACGTCGCCCGCGATCTGGATGCGGTTGGCTGGGACAGCTATCCTTTGGGCTTTCTCGATTCCTTTCGGTTCAGCGAAGCGGACAAGGTTCGTTACGCCCGCCAAGGGCATCCCGATATCGCTGCGTTTCATCACGATCTCTACAGGGGCTGTGCCAAGGACGGGCGATGGTGGGTGGTGGAGCAGCAGCCCGGGCCCGTCAATTGGGCGCGGCATAACCCGGCACCGCTGGATGGCATGGTGCGCCTGTGGACACTGGAGGCGCTGGCGCATGGCGCAGAACTGGTCAGCTATTTCCGCTGGCGCCAGCTTCCTGTCGGCCAGGAACAATTACATGCAGGTCTCCTGCGCCCAGACAGCGTACCGGCGCCTGCGCTGGCCGAAGTTGCTCAGGCTGCGCGCGACATTGCGCACCTCGGCTTGATGGAGGCAATGCCCAAAAGCGTCGCGTTGATCTTTGCCTATGAATCCGATTGGGTAACAAAAATCCAGCCTCAAGGAGCAGGACTTTCCGCGCTTTGGGCAGCGTTCGATTTCTATTCTGCTTTGCGAAAGCTGGGCCTGGATGTCGATATCCTGCCCCCTGGTGCACCGATTGATGGTTATGCCATGTGTGTCATCCCATGCTTGCCGATTGTCCCCGAAACCCTGTTGAAGAGCTTGGCTTCCTTCAAGGGCGAGGTGGTGATCGGGCCGCGCTCGGGCAGCCGCACCGCTGAATTTGCCATTCCCGACGGTCTGCCGCCCGGCAATCTGTTCCCGGGAAAGGTAGCGCGTGTAGAAAGCCTGCGCCCAGGTCTCGTACACCACGGCGATGGATGGGAGATCAGCCAGTGGATCGAGCATCTGGATACAAAAGCACACGCGGAACTGGTGGCGGACGATGGCACAGTGGCCAGCTGGAAATGGGACAACCGCCGCTATCTAACCGCGTGGCCGACCCGCAACCTTTTGCTGGCCTTGTTACGGAAGACTGCGCAGGATGCGAGCATCCAGACCCACGCATTGCCCTGCGGCCTTCGTCTTCGCCGTGCAGGTTCATACCTGTTTGCGTTTAACTATGCAGCGACATCGACAATGCTCCCGGACAGTGTGCGCGGGACTTTGGTGATGGGAAAGCGCAACATCAGTCCAGCAGGCGTCGCGGCTCTGGTTCGGCATGAGTCTGGATAAGCGTTCCTTCGCTGACACCCCCAGAACGAACCGAAATATGACTATCTGACTTCCCCGCGTCGGCGGGTAGCCACCCATCAAGCGAAGATTGATTATCAGCTATCGTCTTTTGCTATGGCTATACAGAACGGGGGCCATGAAAGGTGTATGCGGCTACGGCGTTTCACAGACTCTCACACCTAGTGCACTGACGCATTCGAGGGATTCACATTTGGCGTGAGATGTGCGAATCTGGCGGGATGGCCCAGACAGTTTGCATCATCATCAATACCTTTGATCACACTCGATTGGATGAGATTGCCGCCGGTCGAAACACGTCGCTCAAGCATGCTCAGCGCGCTCGTATCATCCTGCGATCCGCTGATCGGCTTCCAGTTGCGCAGGTTGCCGCCAGCGTCGGGGTTAGCCGACCGATGGTCTGGCGTTGGCAGCAACGCTTCGCGAAGGGCGGTGTTGATGCGCTGCTGCGCGATAAAACGCGGCCGCCAGGCAAGCCGGCGACGCCTGCAGAAACCGTTGCCAAGGTTGTAACGCTGACCTGCGGCGAACCGCCGCACCAGATGACACACTGGACAGGCCGCGCGATGGCCAAAGCCAGCGGCCTGTCGCTGCGAACCGTGCAGAGAATATGGAAGGCCCATCAGTTGCAGCCGCACCGGCTGCGGACCTTTAAGCGTTCACGCGATCCCCTCTTCGTCGATAAACTCATTGATGTCGTCGGGCTCTATCTCGATCCTCCAGCCCGCGCGGTCGTGCTTTCGATTGACGAGAAATCCCAGATCCAGGCACTTGACCGCTCCCAACCGGGGCCGCTCAAGCCGGGGCTGCCGCTCAAGCCGGGGCGATGTGGCATAATGACACATGTTTATGTCAGGCATGGCACCACTAGCCTGTTCGCGGCGCTCAAGCGTCGGGATCGCGGCCGGTGTCGATCAGTTCCTGAACGTGGATATGGGCAACCGCTTCCTTCTGCAGATCGCGCTTTTTCGGCTCGGACGAAAAATCATTGGCCAAAGCGCGATCGATATCGCGGGGATGCGTGTCGTGCCCTTCGATCAGGTTCGAGTAATAACAGTTCATCGATCGCACGAGATTGCCGATCGACTCGCGTAAAACCGGATGGATGCGACCGGCGAGCTGGTTTGCCTCTGCCACGAGCGGGAGGATATCGTCATCGAGCGCGCGGGATGCCTCCTCCGGCACCATCGGTTCCATGCTGACGATATCCATAGACGTATGATACCGGATTTATTACTGGTTAGATACGACTATAAAACACATTATATTCATAGACTTAAAATTATACAGCAAGCATATTATTCCGGTTAGAATTCCGGTTTATTCGCTGGTTTTGGTCCGCGTCGAAAGCCACTCGCGATGCGCGATACGTGGCTGCACTGACGATCCTTCGCTTTGGCTAGAAGTTTCACTTGGGTGCCCGCTTCTGACAGTAGCTGCCGTCCGCCGTGGCGACCGGTAACGGCGGGAAAGTCCCAAAACGTGGCGATCGATTTCAATGAAGCCGGCGGCGCGGTGCCGGCGGCAACACCCGACCAAAGCCGGTCGTTCACGTCCGGGAGGATGAACGTCTGGTACCACCAGAAGCTGCCGTACCGCTTTCGGGATCGGGCATTGGCCCCGCTCATGACCAGAGGTGGGTGGTTAGGCGAATGTCTGGTTTCTCAAAGGCAGGTCAAGCAGCCAAGCAATCAATCTGGCTCCTGGATCAGGCGCAGGAGAGTGCCGTCTGGGTCGATTAGAGCGCCGACTTTGCCGCCCCA
>JBBQXX010000231.1:0-4138 GCA_038209235.1 Sphingomonadales bacterium | reverse complement strand
CCCGATGCGGTGCGGCTGGCGGCACATATCGCAGACATGCCCGATCTGTCGGGAGCAGCGCTTGCTCAGATGAGCCGCAAGACCAGTCTGGAACACTGGCAGGCCGACAGTTTCTACCGGATGCTTTCCAAGATGCTGTTCAAGGCAGCCGAACCGGATGAACGCTACCGCGTGCTGGAGCGATTCTACACGCTTCCGGTCGGCCTGATCTCGCGCTTTTATGCGGGCAAATCAACACTGGTAGACAAGGGCCGGGTATTGGCCGGGCGTGCGCCGGTGCCGATCTGGCGCGCGATCCGCGCATTGTTCAGCTGACGCTTAAAGACGCACCCCTGGCGTCGCCGGGGAGCCGCGAGCGATAGCTAGCCGATCGTGCCGATGACATCGCCGATCTTGTAGGTCTCGCCCTCTTCGCCGGTGACGCGCAGCACGCCTGCATCCTGCGCCTCGATCTCGGTCGATGTCTTGTCGGTCTCGAGGGTGTAGAGCACATCGCCCTTCTCGACCGCCTCGCCATCACCGAACATCCATTCGATCAGCGTGACTTCGGTAACGCTCATGCCCAGCTTGGGGATGCGGATTTCAGCTGCCATCAGCGCTTCCATTCCATCGTCGTGCGGATCGCAGCGGTGATCTGGTCCTTGTTGGGGATCCATGCCTGTTCGAGCACGCTGGCCATCGGCACCGCCGAGAACGCACCGCCGATGCGCTGGACCGGAGCCTTCAGCTCGTTGAACAAGGCTTCATGCAACCGCGAGGCGATTTCCGCGCCGGTACCGTAAGCGCGAACCGCCTCGTGCAGCACCACCGCGCGCCCGGTCTTGCGCACCGATGCGGTAACGGTCGCCTCGTCATAGGGGGCGATGGTGCGCAGATCGATAACCTCGACCGAAATGCCCTGCTCGGCCAGCTGGCCTGCCACGTCCAGCGCATCGAGCACGGTGCGACCATAAGTGATCAGCGTGACATCGCTGCCTTCACGCACCACCGCCGCCTTGCCCAGCGGGACGCGGTAATCGACACCGGGATCATCCGATTTCATGCCATAGCACAGGATGTTCTCGATAAAGATCACCGGATCGTTGCATTCGATGGCGCTGCGCATCAGCCCCTTGGCATCGGCAGCATTCGATGGCGTGACGATCTTCAACCCCGGCACATGCGCAAACCACGCTTCCAGCATATCCGAATGCTGACCGCCAAAACCCACGCCCACCCCGGTGGTGGTGCGGATGACCAACGGCACGTTGGTTTGCCCACCGCTCATGAAGCGCAATTTTGCCGCGTGGTTGACGATCTGGTCCATCGCCACGGTGACGAAGTTCATCAGCATGATCTCGGCAATCGGCCGCAACCCGGCGACCGCCGCGCCGACGCACGCGCCCATGATCGCCTGTTCGGAGATCGGCGTTGCCCGGATGCGGTTTTCGCCATATTTTTCGCTGAGGCCCGCAGATATCTTGAACACGCCGCCGCCCTGTTTGGCCGCAACATCCTCGCCTAGCAGGATGACGCCTTCATCTGCCGCCATCGCCTCATCCAGCGCCGCGTTCAGCGCCTGGACCATGGTGATTTGCTTAGCCTTGGGCTTGTCGGGCTGTGCGCCGTTGTCCGGGGCATCAAGTGTCTGGGATTGGCGTGTCTGGGCCTCGCTCATGCCGCGATCTCCTCTTCAAACACATCCTTGCGGATTTCGTCCGCGTCCGGGAACGGGCTGTTCAACGCAAACTCGACCGCCGCTTCCAGCTCGGCTTCAAGCCCGGCGACGATAGCATCGAGTTCGCCTTGCGTGAACTGGTGCTCCAGCATCAGCGTGTTGAGCTTGGGCAACGGATCCTCCGCCTTCATTTCGGCAATATGTTCAGGCGGCATGTATGAGAAATCAGCGCCGAAGAAATGCCCCATCATCCGGTAACACATCGCCTCGATCAGCGTCGGGCCCTCGCCGGCGCGCGCCCGGTCAACCGCTGCTTGCGCGACCTGATACATCGCCAGAGCATCGTTGCCGTCGACCTTTACGCCCTTCATGCCATACGCCGCAGCGCGGGTGACGATCGAGTCCACCTTGGTATGGTCGGCAAAGGCGGTGTGCTCGCCATAGCGGTTGTTCTGGCACAGGAAGATCACCGGCAGCTTGTAAAGCTGCGCCATGTTCATCGCCTCGTGGAACGCGCCGATATTGGTTGCGCCATCGCCAAAGCAAGTCACGGTGACCTTGCCATCGCCCCGGTTCTGGCTGGCGAGCGCAAAGCCGTTGGCGATCGGCAGCCCCGATCCGACCACGCCGGTGGTGACCATCACTCCGGTGGCCGGGTGGGTGATGTGCATCGAGCCGCCCTTGCCCTTGCAGGTGCCGGTGGCACGGCCGGCGATCTCGGCGATCAACAGGTCGAGCGGCACACCCTTGGCGATCTGGTCATGCTGGCCGCGATAGGTGGTGACCAGATAATCGTCCTGGTTGAGCGCGGCCATCATCGCCGATGTCACCAGCTCCTGCCCGCGCATCGTGTAATAAATGGTGGCCAGCTTGCCGCTCATCAGCAGCGAGCGCATCTTTTCATCGAAGCGCGCCACCTTCATGGTGCGGGTGTAGATATCGAGCAGTTTGGCCCGATCGATGCTCGCTGTTTCGATTGTCGCCGTATCGTTTGTCGCCGTCTTGGTGGTCATGATCAGTCGGTTCCCGTCTTGGCGTTAAGGCTGGCGGTGGCGCTGGGCCGTGCAGCGACCCGCGCCGACCAGGCTTGCAGGTTGGTCAGGTGTTCGGGCAACGGCTGGCCGACCTGCTTGCCAAATTCGGTCAGGCAGTAAAGCAGGATATCGGCCAGCGTAAAGCGCTCCCCTGCCAGCCAGGTCTTGCCCGCGATCAGCGTATCGAACGTGGCAAGCCCATCGCGCACGCAGGCTTTCAGGCCATCGGCAGCTTCAGGCAGGCACCGCAGGCGATCCTTGAACATCCGCAAACCCTCGGCACCGCGAAACGCAGTGGTCATCGGGACGACGACATCATAATCCAGCCGCCGCACCAGCATGTTGGTGACCGCGCGTTCTTCCGCCGTGCTGCCGATCAGTGCCGGCTCGGGGAACTTCTCCTCGATATAGCCACAGATCGCGGTGCTTTCGGACAGATGGCTGCCATCACCCATCTCCAGCAGCGGCACCTGGCCAAAGGGGTTGAGCGCGACAAACGCCGCCTGCCGGTTTTCGCCCTTCATGATGTCGACAAAGGCGCGGTCGATGGCAGCGCCCTTTTCTTCGAGAAACATCAGCACGACCCGCGGATTGGGGCCAATGGCCTGATAGAGCTTCATAGGTGCATTCTCCCGGATCAGAACTGGACGCGCTGGGTCAGGCCGCCATCGATGACGACATTCGCCCCGGTCATATACGGGCACGCCGGGCTGGCGACAAAGACGATCGCTTTGCCCACTTCCTCCGCTTCGCCAAAGCGGCCCATCGGCATTTTGCCGAGCGTGCCTTCATACAGCGCCGGGACCACGCCCTTGATCATCTCCCAGTTGCCGCCGGGATAATAGATTGCGCCCGGCGAGATGCAGTTGACGCGGATGCCCTGCGGCGCAAGCGCCTGCGACAACTGCGACCCATAGGTGATCAGCGCGGCCTTCAGCGCGTTGAAGGCCTGCGGCGCGACAAAGGTTTCCAGCGCGGCGGTCGACGACATGAAGATGACCGAGCCGCAATCCGATTCGGCCAGCGCCGGGGTCAGCGTTTCCACGCCGTGGACCGCATTCATGATGTCCATATCGAGACAGCGCTGCCAGTCGCCGGTCGCGCCCTGACCCGATGCACTGGCGGTATGGACAAAGATATCACAGCCACCCAGTGCATCCAGACAGCCGTTCAGCCAGCCCTTGTAGCCTTCTGGATCGCCGGTGATGTCGATCGCGGTGCCATGCACCGCGCCGGGGCCGCAGCCGTCGATCTCAGCCACCGCCGCTGCAACCTTGGCTTCATCGCGCGACAGAAACGCGACATCGGCGCCCTCGGCAGCAAACAGCCGCAGCGATGCCAGGCCCAGGCCATGTGCGCCGCCATTCATGATGACCTTCTTGCCTGCCAGCCCCAGATCCATATGCGCTCTCCTCGTGCGTTTTTTGCGCGTGATTTTATGTGCGGA
>JBBQXX010000230.1:0-4161 GCA_038209235.1 Sphingomonadales bacterium | reverse complement strand
CCCTCGAACCATCGCCGGACCAACGCTGCAGGAGAGGGAAGGAGGGTCCCTTCAGCGAGCTGCTTGCGAGCAGTCGCGAGGCGCTGTTCAAACTCGGCGTTTTCTCTTGCAAACTCGATTTTCGCTTGAACGGGATCCTTGGTCCGCAACGAAACCTTGACCAGGGCCTTGCCCTCGAACGCAATACGCAGCGCTTCGGGAACCGCTCGCCGGAAGTAGAGCATACCGGTCCGCGGATCGGCAAAAGGTGTGGCCATATTTGATTTCTTCACCGTGTCTGTACCCATGTTCTGTACACATGGTGGGTGAAGAGAGAGTAAATCCGGCCTTTTCCTGCACTTGGGCAGAAATGGTGACCCCTACGGGAATCGAACCCGTGTTTCAGCCGTGAAAGGGCCGCGTCCTAACCGCTAGACGAAGGGGCCATCTGCGCGGGAAGCGACCCATTAGGGATTCGCTGCGGTGCAGTCAAGCGCGGGTTGCCGGTTGCGGCGGCTTTTTCAGGCGTCCACCGCCGCAAGGTCATCGATGTGCATTTCTGCGGCATGGTTGCCATTCCAGCTGTCGATCTTGACGCGGCCTGCGAGCCAGAAGCGCCGGTCGCGCGGTGCGCCCAGCAGCGCCTGACCCAGCGGCGTATCGATGCTGCGAAAGGCCATCGCCTTGAACGATGCGCCGTCATCGCCGGCTGCAATCGCGCGGACATGAGTGCTGCCCACGACATCGCATCGCACGATGCGCACCGGTCCGGTGGCAAGCCGCGGCGCGGGCCAGCCCATCCCGTAAGGGCCGGCGCTCTCCATCCGTTCAATCAGTTCGGGCGTCAGGCCGCGTGGCGCGACCAGCGCATCGACCAGCAGCCGCGCAGAACCCGATGCGCTTGCGATCTTGCCCGCCAGTTGCTCTTCCAGAAAGTCGCTGAAACGCTCGAGCATGGCGGCGTTGATCGTCAGCCCCGCCGCCATCGCGTGGCCGCCGCCTGCCACCAGCAGCCCGGCGTCTTTCGCCGCGATAATCGCTGCGCCCAGATCGACGCCGGGGATGGAGCGGCCCGAGCCCTTGCCGATGCCGGCATCATCGAGCGCGATCACCAAGGCTGGCTTGCCGGTGCGCTCCTTGATCCGGCCTGCGACAATGCCGATGACCCCGGCGTGCCAGCCTTGCCCGGCAAGCAAGGCGACAGAGCGGTTATGCTGGCTGGGCAGCATTGCCTCGGCCTCTTCCTGAACGATGCTTTCGATCGCGCGGCGTTCCTCGTTGAGGCGTGATAGTTGTGCGGCGATATCGGCGGCCTCGGCTTCATCGAGCGTGGTCAGCAGCCGCACACCCAGATCCGCCGCGCCGACGCGGCCACCGGCGTTGATCCGCGGACCCAGCGCAAAACCCAGGTCCGAACACAGCGGCGCGCGCGAAAGGCGGCTGACATCGATCAGCGCCGCCATGCCGATATTGCGCCGCCGCGCCATGATCTTGAGCCCCTGCGCCACAAACGCGCGGTTAAGGCCTTTCAACTGCGCGACATCGGCCACGGTGCCCAGCGCGACCAGATCGAGCAGGTCCATCAGCACCGGTTCGGTGCGGGTCTGGAAATAGCCGCGCTGTCGCAACGTGCGGACCAGCGCGGCGGCGAGCAGGAATGCCATGCCGACCGCTGCCAGATGGCCATGCGCTGCGGCCTCGTCATCCTCGTCGAGCCGATTGGGATTGACCAGGGCGAAGGCGCGCGGCAGCTGCGCGGAACATTTGTGGTGATCGACCACCACCACATCGACCCCGACATCATGCGCCATTTGCAGCGCCTCGAACGCCATCGCGCCGCAATCTACGGTAATGATCAGCGTTGAGCCCGCCTCAGCCAGTTTGGTCAGCGCGGTCCCTGAAGGCCCATAGCCTTCCATCAGCCGGTCGGGGATATAGGCCCCGGCGTCGAGCCCCAGATCGCGCAGCAGCCGGATCAGCAGCGCTGCGCTGGTCGCACCATCGACATCATAGTCGCCGTAAACCGTGACGTTTTCGCCTGCGATCACCGCTTGCGCCAAGCGGTCGGCGGCGCTGTCCATATCGCGAAAGATCGACGGGTCGGGCATGAAGCTGCGGATGGTCGGGGCGCGGTGGCGATCAAGATCATCGCGCGGCACACCCCGGCTGAGCAGCAGCAGCGCGACCAGATCATCGGGTTCCAGATCGGCATCGCGCCTGTCCCCCTCGTTGCCGCGCCAGTGCCACGGCTGCCCGGTCAGCGATTGGGTGATGCCAAGCACAGGGGCGGGGTGGAGGGTAGCCATATTGGCGAAATTCCGAACGTTGTTAGGGCTGGCTGCACCGTGTTCCGGCGAACGCCGGAATCCAGGGCGATAGCAGCGCAACCTGACTCCTGGGCTCCGGCTTTCGCCCGAGAACGGCTATGTGTTTAAAATGTGGCTTATAGCGACTGGGATGGCTTGGCGAGCGCTGACGAGGGAAAGCTGTGGAATGTAACCCGGACTGCGCTATCCCTTATGCCATGCCTACCACACCCACCTTGCTTATAATCTGGCACAGCCGCACCGGGGCTGCTGAAGCGATGGCGCAGGTCGCGGCGCAGGCAGCGGCGGATGCTGCGGCGGGTGAATGCGCGGTGGTGCTGCGGCGGGCGGGAGAGGCGCAAGCCGATGAGCTTTTGGCCGCGCATGGCTATCTGTTTGTCTGCCCGGAAAATCTGGCGAGCATGACAGGTGCAATGAAGGAGTTTTTCGATCGCAGCTATTACCCGTTGCTCGGGCAGATCGAGGGGCGGCCGTATACAGCGATGGTGGCGGCAGGGTCGGATGGGCAGGGCGCGGTGCGGCAGATCGAGCGGATCGCCACCGGCTGGCGGCTGAAACGGATCGCCGACAGCCTGATCATCTGCACCCACGCCCAGACGCCCGAGGCGATCGCTGCGCCCAAGTTGCTGGGCGAGGCGGATTTGGCGTTGTGCCGCGATCTGGGCGCGACTTTTAGCGCGGGGCTGGCCATGGGCATATTCTGACCGTAAGCGTTTGCGCGATGATGAAAATTGGGTTGAATCTTTCTACGAAAAATCCTCCCCATCACGGGGAGGGGGGCCGCGCAGCGGTGGAGGGGATGCGGGATTGCGCATATGGCAGAGAATAACATCCAGCCGCTTCCCCTCCGTCAGCCCTGAGGGGCTGCCACCTCCCCGGTGCGGGGAGGATTGGAGGCCATAAACAAAGGAGTGTCGCCATGCTGTACCGTTCATCACTGCTCGCATTTGCCGCGCTGATTGCCGTTCCCGCTGCAGCGCAACAGGTGCCAGTGGAAACCCGGCAGGTCGGCACCGCGCGGCTGGAGAATGTGCCCGAAATCCCCGAGGACATCCGTGCCGCCGTGCAGCGCTATCAGAACTATCGCGAAGCGCGGTTTCAGGACTGGCTGCCCGATGGATCGATGCTGATCACCACGCGGTTCGGATCGACCTTTCAGGTGCACCATGTCGCCAGCCCCGGCGCGGCGCGGCGACAGCTGACCTATTATAACGAACCGGTCGGCGGCGCGCAGACTGTGCCGGGCAAGGCGCGCTTCCTGCTGACCCGCGATACCGGCGGCGATGAATGGTTCCAGCTGTTGGTTCGCGATCTGAACGGGGTGGCGCAATCGCTGACCGAGCCGGTAACCCGCAACCAGTCGCCGGTGTTCAGCAAGGATGGCAGCCTGCTGGTCTGGTCGCGCGCTACCAAGGGCTCTGCCGATTACGCAATCATGGCAGCCGATCCGGCGGACCCGGCCAGTTGCAAAATGGTGTGGCAGGGCACAGGTGCGGTCGGCCCCGATGACATCAGCCCGGACAGGCAGACCGTGCTGCTGTCGCGCAGCATATCCAACCGCGAATCGCAGTTGATGTTGCTCGATATGGCGAGCGGACAGGTGCGTCCGCTCGACTTCTCGGTAAAGACCAAGGCGCGGTTCGAGAATGC
Organism: Sphingomonadales bacterium; assembly: GCA_038209235.1. GTDB lineage: Bacteria > Pseudomonadota > Alphaproteobacteria > Sphingomonadales > Sphingomonadaceae > Blastomonas. The sequence continues at coordinate 205 of JBBQXX010000230.1, read as the reverse complement.
CCGGTTCATCGACGACGGCAAGGCGATCATTACGATCACCAACGCGGGTAGTGATGTGCGCCGTCTGGTGCGGATCGATATCGCCACCGGCAAGATGGCGCAGCTGTCCGAAAAGGTGAACTGGGATGTCGAGGGCTATGACCTGTCATCCGACGGCAAGACCCTGGCGTATACGCTCAACGAAGACGGCTTTTCGCGGGTTGTG
>JBBQXX010000229.1:0-4205 GCA_038209235.1 Sphingomonadales bacterium | reverse complement strand
TAGATCAGGCGTCGCTCAGGACGCTGACGAGGCAGGGCTATTATTGCAGGTGCACCGAGAAAAATCGCCATCCCCGCGATAAGCGCGATCAGCAGGGAAACTTTATCTGGCGTCATACGAACCCTTCAAGCAACACTTTGGCCTGAACGGATATGACGGTCCGATCCTGACAATTTTGCCCCAGAAGCTTACAGAACGATGAATGTTGTCCCCTGAGCGATACACTTTGCGACACTTTTGCAGACATCTAGCAAACTTGTGCGACATGCGTGGGCTAGAACCTTCGTCAAGGAAGCTGCTCTGGTCCCGTTAATCCCCTTTTACATGGAGGCTGGGGCGGCTTCCCACCGGGTTGAAACCGTCAGACATGGTTTACCCTGAAAGGAACCGAACATGAAAAAGACGCTTATCGCAGGGGCAGCGCTTGCTGCGCTTCTGTCTGGCAGCATGGCGTTTGCCCAACCCGCTGGGACCTCAGGTGAAAGGATGCGCGGTCCTGATGCCAATCAGGATGGCACGATCACGCCAGCCGAAGTGCGGGCCAACGTGCAGCAGCGCTTTGCCAGAATGGATGCCAACCGCGATGGCAGGATCGATCAGGCCGATCGCGCCGCGCGTCAGGCCGAACGCTTCACGAAGCTCGATACCGATGGCAGCGGCGAAGTCAGCCTGGCTGAAATGACCGCCGGTCGCGAAACGCGGCAGGCCCGGCACGCCGAGCGCATAGGCGGCAAGCGCGATATGCGTGGCGGCCGCGACGGCGCGGGCACCGCTATGCGAGGGGATAGGCGAGGCGCTATGCAGCGCGGCTTGATGCGGATGGATGCCAACAATGACGGCGCGATCACGCTGGATGAAATGGAAGCCGGTGCGATGGTGCGGTTCAATCGCCAGGACACCAACAACGATGGCCAGGTGAGCAGCGCCGAGCGCGATGTCGCGCGCGAGGCGATGAAGCAGCGCTGGCAGGATAGGCACAGCGCACCCCAGGGCTAAAGCCCCATAAGTAACGGCGCGGCGCTGATCTGCGATGTATGGGGCCTTCTGACACGCGTCACCCTCACCCTTCCCATGACGCTGTCGCGTCGCGGGCCCCTTGCCTCTCCCGGTGGGAGAGGGAAGGGAGCGCCAATGGCGCGGACGGGTGAGGGTGCCGGTTTCCATTGCCCCCGCGCTATACGAGCGCATCACGGGCCGGTTGCGTTTCCTTCAGCCAGGCGGCAGATGCAAACCCACGATGACTGATCCTGCTCATATCCTGCCCCGTATATTGCTGGTCGATGACGAGTCTTCGCTGCGCGAGCCTTTGGCCGAGTATCTTGCAGGGCAGGGCTTTGCCGTCACCGAGGCGAGCGATGCCGCCAGGGCGCGCAGCCTGATGCGCGATGCAAGATTTTCGATCATCCTGCTCGATATCATGATGCCCGGTGAAGATGGCCTCAGCCTGTGCCGCTATATTGCCGGGCAAAGCGAGACGCCGGTCATCCTGATCACCGCCAAGGGTGAGGCGATGGACCGGATCATCGGGCTGGAGATCGGCGCGGATGATTATGTGGTCAAGCCGTTCGATCCGCGCGAACTGGTCGCGCGGATCAGGACCGTGCTGCGCCGCGCGGCGCGTGTTCCGCAAGCCGATGACGATCTGGTGCAGGGCTATCGGTTCGATGGCTGGACGCTCGATACCGTCAAGCGCCGTCTGACCGATGGCGATGGCGCGCTGGTGCCGATCTCTACCGCCGAGTTCAAGCTGCTCGAGGTTTTCGCCGAGCACGCAGGCCATGTGCTTAACCGCGATCAGTTGCTCGATCTGGCGCATGGCCGCGAGGCGCATCTGTTCGACCGCGCGATCGACAACCAGATCAGCCGGTTGCGCAAGAAGATCGAGGTCGACAACCGCAACCCCCGGCTGATCAAGACCGTGTGGGGCGGCGGCTACACGCTGGCCGCCAAGGTGCGCCGTCTGGAAAGCCCCGGCGCGCCATGACGCTGATCAAGCGGCTGTGGCCATCGAGCCTTGCCGGCCGCCTGCTGTTGACGATTGCGCTGGCGTTGCTGGCGGGGCAACTGCTCAACGCCGCGCTGATGGTGCGCGCCCAGCGCGATCAGGCGATGGACCGGGTCGCCGCAGAGGCTGCGCTACGGCTGATCGCGGCCACCGATCGGCTCGAACAGGGCCGCCCGCTGCGTGAGCGCAATCTGGGCAGGATGGGCCGCGCGCCGGGAATGCGGATGCGCCTGACGCAGCTTGTACCTGCCAGCCCGGTCAGCCCGTCGATGCAGGCGTTGCCCGGATTAAAAGAGCGGCTCGATGCCATCCTGCCCAGCTATGGCGTGACCTATAGCCGGATCGAGGCGGCGGTGACCCGCGCGCCGCCCCGGCGCCGACGGATGGCGCAGCTTGCCGCTGAAATCGGCGGTCGCGAAGATGGGCAGGTGCGTCAACTTGCGCTGATCGCGATCGAGCGCGCCGATGGCCAATGGCTCAGCGTGCGGGTGCCGGTGCCCGAAAACTCCCGCCGCATCGGCGCAACCATCGTCATCCAGACGATCGTGCTGTATCTGGTCATGCTGATCCCGCTGGTCTGGCTGACGCGGCGTATCGCGCGTTCGATGGGCGCACTGCGCGATGGCGTGGCGCAGTTCGAGATCACGCAGGAGGCAAAGTCGATCGAGCCGACCGGCCCCAGCGATCTGGCGGACCTGACCCGCTCATTCAACGCGATGAGCGCGCGGATTTCAGCGATGCTCAACGAGAAGGACGTGATGCTTGGCGCGATCGGCCATGACCTGAAGACGCCGCTTGCCGCTTTGCGGGTGCGCGTCGAGTCGGTGCCCGATGATCGCCAGCGCGCGCAGATGGTGGGCAGCATCGACGATATCACCCGCACGCTCGATGATATCCTGTCGCTGGCGCGGATCGGGCGGACCGGCGAGGCGGCAGAGCCGGTCAATATAGGCGCGCTGGTCGAGATGATCGCCGACGAGTTTCGCGATCTGGGACAGGATGTCGCGGTTGCGGATGCACCGCGCATCGTCGCGCCGTTGCAATTGACCTGGATCAGGCGGGCGTTGCGCAACGTGATCGGCAACGCGGTGCGTTATGGCGCGCGGGCGCGGATCAGCATCGCGCGCGATGCATCCAGCGTCTCGATCACCATCGACGACGATGGGCCGGGCATTGCGGACGACCAGATCGAGCGCATGTTCGCGCCGTTCACCCGGCTTGAGGCATCGCGCAACATGGCGACCGGCGGCACCGGGCTGGGCCTGACGCTGGCGCGCGCGGCTGCGCACCAGCATCGCGGCACGCTGACTTTGGGGAACCGCCGAAACGTCGATGGGTCGGTCGCGGGGTTGATCGCGGTGCTGACGCTGCCGGTGGGGTGAGGCTTCCGGTGGGGTGAACCGGCGCACTGTTTTCTGGCGAACGTCAGAATCCAGCGCGACCACAGTGCAATCTCACTCCCGAACTCTGGCTTCAGTCAGAGAACGAGGGTTGGGATGTAGGTCATGGCAACACTGCTTCCCCTGATGCGCCACAGGCGCTAATGCGTTTGCATGATGCGCAACCTGCCCCATTTCGCCTATCCCGCAACCCGTTTGCGCCGCACCCGTGCCACGTCATGGAGCCGCGCGATGGTGCGTGAGACCAGCCTGTCGGCCGCTAACCTGATCTGGCCGCTGTTCGTCACCGAAGGCGATGGCGCAGAGGAGCCGATCGGCTCGCTACCCGGCGTTTCGCGCTGGTCGGTCGATGGCATTGTCGCGCGCGCCAATGAGGCCGCCGCGCTGGGGATCCCGTGCATTGCTCTGTTCCCCAACACGCAGGCCGACCGGCGCAGCGATGACGGCATAGAAGCGCTCAATCCGGACAATCTGATGTGCCGCGCGATCCGCGCCATCAAGCAATCGCTGGGCGACCAGATCGGCGTTCTCACCGATGTCGCGCTCGACCCCTACACCGCGCACGGTCAGGATGGCCTGCTCGATCAAGCGGGCTATGTGCTCAACGATGGAACGGTCGACGTGCTGGTCGGCCAGGCGCTCAACCAGGCAGCGGCGGGCGCAGATATCATCGCGCCATCCGATATGATGGATGGCCGCATCGGTGCAATCCGCGCGGCGCTTGAGGCGAATGGCCATCACAACGTCCAGATCATGAGCTATGCCGCCAAATATGCCAGCGCCTTCTATGGCCCGTTCCG
>JBBQXX010000228.1:0-4211 GCA_038209235.1 Sphingomonadales bacterium | reverse complement strand
GGGTTAACCTGGCATCACCACGGTGTCGATCACATGCACCACGCCATTGCTCTGCATGACATCGGCCTGGGTCACGATCGACGTGCCGCCCTTGGCATCTGTTAGGACGACATTTTTACCCTGCAACATGGCGGTCAGTGTTCCGCCCTGTACGGTCTTGAACATCGCCTTGCCGTTGCCCTTCTTGATCATCGCGACGATGTCTGTGGCGGACACCTTGCCGGCGACAACATGATAGGTGAGGATACTGGTCAGCATGGCCTTGTTCTCAGGCTTCACCAGCGTGGCAACAGTGCCTGCGGGCAGCTTGGCAAAGGCAGCATCCGTTGGCGCGAAGACGGTGAACGGACCGGGCGACGAAAGTGTTTCGACCAGACCGGCTGCCGTGACAGCGGCCACCAGCGTCGTGAGATTGTTTGCGGTGCTTGCATTTTCCACGATGGTCTTGGTCGGATACATGGCAGCGCCGCCAACCATCGGCGCATCAGCGCTGTGACCACTTTTGTGGTCCTTGGCGATTGCGGGGCCGGCAAGCGACAGCGCGGCGGCTGCAGTGGCAGCGAGCAGTGCGGGGGTGTAGCGTTTCAGCATGATCGTCTCCGTAATTTATCGTATCCGTGGGATGGGGAGTGGATACAGACAAGCTACGCAGGCAGTGTGGTTATGGATGCATTGCCCGCAACAGTTCCTAGATCCGCTGCAACCGGCCCTGAGCGACCGTCGGCGCACTGGGCTTTTCAGGATCGGGCAGCACCCTGGGCTCCATCGTCAGGATCAGTTCGCTGACCGGATCGATAAACCGGCGATGGCCTTCGGGAACCGCGATCCGCGTCACCCCGCCGCGCTGCAAGCGCCCCAGACGCCGCGGCTGACCATCGGCAGGCACGATCCACAGTTCGGGCTCGGTCTCGGTAACCGGCATGCCTTCGACGCGCACCAGCATCTCGGCGCTGTTGCTGTCATAGCGCGCGGTAAGCAGCAGGCCCTCGATAGGCCCGGTCAGCTGCGCCACCGCCACATCGGGCGCAGGCGTTGGCGCAGGCGTGCTTTGGGTACGCGGCCAGACCAGAGCAAGCGCGAGCGCAGCGGCCAGCGCCGAGACCCCGAATGTCGCCATTTTCCAGCGATTGGCCGAGCGTGCAACGGGCAAAGCCGCAGGCGCCCTGTCGCTTGCCGTTTCGGCATCGATCAATTCATCGATAAGCGCCATCAACCCGGCAGGCGCTGCAACTTCGGCATAGCCATCATATAGCGGCGCAATCTGCGTGTGCCATTGCTCCACCTCGGCGGCAAAGCCCGGATCAGCCAGCTTCAGGCGCAAGGCCTCGGCCCGCGCTGCTCCTTCGAGCAGACCCAGGGCAAGCTCGGCTGCCAGCGTGGCGCGATCGGGCATGGCGTCAATGCTCACGCGACAGGCACTCCTTCAACTGAATCAGGCCGCGGCGGATCCAGCTTTTCACGGTGCCTACCGGCTTGTGCATGGTCTGGGCGATTTCGGGATAGCTGAGGCCTTGGTAGAAACCGGCGCGAATCGCGGTGGCGCGCACCGGTTCCAGCTCATCCAGGCAGGCGAAAATCTGCGCCCGCTCGCCTGCCTGTTCCAGATCGGCAGAGGGATTGGCGGTTTCATCGACCAGGGTCTCGGCAAGATCGACAGGCAGGGCGTCTTCATATCGCTGGCTTCTGCGCCAATCTATCGCGGCATTGCGTGCGATGGCGCACAGCCAGGCGATAGCGCTTGCCTTGGTCGGATCGTAAGACCCCGCGCGCTGCCACACCTTGAGATACACATTCTGCAATACGTCCTCCGCAGCGCCCCTGTCGATGCAGATACGCAAGCAAACGCCGTGCAGTTTCGCAGACGTCATCGCATACACGGTGCGCAGCGCGTCCCGGTCCTGCTCAGCGACCAGCACCAGCGCCAATTGCAGGTCGGCGCGGCGCTCGCTTGTGGCTTGCTTCATCAGCGGCTCGTGCATGGTGCCGGACTGATCATGCGGCCAGAGCCCTGGAAAACAGAGCGGGATCGACATTGCCGCCCGAAAGGATGATCAACGTCCGATCGTCGACCTCGACCTTGCCGGCCAGAACCGCTGCGAGCGCCACCGCGCCGCCCGGCTCGAGCACCAGCCGCAGCCGTTCATGTGCATGCCGCATCGCGCGGAACACCTCTTCGTCTGAAACGCTGACGGCATCGGCCTTGCGTGCTTTCAAAATCTCGAAGGTCAGCGGCGAGACCAACGGGGTCTGCAGCGCATCGCACACCGTATAGGGCGCGTTGTCTGCAACCGGCACGATCTTTTTACCACGCAGCGAATTGCCCATATCGTCCCAGCCATCGGGCTCGACCACGGTGATCTTTGCCCCCGGCATCGCCAGCGCAATGCCTGCCGCCAGTCCGCCGCCACCACAGCAGGCGACCACCCGGTGCGGATTGATGCCGGCTTGTGCGATGATCTGCACCATGGCTTCCAGACCGGTGCTGCCCTGCCCTTCGATGATCCACGGATCATCGAAGCTGGGCACGATGATCGCACCGGTTTTTGCAGCGATGGCCTGGGCAATCGCGACGCGGTCTTCGGTGCGCCGATCAAAGGTGACGATGTCAGCGCCATAGCCACGGGTCGAATCCATTTTGCGCTTGGGGGCATCGGCGGGCATCACGATGGTCGCCTTCATGCCCAGTCTTTTGGCCGCCCAGGCAACACCCTGCGCATGGTTGCCGCTGGAAAAGGCGACAACACCGCGCGCGCGCTCTTCCCCGGTCATGTCGGAGAGGCGGTGCCAGGCCCCGCGAATCTTGAACGCGCCAATCGGTTGCAGGCATTCGGCCTTGCACCACAATGTCATACCGTCGTGTTTCAGCGGCATAAGCGGCGTCGGCGGCAGAATCGCCGCAATCTTCTTGGCAGCGCGCTCAATGCCCTCGCGGCTGGGTTTGCGGGTTGGCAAAAGGGGATCACTTGGTTCTGTCATGCAGAGCCTCTATATGCACCCGCTGACAGCAATTCCAGCAATAAGGAAGACAAGGCTTTGGGCAAGATTCTGGTGATCGGTGCAGGCGGCGTGGGTTCGGTCGCGGTGCACAAGATGGCGATGAACGCGGATATCTTCAGTCAGATCACGCTGGCCAGCAGGCGAGTGGCGAAATGCGATGCGATCGCGCAATCGGTTCTGGCGCGGACCGGGGTCACCATCGCTACCGCCCAGATCGATGCCGATGATGTCGCGGCCACCGCTGCGCTGATCGACCGCGTCAAGCCTGACCTCGTCTGCAACTTGGCCCTGCCTTATCAGGACCTCAACATCATGGACGCCTGTCTGAAGACCGGTGTGCACTATATGGACACCGCCAACTACGAACCGCGCGATGAGGCGAAGTTCGAATATGGCTGGCAATGGGCCTATCACGACCGGTTCAAGGAGGCAGGACTGATCGCGCTGCTCGGCTCGGGCTTTGACCCGGGCGTCACCAGCGTGTTCGCCAGCTATATCAAGAAGCACCTGCTCGACCGGATCGACACGCTCGACATCCTCGATTGCAACGGCGGCGACCATGGCCAGCATTTTGCCACCAACTTCAACCCCGAGATCAATATCCGCGAAGTGACCGCCCCCTCGCGGCACTGGCAGGATGGTCAGTGGATCGAAGGGCCTGCGCTCAGCCATCGCCAGGTCTTCGATTTCGAGGCAGTGGGCGAGAAGAACATGTACCTGATGTATCATGAGGAACTCGAATCGCTGGCGAAGCATTACCCCGAGATCAAGCGTATCCGCTTCTGGATGACGTTTGGAGATGCGTATCTCAAGCATCTGGAAGTGCTGCAAAATGTCGGCATGACCCGGATCGATCCGGTGATGTACGAAGGCCGCGAGATCATCCCGCTGCAGTTCCTCAAGGCCGTGCTCCCCGAACCGTCATCGCTGGGTGAAACCACCAAGGGCAAGACCAACATCGGCGACATCGCCACCGGGGTCAAAGACGGCGAGCAAAAGACCGTCTATGTCTACAACATCTGCGATCACGAAGACGCCTATGCCGAAACCGGCAATCAGGCGGTCAGCTACACCACCGGCGTCCCGGCGATGATCGGTGCAGCGATGATCCTGACCGGCAAATGGGCGCGAGCCAATGGCGAGGGGGGCGTGTTCAACATCGAACAATTCGATCCCGATCCGTTTATGGACATGCTGAATTTGCATGGTCTGCC
>JBBQXX010000227.1:0-4217 GCA_038209235.1 Sphingomonadales bacterium | reverse complement strand
CTCGCGAAGCCTGGGCAGCAACGCTGGTTGCTCGATCAGCAGCCAGGCGGGGAACCAGGCGAGCGCGTTCGTGTCGCCGCTCGGGCCCGGATCGAAGCGCTCGTCGAAGCGCCGCAACAACCGGTGCAGCAGCGGGTCGGCCAGCGCGCGGACGGTCAGCTCATAGCGTGGCGCTGCCAGCCAGGCCAACTCGGCCAGCAGCGGCCAGAGCGCGTCAAGCCCTTCAGCGAGGTGGCGTGCCCGGATCATCCAGGCCAGCGTGACGGGAATGCGGCGCCAGGACTCGACGCGCGCTGCGGCCTCGACCGCCCGGCGCGCGTCGCCGGCGCGCAGCCACAAGGGCGAGGCGTGGTCCTCGGGGTGTGCTGCATTGAACGGAAGCGCAGACGCCCGCTCGGCCAAGCCGCGCCAAAGCGGTACCAGCCAACCGGCCGCTGCACCGCGGCCTAACAGGGCTATCGCAGCGGGCACAACCTCGCAATCCAGGCGCTCTCGCGCCCTGGCGGCTGCAGCCGGGTCAGCGAAGGGCAAACCGTCGCCAGCGCGCAGGGCGCCGATCAAGGTGTCGAGCGTGTTCAGGTCGGGGTGGTGCGGTACGACTCCGGACAGCGCCTGCCGCGCGGTCAACGCGACGCGCGCATCGCGGCCGAGCAGCGCATCGATGGCATCGTTTCTCAGCATCGTGTCCTGGCTGTGCTCAAACAGATCTAGCTGGTCGGAGGCGGGGGCGGGGGCGGGGGCGGTATGGCTGTGGGCTGACATGGCGCGGATTGTGACCAAGGAAGGTGCGGGCTGTCGAGCCGCAGTGAGTGGCAGATGGCAGGCTGCAAAATTGCACCGATGGCCGCACTCGGATCGGTTGATCTGCGCGTTGATCACTGGCTCGCTACCCAATGCCGCCCAATGCGATTTTCTGGCTGGGGAACTTCATTGCACCGCGCGGCGTCCCGCTGCCGCGATGAAATCCAAGCAGTGGCCATTAGAAGAGGCGCAACGGCGATCGACGTCACAGGCCGGTCGAGCGACTGCTGCCAACAGCTGCGAACTGGCGCTGCCGACCCACATCTGAACTTTGATCTATCCAACTCGTGGCCTCAAAGCGGACGGCCGCAGGGCGATCTTGATCGGTGATCGCGCACGCCTCGCCAGGCGCGCCGCCGGAGTTCGAGTTCGGCATAGGGCTGCTGGTCTTTGACTTACTACGTAAGCCGAACTATGATGAGACTTCATCGCTTGGCCTGGAATTCAACATGTCGACGCTCCTAGTCTCCTCAAAAGGCCAGATCGTGTTGCCCGCCGCATTGCGGCGCCGGCTCGGTATGGGTGCAGGCGCCAGGATCGAAGTGCTCGAGGAATCGGACGGGCTGAAGCTGCGCGTCGTACGGGCGGTCGCGACGGTCGACATGACCGGGATGGTGGGCATGGTCAAGGCGCCGCCGCGCGGCGTTCCACGTCACCTAGAAGACTTCGATCCGTCCTCGTTGCTAACCCGTTCACAGCATGGCAAGCCATGAGGGCCCTGGATACGAACGTCTTGGCGCGGTTCTTCGTCGATGATGCCGACGATGCAAAGGCCGCCAAACAACGGCCTGCCGCCGTCGCGGCGCTCTCCGAACGATCATTCGTCTCGGTGACCGTGGTGTTGGAACTGGAGTGGGTCATGCGGGGGTTCTATGAGCTGCCCACCAGGGACATTTCAAGCGTGTTGCGGGCGCTGGCGAGCATCGAGCACGTCACACTCGAAGATCGCGACGCGGTACTGATGGCGGTCGATGCGTTCGACAGGGGTCTCGATTTCGCTGATGCGCTGCACCTGGCACGCAGTTCGCGTGCTTCCGGATTCGCGACATTCGACCAACGGCTCGCGAAGCGAGTAAAGGGGCTCGCGCTGGCGCCACCCGTGGAGTTGCTGGCCTAAAGCGCTTGGGGCAGCGCACGTGGGTCGAGGGTCGAAATTGCGCGGCAAGTGGCCGATCACGGCAGCGCGCAAGACTGGTTCGCCGCGCCAGTGTCGGTGCAAGGCGGCGCCAGTAAGCTGACCTCCGGCGCGATAGCCCTGCCAGCCAAAATCAGCTTGCGGTGACCTGCGGGGAAACCCGGTCCCGGCCATGACATGTCGTTCAAGGTCTGTGAAATTTACGGCGCCGATGACCGGTCCCGAAGCACAGCGGTCAATCGATCACAGCCGTTGCCGGGCGGCGGTGAACGTCGGCCGAGTGACAACTCGTCAAGGGCACGGCGTGGCGTTGCCGAGCCCGACGGAACACCCGATTGAGCCGGACCCAGGGTCAGAAAGCTGACGCGAAGCGGGCCATGTACTGACGGTTCCATGTGGCGCAGGCGGACCATTGCCGGGCTTTGAGGGGTCATGGCTGCAACCGGGTTCCTGGAAGCCGCGCCTGGCCAACGAGCAGGCTTGATGTCTGTGCTCTATGGGCGCCGACCCCCTGGCGCCATGCCCGGCGGCATGGGGCAGTCCAGAACACTGGCGAATGCGCGCAACAGCTCTACCTCTGCCGGGGTGGCTTTCTGATCATGCCAAATGCCGATGACACAGGCTGTCAACAACCGCGATTTGGCCGTTGGCGCGAGTAGATCCAGCTTGCCAAGAACCTGGTCCAGATCCGCAATCCTGATCTGGTCTTTCGCCAACAAGGTCAGTCCGCTTGAAGCCAAGTTGCTGGCGGAAGCCTCAAACGCGCGCTGCGCACTGGTCTGATCGGCCGCGCCGGCGTGCGCCATCACCGACAACACAAGTCCAAGCTCCCGCGTGAGTTGCCCGAGATCCTGATGTCGCGCCGCGACGGGCAATGTTTGGTGAAAGTGCCCGTCCAGATGCCTGGACAAAATCTTCTGCAGTGACCATTCGAACAGATCAAGCTTGGCGTCCATGTTGATCAGCGCCGTTAGGTTTTCCAGGAACGGCGTGTACTGGCTGGGTGACAACTGCTTGAGCGCAGGAATCGCAATGTCGATGATCGGCAGCCGAAACCTCTTTTCCAGCGCATCCATCTGCGGCATCAAACTGATCATCAGCGCGTAGACATCCTTGTCGGCGCGGTCTTGCAGCAGCGCGAGTTGTTGTTCGCGCAGCTCTGCGCTCTGGTCGAGCAGCAGGCCATACATCACGGCCCGGGCGCCATACGGTTCACGCGCTGCTTCGCGAATCGCTGCGGGCATTTCGGACAGCAACGACCGGGCGAGCAGAACCGACTCCTGGGTTGGTTGAGCCATTTGATTCGTCAACGCGACGGCATCGGCTACCGCGACCCCTGCCGCGACAGTCGCCATGTTTCGGGCCATGTCGGCGCGTTGCATGGTCGATGTGCTGTCGACTGGCGCTTGACTTTCAACGGAGGGTGGCGGCTCAGAGACATCAAACTTGCCATCCCACTCGGGATCGATGCGCAGGATGCGGCTGGCCAGCGGGGGATGGGTAGACGACAGCCATTGCATGAAGCCTGTGACGCCTTGGGCGAAGAAGGCGTGGCTGACTTCAGGTGCGCCCGGGTTGCGCACGATGGAACCCGACTTCAGCCCGCCAATCCTCTTCAATGCACCTGCAATGCCATCCGGATTGCGGGTGAACTGGACCGCCGACGCGTCAGCCAGGTACTCCCGCTGCCGGCTGACCGCAGCCTTGATCAGGCCGCCGAAAAACGTACCGGCAAAGCCGATCACCATCAGCCCGACCGCCAGCGCCAATATCGCGGCACCACTGTTGTCGTTGCCGCGCCGGCGTCCCGAGAACGATGCCGAATGCATCAGGTAGTAGCCCAGAATGCCCAGAATCAGGATGCCGTTCAAAGCACCCATCAAGCGGATGTTGAGCCGCATGTCACCATTGAATATGTGGCTGAACTCATGGGCGATGACGCCCTGCAGTTGATCGCGGCTCAACTGCTCAATCGCCCCTTGGGTGATTCCGAGCACAGCGTCTCGCGGCGTGAATCCCGCTGCGAAGGCATTGATACCAGGCTCATCGGCCAGCAGATAGACCGGGGGCGCCGGGGTGCCCGATGCGATGGCCATTTCATCCACGACATTGAGCAGCTTGCGTTGGTTGGGCTCCTCGGTATTGCGGGGAATCAACTGTCCACCCAGCGACTCTGCAACAACCTTGCCACCCGCAGACAAGGCCATCATCTTGTACAGACTGCCGACGAGCACCACCACACTGACGCCTGCGCCGACGGTGGCGGCCATCTTCCAGTCCA
>JBBQXX010000226.1:0-4235 GCA_038209235.1 Sphingomonadales bacterium | reverse complement strand
TTAGAATGGGTCATACTACTGGCTTCTCTGTTAGGTGGAGCCTGCCTAAACCCTGCAACCATCTCGGACGGAGCGGGGAGAGTATTAGTCACTTTTTTTGCGATCGTAGCGGCAAGTATACTGCCGACGATAACACTGCTCATAAACAGTATGACGGCAACTGGTCGTTCAGTTGAGTCAATAAACAAACTTGAGGTTGAGTTACAAGCGGCCATGGATGCGTTGTTTTTGATGTTTGCTTGCGTTGCGATCGCAGTGTTTGGTCTAGCGGCGCTTTCGATTCAACCAGTCAGTGTTCTCAAGCGAATTCCAATGTTAACAACCGAGATTTTACCTAGAGCTGGTCAATCGGTTGTCGTGCTAGCATTGACCTTGATACTGATTCGTATTGGTCAAATTCCAGGGATTTTGCGCCGATCTTTAGCCATTCGACATAAAATTGCGATCAATGAGGCAAGGCGAACAACTAACCAAAATGCGCCTGGTTTACTTGAAATGAAGTCTGCTTATGAAAATCACCCTGATTTTGGTAAAGTTATTTCGTTGGATGAAACTACTGAATGAGGGAAACTTAAGCTTGATGCTGTTTAAGGTGTTTGAATAATAAAGAAATTTACTGATCCCCCTCCTCAAATCAGTTCATCCTCATCCAGCAGCCGGTCGTTCAGCAGCTGCTCTGTAATCTGGTCCACGCGTTCCTCGACATCGCCGAAGCGCATTACTTCGGCGATGTGGACGAGGGCGTCGCCCTGGTTGACCACCGGCAGCACGGCGTGGCCGATGATCATGCCGTCGATGGGGGCGCAGAAGTCCAGGGGGTCGTCGCCGAAGATGCCTGAGACGCGGCCGATGATGTCGCCTTTTTTGACCGCATCGCCCGATTTCTGCTGGAGCACGCACACCCCGCCGCGTGGCGCGCGCACCCACATCGCGCGGCGGGACAGGGCCGGGATGATGACCTGCGTTGCCTCGGGGTGCGGCTGGATCATTTGCAGGTGCGCCATCACGTTGAGCACGCCGTTGACACCGCTGCGCACCGACAGTTCGTCAAAGCGCAGCGCCTCACCCGCCTCCATCAGCAGCATGTCGACGCCTTGCCCGCGCGCGATATCGCGCAACGATCCGGGGCGCAGCGGCGATTCGATCACCGCGTGCGCGCCAAACAGCATCGCCAGTTCGCGCAGCTTCGGGTTATCAGGCTCGATGCGGATCTGCGGCAGGTTGTAGCGGTGGACGGCGGCAGAGTGGATATCGATGCCCAGCGTACAGTGGCAGATCACCTCTTTGAGAAACTTGTAGGCCAGTTGCCCGGCGAGCGAGCCCTTGGCGCTGCCGGGGAACGAGCGGTTGAGATCGCGCCGGTCGGGCAGATAGCGGCTGTGGCTCATGAAACCGAAGATGTTGACCACCGGCATGAACAGCACGGTGCCCGCCATGCTGGCTGCATCCAGCCTGGCGAGCAGGCGGTGGATAATGGCGGTGCCGACGATCTCGTCGCCATGGATCGCGCCGCTGACGAAGATGCACGGGCCGGGGCGCGCGCCGTGGAGCACGCGCACATACAGGTTGGCAGGGATGCCGGTGGCGGTGTTACTGACGGGGATCGCGATGGTCGCGCTGCACCCCGGATCGATCACTGCCCCGGCGATCTGGAACGGTGTGGCGGCCCTGTCTGTAACATTGTCGGTGCCGGTCGCGTTTTGGGTATCTGTTTGGTGGTTTATATCGGTCACTGGGCCCCCCGGCTGGACTGTGGCGCGGTGGCTGCTTGCGTCTGCGCCGATGCGCGAGTATGATCGGCAAACGCCAGCCAGCGCAATCTTAATTGTTGCGGTGTTTGTCTGGTTTTGCACCGCCGTCCGCTTGACAGGATAGGCGACTCCGCTTATGCGCGGCATTCATTTTCATTAAGCGGCTGGAAACAGGCCTCGCATTCAAAGTGCGGCGGCCTGAATTTTGCGCTTTTTGTCGGTGTAGCGATGAGATGGGGTGACGCAGTTTTCGTCCCCTGTGGAGCAGGAGAAGTATTAAGTGGCACGTATCGCCGGGGTCAATATCCCTACCAATAAGCGCGTTATCATTGCGCTGACCTATATTCATGGAATCGGGCGCACCAAGGCGCTGGAAATCGCTAACAAGCTTGGCCTCGATCACGCCCGCCGCGTTCAGGACCTGAGCGACGCCGAGATCTTGCAGATCCGCGAAACGCTCGACGCCGATCACACCGTGGAAGGCGATCTGCGTCGCCAGACCGCGATGAACATCAAGCGCCTGATGGATCTGGCCTGCTATCGCGGCCTGCGTCATCGCAAGGGGCTTCCGGTTCGCGGCCAGCGCACCCACACCAATGCGCGCACCCGCAAGGGCAAGGCCAAGGCGATCGCCGGCAAGAAGAAATAAGGACGCAGGGGCGCTGCAAGGCGCTCCGCCCTTGTTTCTTTCCCCCACGCAATCCATCTATTCAGGATAACAACTTATGGCACGCGAACCGCAACGGCTCAAAAAGCGCGAGCGCAAAAACATCTCGGCCGGTATTGCCCATGTCAATGCCAGCTTCAACAACACGATGGTGACCATCACCGATGCTCAGGGCAATGCGATCAGCTGGTCCTCGGCCGGCACGATGGGCTTCAAGGGCAGCCGCAAATCGACCCCATATGCTGCGCAGGTTTGCGCAGAAGATGCGGGCCGCAAGGCAGCAGAACACGGTGTCCGCACCCTGGAAGTCGAAGTCAAGGGCCCGGGTTCGGGTCGTGAATCGGCACTGCGCGCGTTGCAGGCGGTTGGCTTTACCATCACCTCGATCCGCGATGTGACACCGATCCCCCATAACGGGGTTCGTCCGTCCAAGCGGCGCCGCGTCTGACACCCAGGCTGTCTATGCAGGGTGGCGGACGCGCCATCCTTCGATCTATCCGGCCGGGGCTCCCAAGCGCAACACCAGCGCTGCCCACGCCCAACACTCAGGGGAAGTCCATGACTGTCAACATCAAGAACTGGCAGGAACTGAAGAAGCCGAACGGTCTTGAGGTCAAGACCGGCGGCGATCCCAAGCGCAAGGCAACCTTTGTTGCAGAGCCGCTGGAGCGTGGTTTCGGCCTGACGCTCGGCAATGCCCTGCGCCGGGTGCTGCTGTCGTCGCTGCAAGGTGCCGCGATCACGTCGATCAAGATCGAAAACGCGCTGCACGAGTTTTCCTCGCTTGCCGGGGTGCGCGAAGATGTCACCGACATCGTGCTGAACATCAAGCAGATCGCGCTCAAGATGGAAGGCGAAGGCCCCAAGCGGCTCCAGCTTTCGGCCACCGGCCCGGCGCAAGTCAAGGCGGGTGATATCGCGGTTTCGGGTGACATCGAGGTGATGAACAAGGATCTGGTGATCTGTCATCTGGATGAAGGCGCGACGCTGAACATCGAGCTGACCTGCGACACCGGCAAGGGTTATGTCCCTGCCGTGGCCAACCGCCCGGTCGATGCGCCGATCGGCCTGATCCCGGTGGATTCGCTGTTCTCGCCGGTCCGTCAGGTGTCGTACAAGGTGGAAAACACCCGCGTCGGCCAGGAACTGGACTATGACCGGCTTTCGCTGACCATGGAAACCGATGGCACCGTGACCCCCGAAGACGCCGTGGCGTTTGCCGCGCGCATCCTTCAGGACCAGTTGCAGCTGTTTGTCCACTTCGAAGACAGCATGACCACGACCAGCACCGGTTCGGTCAGCCATGCCGCACCCGATGAAGGCGATGCCAACCAGATCAACCGTTATCTGCTCAAGAAGGTCGATGAGCTGGAATTGTCGGTCCGTTCGGCCAATTGCCTCAAGAACGACAATATCATCTATATCGGCGATCTGGTGCAAAAGACCGAAGCCGAAATGCTGCGCACCCCCAATTTCGGACGCAAGTCGCTCAACGAGATCAAGGAAGTGCTCTCCAGCATGGGGCTGCGTCTGGGCATGGACATCCCCGGCTGGCCGCCCGAGAATATCGAGGAAATGGCCAAGAAGCTCGAACAGGAACTGTTGGGTTAAACAAAGCGGCCTTTTTCCCAGCTGGTTCCCCCGCCTTCGCAGGGGAACCAGCTTGAACCAAGGCCTTTGGCGGTAGCTGCATAAACCGCCTGGACCGGGTTACCTCATACGGACCCCTTACGAACGGAGCACACGAAAATGCGTCACAGAATTGGCAAGCGCAAGCTGCAGCGGACCAGCTCGCACCGTATCGCGATGTTGCGCAA
>JBBQXX010000225.1:0-4268 GCA_038209235.1 Sphingomonadales bacterium | reverse complement strand
ATTGGCATCGACCGGGAACAGCCCGCAGAACACCACCGGCTGCACTTCCTTGAAGCCGGGCAGCGGCTTGGCCGCAGGGTTCTTTACCGTGGTGATCGTATCGCCGACGCGGGTCTGGCTGATGTCCTTGATCTGCGCGGTGATAAAACCGATTTCGCCGGCTGCCAGCTCGAGCAGGGTCTCGATCTTGGGCCGCATACACCCGACCCGGTCAACCAGATGCTCGGTACCGCCCGCCATGAACTTGATCTGCTGGCCCTTCTTGATCACGCCGTTGACGACGCGCACCAGAATGACCACGCCCAGATAAGGATCGTACCAGCTGTCGACCAGCATCGCCTCCAGCGGCGCGTTGCGGTCGCCCTTGGGCGCGGGGATCTTGAGGACGATCTGTTCGAGGATTTCGGTGATGCCGATACCGGCTTTGGCGCTGGCCAACACCGCTTCGGATGCGTCCAGACCGATGATATCCTCAATCTCCTTGCGGACCTTTTCGGGCTCTGCGGCGGGCAGATCGATCTTGTTGATCACCGGCACGATCTCGTGATCATGCTCGATCGACTGATAGACATTAGCGAGCGTCTGCGCTTCCACGCCCTGCGCTGCGTCGACAACCAGCAGCGCACCTTCGCACGCAGCGAGCGAGCGCGAGACTTCATAGGCGAAATCGACATGCCCCGGCGTGTCCATGAGGTTGAGTTCGTACAACAAACCGTCATTAGCGGTGTAGTTGAGCCGCACCGTCTGCGCTTTAATGGTGATGCCGCGCTCTTTTTCGATATCCATGTTATCGAGCACCTGCGCGGACATTTCGCGTTCGGAAAGCCCCCCGGTCTGCTGGATAAGTCGGTCAGCCAGGGTCGATTTGCCATGGTCGATATGCGCGATGATGGAAAAATTGCGGATCTGCGAAAGCTCGGTCATGCCGCGCGATTAGCAGGGGTGCGGGCCAGTGTCAGCAGGGAATGCAAGTGGCCATGAGGTGTTGCGAGATTGTCACAGGCGAAGCTCTGTTTACGACCCGGCTTGACTGTGTCGGGCGATGATCACCCGATCAGAATTAAGCGCGACGCAATTTGGCACCAAGTCACGTCTGGAGCGTAAAGCGCGCATGACGTGTACCTGGCTGATCGTGAACGAGGCAAGCGGTAGCTATGATGCTGCCGTCATTGCTGACCTTGAAAGCTGTTTTGCCAAGGCAAATCAGCCGGTCAAACGGATCGTGCGGTGCCCCGATGAGGATCTGCCCGATCGTGCTGCGCTCGACGCAGCGGGCGTGACGATGCTGGCGATTTATGCGGGCGATGGCACCACCAACAGCACGCTCAAGATTTCGGCAGGCTGGCAAGGCCCGGTGCTGATCTTGCCCGGCGGGACGATGAACCTTCTCGCGCGCGCGCTGCATGGCGAACAGCTGTGTGATGCGATCATCGCAGCAGCGTGCAACGACCTGCGCACCAAAAAGCTCAACACCGTCGAGGTCGGCGATCACCAGGCCTATGTCGGTGTAATCGCCGGGCCGACGACGAGCTGGGCCAAGGTGCGTGAAGGTGCACGCCACAATGAAGTGGCCGATATGCTGTTTACAACCATTCCGGCAGCCATTTCCGAAAGCCTGGGCGGGCCGCAGGTGGGACTCGAGAGCGATCCGCAGACCTTTCCAGCGATCTTTGCCGCGCCGCGTGACAATGCGATTGCGCTGTGCGGCTTTACCGCATCGAGCGTGGGCGAGATTCTGGCGCATGCCAGTGCCTGGATGAACGGCGATTTTCGCGATGGTCCGCGGGTCGATCTGGGCAGTGCAGACCATGCAACCCTGGTCAGCGACGCCGACACCATCGGGCTGTTGATCGACGGCGAACCGGCGGAATGCAAATCGGGTGACAGGCTGACACTATGCCAGGCACCGCACGATTTCGTCCACACCCGGCCCGCCGGTCCGGCATGACACTGCTGTTCCACGCCAGCGACCTGCATTTCGGCGCGGAAGATACAGCCGCGCTGGACTGGTTTGCCAAATGCGTGTCGCGCGACGCGCCAGACGCGGTCATCATTACCGGCGATCTGACGATGCGCGCCCGCGCGTCGGAATTCACCGCAGCGCAGCGTTGGCTCCAAGGTCTGGGCGCGGCGGTGATGATCGAGCCGGGCAACCATGATCTGCCGTATTTCAATCCGGTCAGACGCATGCTGCGCCCTTACGGCCGGGTCACGCGGCTGCAGGAGCAGGTGCAGCGCGATATGACTTTGCCTGGCGTGCATCTGGTCTCGCTGCGCACCACAGCGCGCGCGCAATGGCGACTGAACTGGTCCAAGGGTCAGGTCAGCACCCGGTCGCTCCAGCTCGCGCTGGCGTGCCTCGCAAAAAGCGAAGACGCAGCCTATCGCATCGTGCTGGCCCACCATCCGCTGATCGAGGCGGCCACGCAATCCAGCGGACGGACGATTGGCGGGCGCATGGCGCTTGAGGCGGTAACTGCAGGAGGCGCGCAGGCGGTGCTGTCGGGCCATGTCCATGATCCGTTCGATCTGGAGGTGCCGACCGCATCCGGATCGATCCGGCTGATCGGTGCAGGCACATTATCCGAAAGGGTGCGCGCCACGCGGCCCTCGTTCAACCGGCTGACCGTGGCGCGCCAGACCTTGGCAGCCGAAGTCTGCGCGATGGATTAAGAAGCCTTAATCGGCGGAAACTTACAATTCCCGAACGGCATGATAAGCTAATCCCCGATGCGACCAGGGGGGATTCGCGATATGCCAAGTAAACCGTTCAATCCGTTTGAGGCCGCGATCTGGCGCAGGCTGGCCGAGACGATGTTTGTCGAGCCATCGCAAATGGCGATCAAACCCAAGCAGGTGGTGGACAATCTCCAGCGTCTGTTTGCCAATATCGAAGGCGACACGCCCAAGAACGCTGCGATTTCAGTAATCGCGGCATGGGTGGTGCTGGGTGGGCCGGTCTGGCACTTCGGCCCGCGCGCGTTTCGCCGCTGGCGGATCGAGCGGCGGCTGAAAAACAGCCGGATTGACCTGTTTCAGGATATGGCACGGATCAGGGGCATCGTTTATGTCGGCTATTACGGCCATTGGGTCGATCCCGCTGTTGACAAAACCGGTCCGCACGCGGCAGAAGATGCCAACCGCACCAACCCGGTGCTGAACGCTATCGGCTTTACCCTGCCCCGCCATCGCACCCGCGCTGGCACACCCGACGATCCAAAGATCGAAGAATATACCGCCAACGACCTGCCCGACACTGTGTTCATCGGGCAAGCCGCAATCCCTGACAGCGTCGAGGTGGTGGTGATCGGATCGGGCGCAGGCGGCGCGGTTGCGGCATCGAACCTGGCCGATCAGGGCTATGAAGTTCTGGTGATCGAGGCTGGCACGTATCTGTCCAGCAGCCAAATCACCCCGCATGAAGCGCACATGTCATCGAGCCTGTTCAAGGACGGTGCCATCCAGACAACCAAGAACCGCGACATCATCGTCTTTCAGGGCCGCACCGTCGGAGGATCGACGGTGATCAACAACGGCATCTGCCTGCGACTGGAACGCGAGGGCGAAACGCATCCCGATGCCAATGATGTGCTCGCAACGTGGCGCGCGATTGGTGCTGGCGTCGATGCCGATGTGCTCGAAGATTCCTATGCGAGAGTGGAAGCGCGGCTGGGTGTGCATGAGATCGACCGGCGACTGGGGATCAGCAACGGCAACCGGCTGCTGCACGGTTGGGCAGCCTATCAGTCAGGCTCAAGTGAGCCGCTCGACCAGCGCGCCATCGCCGGCTGGTTCCGCAAGAACTGGGGGGCAAAGCACGAGGACAACCGCTGCGTGTCATGTGGCTATTGCAACACCGGCTGCCCTTATGGCCGCAAGCGCGCCATGCCGGAAAGCTTCCTGCGCCACGCTACGATGGCCGCGCCGCGCAAGGCCAGGGTCCTGGCGCATGCTGCGGTATCGCATATCGGCTGGAACGGGCGCGATGCCGCCGGTCAGAAGATCGCCAGTACGGTCCAGATACTGTTGCCCGATGGCCGCTCCAAGACCATCCGCGTCACCAAGGGCGTGGTCGTGGCGGCAGGCACCATCGCATCGAGCAACATCCTTTCGGCAAGCGGTATAAAGGGCACGGGCAAGGGCATATCGCTTAACATCGCCTGCCCGGTCCCGGCGCTGATGCCCGATGCAGTCAAGGCGTGGGACGAGGACCAGATGGCGACCTTCGTCGATCGCGGCGACTTCCTGATCGAGAGCCATTTCCAGCC
>JBBQXX010000224.1:0-4300 GCA_038209235.1 Sphingomonadales bacterium | reverse complement strand
CGCCCAGCGTTCGGCAAGCTTGCGCGATTTGCGCGCGCGCTCGCCGCGATCCGATCGCCAGCGCGACAACCGCGCATCCAGATCCTCGCCCTGTCCGCCCAGCCCGCGCTCCTGGCAAAGCAGCGCAATCTCGGCGGCCAGCATCCCTGCCCCGGCCCCGGCCCCTGCCCCTGCCCCGGCCCCAGCCCCGGCCCCAGCCCTAGCCCCGCACAGCAGCATGGCGGCAAGATGCGGGGGCAGCGGTAGCGCGGCCATCGCGCGGCCCTGCCCGGTGATCGCGCCAGACGGTTCGAGCGCACCGAGTGCCTGTAACCGCTTGCGCGCCTCGGCCAGCAACGGCGCGGGCGGCGGATCGAGCCAGCGCAGCCGCAGCGGGTCGCTCTCTCCCCATGCGGCACATTGCAGCACCAAGGGGGCTGTGTCGCTGTCGAGAATTTCGGGTGGATCGAACGGCGGCAGGCCCCCGGTCGCAGCCTCCTCCCACAGGCGATAGGCGATACCCGGTCCCTGCCGCGCCGCACGCCCGGCGCGCTGGGTCGCCGCTGCCTGGCTGGCGCGCTCGGTCACCAGCCGGGTGGTCGCAGCCAGCGGATCGTAGCGCGCACGCCGCGCCATGCCGCTGTCGACGACGATGCGCACACCATCGATGGTCAGGCTGGTTTCGGCGATGCTGGTGGCGAGAATGACCTTGCGGCGGCCTTGCGGATCGCGCCGGATCGCAGCGCGCTGCTCGGGCGGGGTCAGCGTGCCATGCAGCGGCAACACCGCGATGCCATCCTTGCTCAGCCCGGCCAGCCCTGCCTGCCCGCCCAGCCCGGCCAGCCCGGCCAGCCGCTCCTGCGTCCGCGCGATCTCGGCCACGCCCGGCAGAAAGGCGAGCACATCGCCCGTTTCTTCCCGCAGCGCGGTGCGGATCGCCTGCGCCATCGCATCCTCCAGCCGCTGTTCGCCGCGCCGCCCCAGATAGACGATGTCCAGCAGATACGAGCGGCCTTCGCTTGTCAGAACCGGCGCGCCGCCCATCAGATCTGCGAACCGCGCACCATCGAGCGTGGCTGACATCGCCAGCAGCCGCAGATCAGGGCGGAACGCGCCTTGTGCTTCAAGTGCCAATGCCAGCCCGAAATCGCTGTCCAGAGAGCGCTCGTGCACCTCATCAAACAGCACGGCGGAAACGCCGGTAAGTTCAGGGTCGGACTGGATGCGGTTGACGAAGATCCCTTCGGTCAGCACCAGTACGCGGGTTTTCGGCCCAGATTTGCTGTCCATCCGCGTCGCATAGCCGATGGTCTGGCCGATCGGTTCACCTGCCATTTCGGCCATCCGCTCGGCAGCGGCGCGCGCGGCCAGACGGCGCGGAGAAAGCAGCAGGATCTGGCCGGTGCACCACGGCTGATCGAGCAGGGCTGGGGCAACCGATGTGGTCTTGCCTGCCCCCGGCGGCGCAACGAGCACGGCGTTGGGCGATGAGGCAAGCGCCGCCAGCAGCTCGGGAAGAACCGCGTGGATGGGAAGTTCACGCATAAGCCCCCAGCCCCAGGCGCGCCCGCATTGCCCAGCGCCCGACTATCAGCACCGATACCACCGCAAGCCCCGCTGCCAGCCCGATCCATATGCCGATGCCATCCCAGCCCAGCCGGAAACCAAAGAACCACGCGGTGCCCATGCCGACCACCCAATATCCAAACGCTGCAAACAGCATCGGCCAGCGCGTATCCTGCAACCCGCGCAGCACTCCGGCCCCGACCGCCTGCACCGCATCGACCAGCTGAAAGATCGAGGCGACCAGAATGAAGCTCAAGGCCAGTGCAAACGCTTTTGCCGCCGACGCATCGTCCGGGTCGATGAACAGCCCGACCAGAAAATTGGGAAACAACGCCATGATCGCGGACATGCCAAACGCCGCGACCACCCCCAGCCCCAAAGCTGCCCAGCCTGCCCGGCCCGCCGCAAGCGCATCGCGCGCGCCGTGGTGCAGCCC
The DNA here is from genome assembly GCA_038209235.1 of Sphingomonadales bacterium. Lineage (GTDB taxonomy): Bacteria > Pseudomonadota > Alphaproteobacteria > Sphingomonadales > Sphingomonadaceae > Blastomonas. The sequence continues at coordinate 2,319 of JBBQXX010000224.1, read as the reverse complement.
GACGCGCACCGTGGCGGCCTGCGAGATGCTGAACGGCACCATGAACGCAAACGATGCAATCTGGATCGCGACCGCATGCGCTGCCAGCGAATCGCGGCTGATCAGCCCCATCAGGAACGCTGCCGCGCTGAAGATTGCCACCTCGAAGGCGAAGGTGATCGCAATCGGCAGGCCCAGCCGGAACAGGCCGACAAAACGCGGCCAGTCGGCAACCCAGAAGCGGCCGAAGATGCGATATCTGCGAAATGGCTTTACCGTGCTGACCACCAGCGCCATCACGATAAACAAGGTGCAATTGGCGATCAGGTTGGCGATCGCCGCGCCCATCAGCCCCATTTCCGGAAAGCCGAAATTGCCGAACACCAGCGCCCAGCACACGATCAGGTTGACCAGCACCCCGACCAGCGTGACGATCACCCCCCAGATCGGCTTTTCCAGCGCAGATACATACAGCCGCAGCACGAACTGCAGCAACCAGGGCAGCAGGCCCCACATCGCAACGCGCAGGAACTCTCCGGCATCACGCGACAGATCGGGCTGTTGCCCCATCAGCAAAAATAATTTTTCGGCCTGCCACAGCACCAGCCAGATCGGGATACAGGCAGCGAGCGCCACCCAGAAACCCTGCCGCACCGTGCGCCGGATATCGCGCACCGAAGACCTGCGACGACCGCGCTCTGCTGCGATCATCGGCGATGCAGCGGTCATCAGCCCCATGCCGAAGGTGCCACACGCAAAATACAGGTTCACCGCCAGCGCTGCTGCCGCCAGCGCCTGAACATCATAACGGCCAAGGATGATCACCTCGGTGGTATGGATGGCCATCTGCGCCAGATTGCCCAGCACCAGCGGCCCGGCGAGCCAGAACAGCGCACGGATTTCGGCGCGCAAACTGGCGGGGCGGACACGAGCAGAAATGGGAGTGGCAATAAGCGCCGTCATGGACCTGAACTTTGTTACACCGGTTACCGCCCGGTGATTCGGGTCAGCTGGGTTTAATAGCCCCGCGCAATCGCAAACTCGACCGTTTCGATCAACGCGGCTTTTGCTTTCCCTGCGGGCAAGCCTGCGATCGCGTCGATGGCGCGCTGGCCATAGTGGCGCGCGCGGTCCAGCGTCAGATCAATGGCGTTGTGGCGGCGCAGCAAACCGGTGGCGTGCGCCAGGTCTTCATCCGACGTGCGGTGGCCGATGATCGCCGCCTCCCAGAACTTGCGCTCTTCGGGCGAACCGTGCGCATAGGCCAGGATGACCGGCAGCGTCACCTTGCCATCGCGGAAGTCATCGCCGACGCCCTTGCCCATCGTAGCAGCATCCGACACATAATCGATGGCATCATCGACCAGCTGGAAGGCGATGCCCAGATTGCGCCCGTAGGAATCAAGCGCCAGTTCGACGACCTCATCACGCTCTGCCACCACCGCAGCAATCCGGCAGGCCGCAGCGAACAGCGCGGCGGTCTTGGCGCCGATGATCGCCAGATAGCGTTCCTCGGTGGTGTCGATCTGGCGTTGTGCGGTCAGCTGATCGACCTCGCCCTCGGCGATGATCGCCGATGCGCCCGAGAGAATCTTGAGGACCTTGAGCGAGCCATCCTCGACCATCAATTCGAACGAGCGGCTGAACAGGAAATCGCCGACCAGCACGGTGGCCGGATTGCCGAAAACCAGGTTGGCGGTCTTCTTGCCGCGCCGCAAATCCGAACCATCGACCACATCGTCGTGCAGCAAGGTCGCGGTGTGAATGAACTCCACCGCAGCGGCCAGCTTGTAGTGACGGGTGCCCGGATAATCGAGCAACCGCGCACACGCGAGTGTCAGCATCGGCCGCATCCGTTTGCCGCCACCTGCGATCAGGTGCCCGGCAAGTTCGGGAATCAACGGGATCTTCGATTGCATCCGGTCCAGAATCACGCTGTTTACCGAATGCAGGTCATGCGCCACCAGCGCCATGATCGGATCGAGGCTGGGGCCTGTGGCGGGCGAGCCACCGGGGCGGGCAATCGGATGAACAGTCGCTGTCATGCCTTGCGATGTGGCAATCTGCATGGCTTAAGGCAAGCGCAAAGCGCAACAGGCCGGTGTCGTGTTGCCCAATTTAGATGAGGCTGTCGTTTATGGCGCACGATCCTGTCCTTGCCGCGTTCCGGCAAAGCATCGACAATATCGATGCCGCGCTGATCTTCATGCTGGCCGAGCGCTTCAAGATCACCAAGGCGGTGGGGCAATACAAGGCCAAGACCGATATGCCGCCTGCCGACCCCGGCCGCGAGGAAGAACAGATCGCGCGGATGAAACGGCTGGCGGTCGATGCCGATCT
>JBBQXX010000223.1:0-4320 GCA_038209235.1 Sphingomonadales bacterium | reverse complement strand
TGCTGGCGGAATTCCTTGTAGGTGGTCGAGCCCATGCAGCGCAGCTTGCCGCCCTGCAACGCGGGTTTCAGCAGGTTGCTGGCATCCATCGCCCCGCCGCTGGTGGCGCCGGCACCGATGACGGTGTGGATCTCGTCGATGAACAGAACCGCGTCGGGATGCGCCTCAAGTTCGGTCACGACGGCCTTGAGCCGTTCCTCGAAATCGCCGCGATAGCGCGTGCCGGCCAGCAGCGCGCCCATGTCGAGCGAATAGATCACCGCCTTTTCGAGAACTTCGGGAACATCGCCCTCGACGATCTTGCGCGCCAGCCCTTCGGCGATCGCGGTCTTGCCGACGCCAGGATCACCGACATACAGCGGGTTGTTCTTGGAACGACGGCACAGAATCTGGATCGTGCGATCGACCTCGGGGCCACGCCCGATCAGCGGGTCGATCTTGCCGGCCAGCGCGCGCGCATTCAGATTGACGGTAAACTGGTCGAGCGCGCTGTCCTTCTTCTGCTTGGCGGTGCTGTCCTGCTTTTCTTCCTGTGGCTCGTCGTTGCCCCGCGGGGTGCGCTGTTCGACCGCCTGGCCGCCCTTGCCGATGCCATGGCTGATATAGCTGACCGCATCGAGTCGGCTCATGTCCTGCTGCTGCAGGAAATAGACCGCATAGCTTTCACGCTCGGAAAACAGCGCGACCAGCACGTTGGCACCGGTTACGACATCCTTGCCCGAAGACTGGACATGCAGGATGGCGCGCTGGACGACGCGCTGGAAACCCGATGTCGGGGCAGGATCGGTCTTCTCGGCGACTTTCAGCGAATCGAGTTCGTTATTCAGATAATGCGTCACCGCATCGCCCAGTTCGCTCAGATCCACCCCGCAGGCCTGCATGACCTGCGCCGCATCGGCATCTTCGATCAACGCGAGCAGCAAATGCTCAAGCGTTGCGTATTCGTGACGCCGGTCGGCTGCGTTGTGCAGCGCCTGGTGCAGCGTTTTTTCAAGTGATTCGGCAAAGGACGGCATAGCAGCGATACTCCGCAATAAAGCGATAGGGACGAACGGACGTTATGGCCCGCTCAAGCAATCAGTCTACCCGGGAAAAGAGCCGGGCCTTTGGTCAAGCACCTCAATTGCCCTTGCCCGATGGACAGCCTGGGGCGCTTGCCATTAACAATATAGGCCAGTGTCACGCCAAATCCAGCAGCGCACAAGCCCTCTTGTGAGAATAATGTCAGCAAAGACCGTGCCAGACGGCGGGTGGTTTCTGCTACCGGCCAGGCAAAATGCCGTGCTGCCAGCGCTTCTGGCAGCGCCAACCCATTGCTATCCCTTGCGGAACAACGCTTCGGCGCTGGCACGATGTCTGGTCGCGAACGCCTTGCGCGCCTCGCACCTGTCAATTTCGGCGCGGCACAGCGCAATCCGCGCTTCCAGTTCGTCGATTGAACAGGCATCAATGTCTTCGGTGCCCAGTTTCTGGGCAGCATCGGCGCGCAGGCGCGAAAGGCTCTCATCGGGTTCCACAGACCTATTTGTTGACCCACGGGCGCTTGCTGTCAATATGATGCGGCGCTAATCCGCTGACGGCACGCGCAAAACAGGGGGCAAGGGTCATGTCAGCTTTGGCAACAGCCAGCACAATCGCATCGGTCATGCAGGCCATCGACTATGCTGAACCGGGCGGGCCCGATGTGCTGGTACTGGGCGAAATGCCGGTGCCGGTTCCCGGCAAGGGCGATGTGCTGATCCGTGTCGCCGCAGCAGGCGTAAACCGTCCCGATGTCATTCAGCGGCAAGGCTTTTATCCGCCGCCGCCGGGCGCGCCGCATATTCCGGGGCTGGAGTTATCCGGGACCGTGGTGGCGGTTGGTCCCGATACCGATGATGCGATGATCGGTCAGCCGGTGTGCGCGCTGGTGGCAGGCGGCGGCTATGCGCAATATTGCGTGGCGCGCGCCGATCATATCCTGACCGTTCCAGCAGGTATCAGCCTGACAGATGCCGCAGCGCTTCCCGAAACATTGTTCACCGTGTGGCACAACCTGTTCCAGCGGGCCTATGCGCGCGATGGCGAGACCGTGCTGGTCCATGGCGGCACCAGCGGCATCGGCAGCATGGCAATCATGCTGGGCAAGCTGTTCGACCTGACGGTGATCGTCACCTGCGGCAGCGACGACAAATGCGCCGCCGCGCTCAAGATCGGCGCAGCGCATGCGATCAACTACAAGACCCACGATTTCGTCGAGGAGGTCAAGACGCTGACCGGCGGCAAGGGTGTCGAGATCGTGCTCGACATGGTCGGCGGCAGCTATCTGCCGCGCAACATGGCGTGCCTGGCCGATGATGGCCGCAATGTCACGATTGCGGTGCAGGGCGGGATGCAGGCGGAGATTTCGGTGCTTGAGATCATGCGCCGCCGCCTGACGCTGACCGGATCGACGCTGCGTCCGCGTTCAAACACTTTCAAGGCGCTGCTCGCCGATGAGATAGCGCGCGAGGTCTGGCCGCTGGTCGCCACGGGCGAACTTGCCCCCATTATCCACAGCCGCTATCGCCTCGCCGATGCCGCCAAAGCGCACGCCCAGATGGAATCGGGCGATCTGATCGGCAAGATCGTGCTCGAAGTCGGCTGACTGGCCCGCCGGGGCTAAACCTGTGAAAACGGCGTTACCCGTGCAAATGGCACTGCCCGCGCCGCACATACGTTCGCAGCTGCGAAACAAACCTTGGGCTGCTAACCCGGAATGGCGCATTTCCGGCCTTTTTTCGATCGCTTGTCACAATCATGTCATCGCTACGCGATTCTAATTGTCACATAAACCCGCCATTGGCTTGATCCCGAGGATAAATTCTTCGGGAGCGTCAGCAAGCCATGTCACTGGATGATTACAGCGAACAGATCAGCGCGCTGATCGGCGGCCAGGCCGGGATCGACCGCAGCGATGGCAATCACGCCGCGATCACAGGCGGGCACAACGTCAGCGGATTTCCCGGCGGCCAGCCCTATATCCCCGAGCCATCGTTCGACAAGCGCGCGCGCTATCGCACCATCTGGATATCGGATGTGCACCTTGGCACCAAGGGTTGCAACGCCGAGATGCTGATCGACTTTCTCGATCATACCGATAGCGAAACCATGTATCTGGTCGGCGACATCATCGACGGCTGGCGGCTGAAAAAGAAATTCTACTGGCCTGCCACGCACAATGACATCGTCTGGCGCATCCTCAAGCGCGCCAAGCGCGGCACACGGATCGTTTACATCCCGGGCAACCATGACGAAATGTTCCGCCAGTTTACCGGGCTGAACTTCGGCGGCGTCGAAATCCGCCGCGCCGCCTTCCACGATACCGCCGATGGTCGCCGCCTGATGGTGCTGCACGGCGATGAATTCGACACGATCATGCTCGCCCATCGCTGGCTCGCCTTTGCTGGCGACACGCTGTACCACGGGCTGATGGAAATGAACCTGTGGGTCAACTGGATCCGGCAGAAAATGGGCCTGGCATACTGGTCGCTTTCCAAGATGGCCAAGCACAAGGTCAAGAACGCGGTCGAGTTCATCTCGCGGTTCGAGGAACTGGTCGCCCGCGCGGCATCCGAACGCGGCGTTGACGGCGTGGTCTGCGGTCATATCCACACCGCCGAAATACGCGACATCGGCGGCATCGAATATTATAACGATGGCGATTGGGTGGAAGGCTGCACCGCGCTGGTCGAACATTTCGATGGCCGGATGGAAATCCTGCACTGGGCCGATATCATGGCAGAGCGCGAGCGGCAGGCAGCAGACCTGGCCGCAGTGCGATCACCGGAGCAGCAGGCAGCCTGAACGGCGGGAGAGACAGGTGATGGCAAAGCCCTTGAAGATCGCGATCATCACCGATGCGTGGCACCCGCAGGTCAACGGCGTGGTACGCACCTTAAGCGCGGTGACCGACCGGCTGCGGGCGCAAGGCCATCAGTTGCTGCTGATCTCGCCCGACCAGTATGTCTCGATTCCCTGCCCGTCTTATCCCGAGATCCGGCTGGCGCTGACCACCCGCTATGGCGTCGGCGCGCGGCTCGACGAATTTGCCCCCGACGCGGTGCATATCGCCACCGAAGGCCCGCTGGGTATTGCAGCGCGCAGGTTTTGTCTGGACCACAGCTATCCGTTCACCACCGCCTATCACACCCAGTTTCCCGATTATCTGGCGCGGCGGACCTGGCTTCCCGCCAGCTTCTTCTGGCCGTTGATCCGCTGGTTCCACGCGCCTGCCGCCGCTGTGCTGGTCTCGACCGAAACCGTGCGTCAGCAGCTGCGCGATCAGGGGCTGCATCAGGT
>JBBQXX010000222.1:0-4323 GCA_038209235.1 Sphingomonadales bacterium | reverse complement strand
CTCAGCTTTGGGTTTTGGCGCTGCTTCGGTAGCCGCCGCAGGGGCTGCGTCGGTTACCGCATCGGCGGGGGCTTCGGCTTTTGCTGCGGCCTTTTTGCGCGGTGCACGCTTGGGCTTGGGCTTGGCTTCGGGTGCGGCTTCGACCACCGCATCAGGTGCACCATCCGATCCACCAACAGCTGCTGCGTCTGGTGCTGCGTCGTCGGCCACCGGCTTTTTGGCGCGCGATTTGCGCTTGGGCTTGGGCTTTTCGGCGGGGGCTTCTTCGGCCAAGGGCTCGGCGTCGACGGCAACGGCCTGGGCAGCTTGTGGTTCGGTCACCGCCTCGCTGGCTTCAGCCTCTGCGGTCTCGCTGTCAGCTTCGCCATCGCCTGCCTTGCGGGCACGACCACCTCTACGACCACGCCGCGCGCGCTTGGGCCGGGCCTCGCCTTCTGGCGCTTCGCCATCTGACGCTCCGCCTTCTGCAGCGATCACCGGTTCAGCGGTGTTTGCGCTAACACCATCGGCCTGATCGGCAACGCGCGATACTTCGCCTTCGCGGGCTTCGCCTTCGGGAGCATCACTGGCAAAGCCATCGCCGCCTTCGGCCTGCTGCTGCTCATAGCCTGCCTCGCCTGGCAGGATTTCGCCTTCACGGCGGGTGCCACGCTTGCCGCGACGGCGGCGACGGCGCTTGGAGCGTCCGCCTTCGCCTTCCTCGGCGGTGCGGGCGGAGGGGGCACGCTCGGCGCGCTCGGGCCGTTCACCCCGCTCGGCACGCTCGCCCCGCTCGGGTCGATCACCCCGTTCGGCACGCTCGCCCCGTTCGGCACGCTCGCCCCGCTCGGAACGCTCGCCCCGATCACCCCGATCCGATCGTTCGGAGCGCTCGCTGCGCTGTTCGACAACCTCTTCTTCCTCGTACTCGTCCTCGATGTCCTCTTCGATATCATCGTCGTCGTCATCGATAATCGGCTGGAAGGTGACGGTCTTTTCAGGACGCGGACCGCTTGCGGTCACTTCCATCCGGGCGCCTTCATTCTCGCCGTTGGGCAGGATTTCGATGTGGACGCCAAAGCGCTCCTCGATCTCGGCGATGTCGCGGCGCTTGTGGTTGAGGCAATAGATCGATGCTTCCTGGCTGGTGCGCATCGTGATGATGCTGCCATGGCCGCGTGCCGCCTCTTCTTCGAGCAGACGCAGCGCCGACAGGCCCGCCGACGATGCGGTGCGGACCAGGCCGCTGCCGTTGCAATGCGGGCAGGTGCGGGTCGATGCCTCGAGCACACCGGTGCGCAGCCGCTGGCGGCTCATTTCCATCAGCCCGAAGCCCGAGATACGGCCGACCTGGATGCGCGCGCGGTCGCTCTTGAGCGCATCGCGCATGGCCTTTTCGACCTTGCGGACGTTGTTGCCATATTCCATGTCGATAAAATCGATGACGACAAGCCCGGCCATGTCACGCAGCCGCAGCTGCCGGGCGATTTCGCGCGCGGCCTCAAGGTTGGTGTTGAGCGCGGTCATCTCGATGCCGTGCTCTTTGGTGGAGCGGCCCGAGTTGATGTCGATCGATACCAGCGCCTCGGTCGGGTTGATGACCAGATAGCCACCCGATTTCAATTGCACGACAGGTTCGTACATCGCCGAAAGCTGGTCTTCGGTGCCATAGCGCTGGAATAGCGGGACCGGGTCCGAATAGCTTTTCACCCGGCGCGCGTGGCTGGGCATCAGAAGTTTCATAAAATCCTTGGCGGCGCGATAGCCGCCCTCGCCCTCGACCAGCACCTCCTCGATTTCGCGGTTGTAGATATCGCGGATGGCGCGCTTGATCAGATCGCTGTCCGAATGGATGATTTCGGGTGCCGATGCCTTGAGCGTCTTTTCGCGGATTTCATCCCACAGCCGCGCGAGATAATCGAAATCGCGCTTGATCTCGGGCTTGGTGCGCGAGAGGCCTGCGGTGCGCACGATGCAGCCCATGGTGGTGGGCAGCTTCATCTCGGCGATGATCGTCTTCAGCCGCTTGCGGTCGGACACGTTCGAGATCTTGCGGCTGATGCCGCCGCCATGCGCGCTGTTGGGCATCAGCACGCAATAGCGACCTGCCAGCGACAGATAGGTGGTCAGCGCCGCACCCTTGTTGCCGCGTTCTTCCTTGACGACCTGGACCAGCATCACCTGACGGCGCTGGATGACGTCCTGGATCTTGTAGCGACGGCGCAGCGCCAACCGGCTGGTGCGCGCGTCGTCGCTGGCCTTGGCCCTGCCGCCGCCCCCGCCGCCACGACCATCGCGCTTGCCGCGACGACGACCCGAAGAGCGGCCGCTGCCGTTACCTTCGCCGTTGTTGTCGCTGTTGTTTTCGCTGGCGCTGTCGGCGGACGCGTCGTCGCCCTCATCGCTATCGGCATCACTGCCAGAATCATCGTCAGCCTCATCATCTCCGTCGCCCGACAGCGTTTCGGCGACGATCGGCTCGTCATCGGCCTCGATCAGACCGCCGTCGGACAGGCCATCGTTATAGTCATTGTCGTCATAGCCGTCGTCGCCAAAGCCTTTGTCGCCGCCATCGCCTGCGGCGTCGTCTGCCTCTTCTTCGGCATCAAGCGCTTCGGCCTCTTCGCGGGCATGGCGCGCCTCTTCGGCGAGCAGCGCGATCTTGTCTTCACGCGGGATCTGATAATAGTCCGGGTGAATTTCCGAAAAGGCCAGGAAGCCGTGCCGGTTACCGCCATAGTCGACAAAGGCCGCCTGCAGCGAAGGTTCAACCCTGGTTACCTTGGCGAGGTAGATATTGCCTTTGATCTGCTTGTGTTCAGCAGATTCGAAATCGAACTCTTCAATCCGACTTCCCTTGAGCACCGCCACCCGGGTTTCTTCCTGGTGGCGCGCATCGATCAACATGCGCGTTGTCATTCAATATTCTCCGTGCGCGCGCACCGGGCGGAACCGGCCGGGTCGCTGCGCTTCTGTTGGCAATAGCGCTGTCCCCCCGCCGAGGCGGGGGGATGCGCAAACTGGTTGGTACAAGATGTATTGCGTCTGCTGAACAGGTTCGCAGTGCGTCAAGCGCACTGGCCGCGTCGCATTCCCGCAGCCAACCGCCCGAAAGCGGGGTCGCGGAAATGGCGGTATTCGAACCCATAAAGCGTCAACCTGATGATACGGCACCGGGACAGAAATTGGGTCCGCGATGCTGTCAGTGATTGCGGGCGGGGCAGATAAGCCCATGTGCCGCATTGCTTTGCTAGCATTGCTTGCTGGGCACGGCAACTAAAAGCTGGGATCAGCGTTGTGCGCGGCATTGTTGCAATGCAGCAAAAGTCATCAGGTGCAATATTGTTGCCCTTGTTGTGTGACATGCTGAAATTCCTGTTAACCAGATCGTTTCACACGGTTTTTTCCGCTTAACCCTAATGCTGCCTTCATCAAGGGAACAGGCAGGAATCCGGGACTCATGAAAATCTACTGGACCGGTCAATCAGGCCGGGGGCATAAGGCAGGCATGCTGTGGCTGTCTTCGATATGTGCGTCTCTGGCTTGTACGGCTCCTGTACAGGCAGGCGAGGTTTCGCATGTGGAGGTGCGCAACAATCAGGTTGTGCTGCACTTCAACGACGTCATCGACAGCGCCAGCAGCTTTGTACTCAGCGGGCCTGACCGCATCGCCATCGATGTCAAGGGTGCCACGGCGGGGGCAAGTTCGACCAGCCAGGGCGGCATATTCCGCACGGTGCGTATGGCGCAATATGACAATGATACCGCGCGCGTCGTGCTCGATCTGGATCGCCCGGCGGTGATCAGTTCGGGTACTTTTTCAGACGATGGCCGAAGCCTGACCCTGTCGGTCACCGAAATCGGATCGGCTGATCTGCGTGCGGTACTGGCCGGGCCACGCCAGTCGTTCGTGCCGCCTGCGCAGTTCCGGGCAGAGCCGCCGCAGCGCCGCTACAGCGTGCGCATCACGCTGCCCAAGCCCTCCAAGGCGCCGCGTCTGCCCAGGATCGAAGGACCATCGGACAAGTCGCGCCCGCTGGTGGTGATCGATGCCGGGCACGGCGGTCATGATCCCGGTGCAATCAGCCCGCATGATGGCACGCATGAAAGCAAGGTAACGCTGGCGGTGGCGCGTGCGATCCGCGAAGAGCTGCTCAAGACCGGGCGGGTGCGTGTCGCGCTGACCCGCGATACCGATGAATTTCTGGTGCTCGAAGAGCGCTATGGCATTGCCCGGCGGCTGGGCGCGGACCTGTTCATATCGGTGCACGCTGATGCGGCCGCATCGCAGACCGCGCGGGGAGCGACGATCTACACGCTGTCCGAAGTTGCATCCGACCGCGA
>JBBQXX010000221.1:0-4333 GCA_038209235.1 Sphingomonadales bacterium | reverse complement strand
GATCGCCAGTTGGGCCAGCGCCGCAGCCAGGCTGGGCAGCGCCAGCCGCCACAGCATCTGCGACGGCGTGATTTCCGTGACCGTGATGGGTGCCGGCGGCCCGAACAGTTGCACGGCCACCGCCACCAGCAGGGTGAACGGAGCCGCCACGAAGAACATCCGCGAAAGATCGGCGGTCAGCAGGGATGTCATGCCGTCCCAGATGGCGGACACGGCAAGGCGGGGTGCGGGCTGGGGCATGAACTGGGCCGATCCGGCCGCGCGGCGCCGGTCAGGCCTGCGTCGCGATGCCGGATTCGGCCACCAGCGTGTGCAGTTCGCCGGCCTGGAACATTTCGATCATGATATCGCTGCCGCCGACGAATTCGCCCTTCACATACAGCTGGGGAACGGTCGGCCAATCGGAAAATTCCTTGATGCCCTGGCGCACTTCCATGTCCTGCAGCACATCGACGCTTTCATAATCGACGCCCAGATGGTCGAGTATGGCGATCGCCTTGCTGGAAAAGCCGCACTGCGGAAACAGCGGCGTCCCCTTCATGAACAGCAATACATCATTCGACGCGACCAGCGCGCCGATGCGGGTATGTGCGGTCTCGGTCATGGCTTTATCTCCCTTAAACAGACTGTCATTTAGCTAGGCACAGCCGTGGTCAGTTGCAAGGCGTGAAGTTCGCCCCCCATCCGCCCACCGAGCGCGGCGTAGACCGCACGCTGCCTTGCAATGCGGGTCATCGGGCGAAAGCTCTCCGCCACGACATGCGCGGCATAATGATCGCCATCGCCAGCCAGATCGGTGATCGAAACGTCAGCATCGGGAATGCCCTGCTTGATCAGGGCTTCAATATCGGCAGCAGCCATGGGCATCGCTCAGTTAGCCTCTTCTATATACTGGCGGCGCGCCTCGACCATATTGGCCTCGACTGCGGCGCGCACACCCAGGTCGTCGATCTCGACCCCTGCCGATAGCAGATCGCCGAGCAGCTTGCGCACCACGTCTTCGTCGCCCGCCTCTTCGAAATCGGCCTGCACAACCGACTTGGAATAGGAATCGGTCTCAGCCGGAGTGAGCCCCATGAGCTTTGCCGCCCAGTTGCCCAACAGCCGGTTGCGCCGTGCGGTGATGCGGAACTGAAGATCCTGGTCGGCTGCAAACTTTGCTTCGAACGCGCGTTCGCGATCATTGAAAGTGGTCATGTCTGCCTCGTGTTGTTCATGCAGGTCTGGCGCTCCGCATACGCACCCGGCGCGCCACCGGCAAGCGGCAAGCGGCACACCACGTTAAATGGTCACCACCAGCTTGCCGATCGCCTCACGGTTTTCCAGTTTGGCAATGGCTTCGGGTGCACGATCAAAGCTGTAGCTTTGCGATATGCGCGGCGAAATCTTGCCTGCTGTCCATAAATCGAACAGTTCGGCGATGTTGGCTGCATTGCGCTGCGGCTCGCGCGCGGCAAAAGCGCCCCAGAACACGCCGCATACATCGCAGCTCTTGAGCAGTGTGAGGTTGAGCGGCAGCCTGGCGATCCCGGCGGGAAAGCCGACGACCAGAAATCGCCCTTCCCACGCCATCGCGCGCACCGCAGGCTCGCTGTAGTCGCCGCCGACGGCATCGTAGATGATATCTGCGCCGTTGGGTCCGACCGCATCCTTGAACGCGCTGGCCAGTGCCTTGGACTGATCCTTGTCGAACGGCTGGCGCGCATAGATCACGGTGCCATCCGCCCCCGATTCGCGTGCGGCCTGCGCCTTTTCCTCGCTCGACACCGCAGCGATCACGCGCGCGCCATAGGCCTTGCCCAGTTCGACCGCCGCCAGCCCGACGCCGCCTGCAGCGCCCAGCACCAGCAGGGTGTCGCCCGGCTTGATGTGGCCGCGATCCTTGAGCGCGTGGATCGAGGTGCCATAGGTCATCAACAGCGATGCGCCTTGTTCGAAGCTGAACTGGTCGGGCAATTTAAAGGTGCCCGCCGCCGCCACGACTTTCTTTTCGACCAGCCCGCCAAAGCCGGTGCCCGCGATCACCCGGTCGCCCACCGCCCATCCGGTAACGCCCTCGCCCAGCGCTTCGACCGTGCCTGCGATCTCGCTGCCCGGAGCGAACGGGCGCTGGGGCTTGAGTTGATACAGGTCCTTGATGATCAGCGCGTCGGGGAAGTTGATCGAGCAGGCCTTGACCGCGACCAGCAGCTCCCCCGGTCCTGCGACCGGTGCATCGATTTCGGTCATTTGAAGCGTCTCTGGGCCACCAGCAGCGGTCGACAAAAGGGCTTTCATGTCAGGGAGTCTCCGTTGTTGCTATGTTGTTTTCGGGCGAAGGCCGCAATTTTGCGCGTCTAATTTTGGGTGTCTGATTTTGGGCGTCTAATTTTGGGCGTCTATAGTGCAATCGGACCGGTTGGGCTCGGGCTGCTGGGCTCTGGCTTTCGCCAGCGAGCGATTCAGGCTTCGGCAGGCACCAGCCAGGGCCGCTCGGTACCGACCTTCGCCTCATAGGCGCTGATCGCATCCACCTTGCTTAAAGTCAGGCCAATCTCATCCAGCCCCTGCATCAGGCAGGCCTTGCGAAAGGGGTCGATGTCGAAGGTGAAGCGGTCCTGGAACGGGGTGGTCACGGTCTGGCTTTCCAGATCTATATGGATGGTATCGCGCACAGCCACATCCATCAGCCGGTCCACCGCCGCTTGTGGCAGAACCACGGTCAGCATGCCGTTCTTGAAGGCGTTGCTTGCAAAAATATCCGAAAAGCCGGGCGCGATGACCGCAGTGATGCCCAGATCGATCAGCGCCCAGGCGGCATGCTCGCGGCTTGATCCGCAACCGAAATTGTCGCCAGCGATGAGGATCGGTGCGCCTGCATATTCAGGGTCATCGAACACGTTGCCGGACTCGGCGCGCACCGACTCGAACGCGCCAGCGCCCAGCCCTTCGCGGCTGATCGTCTTCAACCACCGCGACGGGATGATGATATCGGTATCGACATTCTTGCGGCCAAACGGGATCGCCCGGCCCTCGACGCGATCAATCGGTTGCATGCGGACCCTCGGTTGCCTCTGCGCCGGGTTCATCGGCGGGCTTGGCCGCTTCCGATTTCGGTTTGGTGAACTGCTTGCCGACATACAGCAAAGCTGCTGCGAGCGCTGCTGATCCGACCGCTGCGCCCGCCATGGCGCTGTTTGACCAGCCGTCTTTCTTGTCTTTGGTCACAGGTTGGTTACTCCGCCGCTTGGGGAAATGCCGGCAGCTTTGCGATATCCGCCGGTTCGTGCTGAATGATGACTGTCGCTTTCAGATTGTCGGCCAGTTTCTTGAACCGGTCAAGCGATGCGAGCGTTTCAGCACGGTTGACGTTGAACGTCGGCACACCATTGGTCGCATAATTTTCGGTGAAATGCGCGAGATCTCCGGTCAGCAGAATCGGCCCCTTGCCCTTGAGCCGCACCAGCAGCCCGCTGTGACCCGGCGTATGGCCTGGCAGGCGCAGCATGATAACGGTGCCATCGCCAAACACGTCCTTGTCGGTGGCTGCCACGTCGACCTTGCCGCCACCCGAAATCCAGTGCGCAAACGGCTTGGGGTCGGCCCCGAATGCCGCCGGATCGGTGGTCAGCACGGTCCAGTCGCCCTTGCCGACGATCAGCTTGGCACCGGGAAACTCGGCCAGCTGGCCGCTGTGATCGAAATGATAATGGCTGACCGCAACGTGGGTTATCTTGGCAGGATCGATACCCAGCGTCGCAAGCTGCTCCTTGATCGTTCTGGTGACGGTGGCGTCCATCGCCAGTTCGGGATCGAGCGGCTTGCCCTTGATCGCCGAGGGCAGCCCTGTATCCCACAGCAGATAATCGCTGCCGTGCTGGATCAGATAACAGCTGCTGGTCAGCGTTTTGGACTGGCCGGTGTAGGCCTTGGTGTCCGAAAACACGTTGAGATCATTGGCGGCAACGGTGCCGCAATCGAGCCGCCACAGCTTCATTTCGGCCATTTGCGCCGTGGCAGGCGCGCAGGCGGCAATACCGATGCTCGCTGCCATAAGTATGCTGATGCTGCGCATTATAGCTGTTCCCTGCCCGTTACCGCTTTATGCCAGAATCACGCAAGCTGGCGGCTTTGGCAAGCGCGAACCTGCAATCACATCAACGTGCGCACATCGCTTAGCCGTCCGGTTACCGCTGCTGCTGCGGCCATTGCGGGTGAGACCAGATGGGTGCGTGCGCCCGGCCCCTGACGGCCTACGAAATTGCGGTTGGATGTCGAGGCGCAGCGTTCGCCGCTGGGCACCTTGTCGGGGTTCATGCCAAGGCACGCCGAGCACCCCGGCTCGCGCCATTCA
>JBBQXX010000220.1:0-4348 GCA_038209235.1 Sphingomonadales bacterium | reverse complement strand
ACCTGTGGCATCGACAGGCCGATGCGCAGCGTGCCTCGCACCTTGCCTGCCATGTCTGGTCCCTGGAAACGCGCGCATTTTACCGGTTGGCCCAGCCGCACGTTGTTTTGCATCATCGCGGCCTGGATGGCTGCGGCGGCGTCGAAATCGATTGATCGCGCCTCGCCGCTCAGGTCGATTGTCGTCAGCGTGCGCATCTCGATCGGGTGGGAGCTGGCCTGGTCCCTGTCGGCCATCGGATAGGGCAGGACGCGGGTGCCGCCGATGCGCTCGACCAGCGCCATCGATGCGCCGCGGAACTGTTCGATGACGCGCTCGACATCGGCAAAATTGAGCGCCTGAAAGCGTTCGAGCTCGAACAGCGCCGCCTCCAGCCGCACGGTCAGGCCAGCGTTGCCGCTATCGGGCAAGCGGTCCACGCCAGCCCAACCGCCAGGCAGTTCGGCGCGGCGAAAGATGCTCGCCATGCCCTCGCCCAGCGGCGCGATGCGCACGGCGATCTGCTGCGGCACCAGCGCAAATCCGCAAAACGGCGGGCCGCCCATGAACTTCGATCCGGTGAGCAGCACGACTGCGCCGCGCGCCAGATAATCGGCGATGGCCGCGCTGGTGATCCGCGCCTGACACGCATCGACGACAAAGCCGATGCCATCGCCATAACGCGCGATCAGCGCATCGATATCATCCAGATGCGGCAGGATCAGCCCGGTCTTGGAGCCGTGCACGACATGCAGCAGCGCAAACTGGCCGGCCGCGATCGCGTGTTCGATCTGGCTGCGCATTCCGGCCACGATCAGCGCGCTGCCCGATGCATCGCCAAAACCGTTGCGCACCGATATCTCGGTCAGCGACACCGGCCCCAGCCCCGGCACCGCAACGCCCTTGTCGGTGGCGATATCCAGCGCGGTCTGGCTTGCGAAATACTGGCCATGCGCGCTCAGGATGCAACCGCTGCCGACCTCGTCTGCACCCAGCAACACATTGTGGATGCCATGGGCTGCGCGCCCGGCAAAGGCCTGAAGCGCGATATATTCAAGATCGGTGCCCGAGGCGGAGAACGCGATGTCGGTGCCTGTCGGCAGACTGTACGCTTCGGCAATTCGGCTGCGCAGCGCGGCCAGATGACCTGCATAATGCGCGCCGCTGATCTGCGACGCGATGCCATGCTCGCCAACGAATGCGGCGATGTGCGCAAACGCGGCGGGTGAAATATCGTTCGCGGTGGACGAGGCATAGGTCACCGTTTCGCGCGGAAAGGGCGACGCGAAATACTTGTTGGTGCCATCTGCGTGCGCAGGAACGATCCGTTCGTCACCGCCGATGGTCAGCAGGTGGCTGACGGCCCTGTCGTGGTCTTGTTGCATGAAACGGTACTTTCGCTGCGCCCCCGAAGCGGATATGGGCGTCGCCTAGAGGATTGTTGGCCGCATTGGCAAGTTGTCTTGGCCAGCAGACCTTACTATCTTGAGGCCCGGCTATATTGAGGCCCGGCTATCCTGACGCCGCGCTATCCTGACACCCGGAGCAGCCGCCACCGCAGCCCCGCCAGATTGAAAGTACGCCCTGCCCTTGACCCGCTATCCCGCCCCGCTCACCATCAATGCCCGAACGCGCGCAACGCTCAAGTTGCTGTTCCTGGCCAAGCACGCGCTGGGTGATGGCTCGCTGCACGCCGAAGACGGCAACCATGCGGTTTATCACAACGAGGTGCGTACGATCCTTGCAGGGCTGTTCGACAACCTGACCGCCGGCAACCAGTATGCGATGCTGTTCGATCCTCCAGAGGTCGATTTTGTCTTTTCGCTGCTCAATCGCGGCGGCTTTGTGAATTCAGAGATGCTGGTGCCGTTGCTGTGCAACCGCCGGAGCCTGCCCTATCTGGGGGGAAGCCCGATCCTGCGTGGTCTGTCTGACGACAAGCACCTGAGCAAGCTGGTGGCGCGCGCGCGCGGCATTCCCACAGCCGACTGGGCGATCTATCGCCATGGCGGGCCGGTCGATGAAAAGCTGTGCCCGATGGCCGAGCGCATGGTGATCAAGCCCAACGCCTCGTCGGCCAGCTGGGGGGTGCGCGATGCAGGCGACTGGGCAGGCGTCAAGGATGCGATCGCTGCGATCCATGAGGAAGGCCATGATGCCATCGTCGAGCCGTTCCTCACCGGCAGTGATGTCGAGGTGCCGGTGGTGACGATCAATGGCCGCCCGGTGATCTTGCCGATGATGCTGTTTGAGCAGGCAGACCCGTCGCATCTGCGCACCTACTGGGAAAAGCGCGATCTGGTCGAACGCGCCAGCAAGTATGAGCTGGTCGATTTCGAAGGATCGCCATTCGAAGCGCCGATCGCCGAACACACCGCCAATCTGGCACAGGAATTCGTGCCGTTCGACTATGGCCGCTATGAATTCCGGCTGGATGCGGACAAGGGCGAGCTGAATTTTCTTGAGGTCAACCTCAACTGCAACCTGTGGTCGAAAAAGGTCTTCGGCCGCTCTGCCACCCGCGCCGGCTGGACGCAGGAACAGCTTATCGAAACGATCGTCGCCGAAAGCCTGCGCAGCCACGGGCTGATGGGGTAAGGCACCTTTTTCGCCTATGATGCCATCTTCCGTTGAGGCAGGAGCAAAAAGAGGTTATCGCTTACAGCGGACGCACGCATTCGAGAGGGAATCCATGGCTACGTTTACGCTTCCAGCAAACAGCAAGATCACCGGCAAAGGTCTGGCGTTTCAGGCGAAAACCGGCGGGCGGACCAAAAAATTCAAGGTCTATCGCTACGACCCCGACAGCGGCGAGAACCCGCGTTACGACACGTTCGGTATCGATCTGGACGATTGCGGGCCGATGGTGCTCGATGCGCTGATCAAGATGAAGAGCGAGCAGGACTCGACGCTGACCTTCCGCCGCTCATGCCGTGAGGGCATTTGCGGATCGTGCTCGATGAACATCAACGGTCGCAACGCGCTTGCCTGCACCACCGCGATCGAGGATTGCAAGGGCGATGTGCGTATCACTCCGCTGCCGCATATGGATGTGATCAAGGATCTGGTCCCCGATTTCTCGCATTTTTATGCGCAATATGCCTCGATCCGCCCTTGGCTGCAGACCGTCACCCCGGTGCCCTCGGGCAAGGAACGGCTGCAAAGCCCTGCCGATCGCGCCAAGCTCGATGGCCTTTACGAATGCATCCTGTGTGCGTGCTGCTCGACCAGTTGCCCCAGTTACTGGTGGAATTCGGACAAATTCCTTGGCCCTGCCGTCCTGTTACAGGCCTATCGCTGGCTGGCCGATAGCCGCGACGAGATGACCGGAGAGCGGCTCGACAGCCTCGAGGATCCATTCCGTCTGTATCGCTGCCACACCATCATGAACTGCGCGAACGTGTGCCCAAAGGGTCTCAGCCCAGCCAAGGCGATTGCCGAAACCAAGAAGATGATGGCCGAACGGACCATCTGATCCGGCTGATCGAACAGGCAGGCGCGTAACCATGGCTGACAGCGAACCCATCTTCGCGCCATTCGATCACCACCCTCTTGCCCCGGAAGATTGCGGAGGTGAGGATGGTTGGTACAGCTGGAATCTGGTTGATCGCACGCGCTTCAACACTGCGGTGCTGGGCGATATGCGGGTACGCAAGGAAGGCGATAAATGCCGCCTGCGGATGTTCCCCGAACGCCGGCACACCAATCTGACCGATAATGTCCACGGCGCGGTGACGCTGGGCCTGATCGACATAGCCCTGTTTGCTGCGATGCACATCAACGGCAGTGGCGAGGCTGGGCCTTCGGTCACGGTCGAGCTTTCGACGCAGTTCGTGGGCGGCGGCGATCCGTCGCGGCCATTGGACGCGGTAAGCGAAATCGTGCGCGAAACCGGACGGATGCTGTTCCTGCGCGGCCTTGCCACACAGCCCCGCGATGATGGCGGCGAGGAGATCATCGCCAGCTATTCGGGCATCGTGCGCAAGATGCGCTCGCGCGGCTGAGGCCGGCCGACATGGCAGGACTGATCCCCCGGTACGAAGCGTTGATCGCCAGCGGCGAATTGCGCGCCGACCCCGATCAACGCGCGGCGGTGGAGCGGCTCGACCGGTTGCAGCGCGAGTTGGAAGCGCCGCCGACCAAGCACCCTTGGTATGCCCGGCTCGTTGGCACCCCCGCCGCCGGTTCCGATCCACGCGGCGTCTATCTGTGGGGCGGAGTCGGACGCGGCAAATCGATGCTGATGGATTTGTTCATCGAAACGCTCGCCATCCCGGCCAAACGGCGCGACCATTTTCATGCCTTCATGCTCGACGTGGACCACAGAATCGCCGTCGCCCGCAAGGCACAGCGCAAAGACCCACTCACC
>JBBQXX010000219.1:0-4362 GCA_038209235.1 Sphingomonadales bacterium | reverse complement strand
TATGATTTCTGGAAGCGTCAGCAGCAGATTCACTGGATGCCCGAGGAAGTGCCTTTGGGTGAGGATTGCCGTGACTGGGCGCAGAAGCTGTCCGATCACGAGCGCAATCTGCTGACGCAGATCTTCCGCTTTTTCACCCAGGCCGATGTCGAGGTGCAGAACTGCTATCACGATAAATACGCCCGCGTCTTCAAGCCGACCGAGGTCAAGATGATGCTGACCGCGTTCAGCAACATGGAAACCGTGCACATCGCGGCATATTCGCACCTGCTCGACACCATCGGCATGCCCGAAAGCGAGTACGGCATGTTCCTCGAGTATGAGGAGATGAAGGCCAAGCACGATTATCTGGCCGAATTCGGTGTCGACAACGATCAGGATATTGCGCGCACGCTCGCCATGTTTGGTGGCTTTACTGAGGGTTTGCAGCTGTTTGCCAGCTTTGCGATGCTGATGAATTTCCCGCGCTTCAACAAGATGAAGGGCATGGGGCAGATCGTCAGCTGGTCGGTGCGCGATGAAAGCCTGCATTGCGAAGGCATCACCAAGCTGTTCCACGCGTTTTGCGCCGAACGCGACTGCCTGACCAAGGCGGTAAAGGAAGACATCATCGATTGCTGCCAGAAGACGGTGCGGCTGGAAGATGCGTTCATCGATCTGGCGTTCCAGGACGGGCCGGTGCACGGCATGACCGCCAAGGAGATCAAGCGCTACATCCGCTACATCGCCGATTGGCGGCTGGGCCAGCTGGGCTTCCAGCCGGTCTATATGATCGAGGACCACCCCCTGCCCTGGCTCGCCCCGCTGCTCAACGGCGTGGAGCATGCCAACTTCTTCGAAACCCGCTCCACCGAATATTCCAAGGGCGCCACCCGCGGCAACTGGAACGAAGTGTGGAGCTCGTTCGACAAACGGCAGAAGAAAGCCGCCAACGAAGTGCTGGTCGTCGATGACGGCGAGGACATGTTCAAACAGGCGGGGATTGCTGCGGAGTGAGTGCAACAGCTCGAAAGGAAAGTGTTTCAGTCTAGCCGCCGCCACGACAAACCGGGTGTGCGCGTATACGCCTTTACGGTTGGCGGATAGACCTACTTCCTGCGAGTCGTGGCGCAGGGTAGCGGCGTTTTCAGCATCGTAATTCGTTTTGTCAAATAGAACCGTTCATACCCGTCGGCTGGTGTAACGAGATTTGAAATTTACCCGTTGTAAATTATATATTAATATTTAGAACAAAATACGAACGCGAGCAAACTTTCGGGGCTACAATGCACTCCATAGAATTCTGCGCAGGCGCTGGTGGGCAGGCGCTCGGCCTTGAGCAGGCCGGGTTTCGGCATAATGCGCTGGTCGAGATCGAACCCGATTTTGCTACAACCCTCCGCCTCAACCGACCGCAATGGGACGTGCGCTGTGCAGATATGAATGGCTTTGATGGCCGTCCGTTCAAAAGCACAGATTTATTTGCCGGTGGCCTGCCATGCCCGCCGTTCTCCATCGCCGGCAAGCAATTGGGCGAACTCGACGAGCGCAATCTGTTTCCAGCTGCCATTCGCTTGATCGATGAAATCCGACCGCAGGCGGTTATGATCGAGAATGTGCGTGGCTTTCTTTCAGCTGTGTTCGAAGATTACCGCATCAGCCTTAAAGCGCAGTTGAACAAACTTGGCTATCGCACCGAATGGCGGCTGCTCAATGCGTCCGATTTCGGCGTTCCACAGTTGCGCCCCCGTGTGATCATCGTGGCGCTGCGCAAGGAACTGGTCGATGCATTTGATTGGCCTGATGTGTCGCCACACAACCCGCCAACCGTTGGCGAGACGCTGGTTGATCTGATGGGCGCAAACGGTTGGCAAGGCGCAAAAGCCTGGGCGGCAGGCGCAAACGATATCGCTCCCACCATTGTTGGCGGATCAAAAAAGCACGGTGGCCCCGATCTCGGCCCTACCCGTGCCAGGCGAGCTTGGGCAACTTTGGGCGTAGAAGGCAAAAGCCTGTTCAATGAAGCCCCCGGCCCCGAATTCGAGGGCATTCCACGCCTAACCGTGCGAATGGTCGCTCGGCTTCAAGGTTTTCCCGATGACTGGACATTCCACGGTGGCAAAACCATCAGCTATCGCCAAGTAGGCAATGCTTTCCCGCCACCGGTAGCTCGTGCTGTAGCTCGAAACTTGCAGGTGGCGCTGTCCGTGCAAAAGCATTTTCTGGTCCGTGCGGTAGCGTGATGCAATTTGCTGACAGCGGCTATCGGCCTCTGACGGCAAGTCACTTTGATTATTGCGATCTTGCTGCGTTGGAGGCGGATCTTTTGTCGGCAGTCGGAGGGCACGAGTTGTTTCAGGCCAAGCTGAGCAGTTTCTTCCGGTCGGCCATAGACGAGGTGATTGATACAGCACGCACCGGACGGTTTTTTTTCAGAGATCTGGAAAAGACCGAGAAAACATATCTGGGCACAAAGTTCGAAATTTTGTTACGCGATTGGTTACAAGTTCCGCGCGGCGTGTTGCTCGATCTGCTGATCGGTGGGCGGGAGGTTGATGTGAAATCCACTACCGGCGGCGGTTCGGGTTGGATGATACCACCTGAAGCAATCAACCAATTCTGCATCTTGCTGCGTGTTAATGAAACCGCAGCCAAATGCGCAGTCGGGCTGGCCAAGGCTCGTCCTGACTATCTGCGTGGAGGCGCAAATCGTGATGCAAAAACGAGCTTTTCTGCTGCTGGCACCCGCAACATCTGGTGGCTGGTTTCTGACTTTCCTTACACACCCAATTTCTGGTCGTTGATCGACGACGATCTACGCAGCTCAATTATGGCCAGTGGCAGGGGCACCCGGCGGTTGGCTGCATTGTTCGAAAGCTGCATCGGCCTGCCGATATCTCGCGTGCAGGTTGCCGCAATCGCCGCTCAGGATGATTTCATGAAACGCATCCGCCGCAACGGCGGCGCGCGCGATTTGCTTGCCCCCAAGGGAATCGCCATACTTTATTCTGAAACCGATCGCGATCTGATGCGCAAACTGGACATTTCAGCAGGTTATCGTGAGTTTGTATCCTTTCACGCCAAAGCGACGGATGACATCGTCCTACTGAGAAAAGCTGGCCACATTGATTGATCATCTTTCAACGTCCACACGTAATGCCTGTCCAATCGGACCACCCGCAGATGCCCTCCCGCCACTAGCAGGCCAACGCCGCACCAAACTCGCCCGCCCCATCACCCCATCCCATCACGTCCGCTCATCGTGATCAGCCGGATTCCGGCGCGTTGGGTTACATAGCTCCACATCCAGTTGATGATCACGGTGGTGCGGTTGCGGAAGCCTGCCAGGAAGCCGACATGGACCGCGCCCCATAGCCACCATGCAATCGCGCCGTGCAGCTTGATCCAGCCGAAATCTGCGACCGCGCTCTTGCGGCCAATGGTCGCCAGGCTGCCCTGATGGCGATAGCGGAACGGCGCATCGGCGGGGCGTCCGCGCAGTTCGCCACCGGCGAGGCGACGACGCCTGCGGCCCACCGCACGGTTTGGCTTTCGATGGTCTCCTCGCCGATCATCACCCGGTTCGCCGTGATGCCGGTGACCCGCGCATCGAGCCGGATCTCGACCCCCAGCGCCTCAAGCGAGGCAGCGGCGCGGGCCGACAGGTCTTGCGGGAAAGCGGGCAGGATGCGGTCGCCCGCCTGCATCAGGATGATGCGCGCCGACGCCGGATCGATGCGGCGAGCGATACGCTCACATTGCCATCGCGGCGAAACAATCTGCGGATCGGAATGGCGACATCGGCAGGAAAAAGCGACGCTTTGGCGCCCTGGTAAAGCAACGGCTGAAACAGATAGTTCTGCCGGTCAATCAAGGTGACGCGCACCGGCAGCTTGCGCAGCGCCGAAACGCACGCCAAGCCGCCAAAGCCGCCAAAGCCGCCGCCGACCACCACGACACGCGGCCAATGTGCAAGGCACCATCTCTGGCCGGGCATCATACAACACGTTGCTATCGAGCCAGCCGGCATTCGCGCGGTCTGCCGAAAGCTGCCCGGTGCCACCTCGATCGCCAGCCCGGTAACAGCAGCCGTTGGCGCATCCATAAACGCAACCGGATATTCAAAGGTCGCCAATGGCCGCGCGCGCGACCAGTCGGTCGGCTTGACCAGTCCCGAGGCGAGCAGCACCTGTGCCACCGCCAGCCAAACCGCCAGATCGAACAGCGGCCGTGCCGACGCCAGAACCCCGCCGTAGACCTTCAGCCAGATGCGCAGCGTAATGCGGATCACGGGTGGCAGTTGGTGCACCGCCGCTTGGGGGTCAGGCGCAGATGTCATGTGTTTGCCCCTGCGAAAAACGTTTGGCTGGCGTCCATTCACGG
>JBBQXX010000218.1:0-4368 GCA_038209235.1 Sphingomonadales bacterium | reverse complement strand
GCCCGCTGCACCGCAAAAGCTTTGCTCCGGTGGCGCAGGCTATATTGCTCTAAGCAAGGATGGATCAATTATTCTGCTGTGCGAGTCCTCTGCGCCACACCACAAGCGGTTGAGTCCCGATTGGTTAACGAGACTCAATATGTAGATCTGGGCTCATTGTGTTCTGCCGCCGAGACCCGCCGTTAACCATTTGAACACCCCGAATCCCTAGGGTTTTGACCTTGACCAATGGTCGCCGAGGACTCATGCAGAGCCCTGATGAGGGCAAGCGGGGGGTGTATATGGTGGTTCAGACCGGTGAGATGATTGCGCCTGCACTGCGCAGTCTGCGCTCGCCTGCGCGGAGCAAGCCGGTCGCGAAGCCTGAGCTTCCGCTGGGCCAGATATTGCGCGGCGATTGTATCGAAGAGATGCGGCGGCTGCCGACCGGTTCGATCGACATGGTGTTTGCCGACCCGCCCTATAACCTGCAACTGGGCGGCGACCTGTTCCGGCCTGAAGGCGGACGCGTCGATGCGGTCGACAACGATTGGGACAAGTTCGACACCTTTGCCGCGTATGACCGGTTTACCCGCGAATGGCTGGCCGAGGCGCGGCGTATTCTCAAGCCCGATGGTTCGCTGTGGGTGATCGGCAGCTATCACAACATCTTCCGCGTCGGCGCGACCTTGCAGGATCTGGGCTTCTGGATCCTCAACGACATCGTGTGGCGCAAGGCCAACCCGATGCCTAACTTTCGCGGCACGCGCTTTACCAACGCCCACGAGACCCTGATCTGGGCGTCGCGTGGTGAAAAATCGAAATACACCTTCAACTATCGCGCGATGAAAACGCTGAACGATGAACTGC
Organism: Sphingomonadales bacterium; assembly: GCA_038209235.1. Classification (GTDB taxonomy): domain Bacteria; phylum Pseudomonadota; class Alphaproteobacteria; order Sphingomonadales; family Sphingomonadaceae; genus Blastomonas. The sequence goes on along the minus strand of JBBQXX010000218.1, from coordinate 3,519 downwards.
AGATGCGCTCTGACTGGGTAATCCCGATCTGTGGCGGCCAGGAACGGTTGAAGCGCGGCGGCACCAAGGCGCACCCCACCCAAAAGCCAGAAGCCTTGCTGTATCGTATCCTGCTGGCGTGCACCAATCCGGGCGATGTTGTGCTCGATCCGTTTTTCGGGACCGGCACCACCGGCGCGGTGGCCAAGCGGCTGGGTCGCCAATGGATCGGCTGCGAGCGGGACGCGACCTATTGCGAGGTTGCGCAAGACCGGATCGAAGCAGCGCTGCCGCTCGATGAATCGGGTCTGAGGACGATGCAATCGCCCAAGAGCCAGCCGCGCGTGGCGTTCGGCATGCTGGTCGAGACAGGCTATGTCAAGGTGGGTACGGTAATCATGGACAAGGCGCGCAAACACTGTGCCACGGTGCGTGCCGATGGCTCGCTGCTCACCGGCGATATCACAGGGTCGATCCACAAGGTCGGAGCACAGTTGCAGAACGCGCCGTCGTGCAACGGCTGGACCTATTGGTATATCGAGGCCAAGGATGGCCTGAAGCCGATCGACAGTCTGCGCCAGACCTATCTTCTGGCCACCGAGCCCTGAGCGCGATGGCAGCCAGACTCTATGTGCGCCCGGTCGGGCTGGCGGAAAGTCCGCAGACCTTTGGCGGCGCGACGATCCGGCTGGGCAGCAGCCTGGTCTGGTGCCATCTGCTCGCGCTGGAAACTTTTGGCAACGGCGTTCTGATCGCACGGCAAATCGTGCCGGTCGATGGCTTTGCCGATGCACTTAAAGCGCTGCCCGAAGAACAGGCGCAGCGCGCGCAGACACAGTTCGCAAACCTTTCCCGGCAGCACCCGCCGATGGCGCTGGGTGAGCGGATGCTGCGCTTCGATCAGCCGCAGGTGATGGGCATATTGAATGTCACGCCGGACAGCTTTTCAGATGGCGGGCGCTTTACCGATAATCCGGCGCAGGCTGCCGATGCTGGCTTTGCCATGCTGGCTGCGGGCGCAGCGCTGATCGACATCGGCGGCGAATCCACCCGGCCCGATGCCCCTGTGGTGTGGGAAGGCGACGAGATTGCGCGCGTCGTCCCTGCGATCACGGCGCTGGCCAGCAGCGGTGCGATGGTGTCGGTGGATACGCGCAAGGCGGCGGTGATGGAGGCAGCGCTTGCCGCAGGAGCGCACATCGTCAACGATGTCTCGGCGCTGCTATACGATCCGCGCGCGCTTGAGGTGGTACGGCAGGCGGGCTGCCCGGTGGTGCTGATGCACGCGCCATCGCAAGGCGCCGATCCGCATGCCGGGGGGCAATACGCCAACGCGGTGACTGATGTGTTCGACTGGCTGGAAGCGCGGATCGAGGCGGTGGTCGCTGCCGGGATCGCGCGCAGCCGGATCATCATCGATCCGGGCCTTGGCTTTGGCAAATCGCTGGCCGACAATCTGGCTCTGGTCAACGCGCTGCCGCTTTTCCTTGCGCTGGGCCAGCCGCTGCTGTTCGGCGCGAGCCGCAAGCGGATGATCGGCGCGCTGTCGAACGAGGCAGCGGTGGACGCGCGGTTGGGGGGATCGGTTGCGCTGGCGCTGGCGGCCATCGGCAGCGGCGCGCACATCATTCGCGTCCATGATGTGCCTGAGACGGTTCAGGCCGCGCGCGTCTGGCGCGGATTGCGCGATGCGGCATTGACTGTGCCCGGTCTCGACTGACACACAGGTTGCATGTCCAACCTAGTCCTCTCGCTCGCTATGCTCACCGCGATGGCGCTGATCGCTGGAGCCATCGTTCTGCTGCGCCGGGGCCTGCGCAAACAGCCACTGCTGATGCTGATCCTTGCAGCCGTGATGATCGGCAATGTCGTGATCTGGTCGATCCCCACAGGTGATGGTTCGGCGCTGATCAAGGCTGAGACGCCAAGCTGAGCGCCGCCGGGCGATCAGTGCGATGCTTAGGTGAAATGGGCCGTCAAGCTGCCGATGCCATGTGGATTGTCTCACCGACCTTATCGCCATCGGAATAGACGGTGATCTCGACATCCGCCGCCAAAAGGTTCAGCGCGCGCACCAGCCGGTCTGAGCTGAAATCCTGGAGCAGGCCGCGCAACAGGCGAGACAGATCAGGCTGGCTGATGCCGGTAAGCGCTGCTGCTGCCGACTGGCTGAGACCACGATGCTTGATCAGTTCGCCCAGCCGGATCGCCAGACCCGATTTCAGCGCCATGGCGTTGGCATCGGCAACACCCAGATCAGCAAACACGTTGCCGCTACCCCGGTCGATCTCGATTTTGACCCCAGTTATGGCGATGTTCCGAGCATTCATTTTTGTTTACCTTTGTTGCGCTGTACCGCGCGCAACGCTTTGAGCCGGGCAAAGACCAGTTCGATCTCATGCTGTGGCGTGGAAATGCCGCGGTGCGCTTTTTTCTGGAAAGCATGGACTACGTAGATCGCATCTGCAAATTCGAGCGCATAGACAACGCGGTACGCGTTTCCCCTGTACTTGATCGCAATTTCCAGAACACTGCCCCCACGAAAGCCGACGAGAGGTTTTGCATCCTGATGCTTGCTGCCGAGGGATGCCATCGTCAAGGCATGCGAGATGGCGGTTTTTACCTCATCGGGAAACTCCTGCATGGTTTTCAGGCACGGGCGGATAAAGTCGATAGTTCTCATCGACCGCCCACGCCATCTCTATGGTCGTTCCACCATAGAGATGCAACTGCTAATATCCGGTAAAAATGACTGACGTGGCGATGACTGACAGGGCGATAACTGGCAGGGCGATAACTGGCAGCGCGATGACCAGTCATTGTTTATTCTGCTCGTGACTGGACTACTCGCCATAAGTGCGTTGGATAGGCGGGGTCGGCTGGCCCCTTGCGGACCAGCACACGACCATCGGGGTCTGTCGCCAGCAAGATTGAGTCTGCGGTAACAGGTTCAAAAGAAACGGTTTGGGCGTCATGATCGCCGTTGCTCATTTCAAGTACGCGCTGCCGAAACGCATCATCGACCACGATGGTGTCTGGTTCGGCGAGAGGTTCGATCCGGGCGGCGTGACGGAGCGGCAGTCCCAGCGGAACGTCAATTTCATAGCTTTCCTGGTTACGCCTGCGGTTGACTGTGTGAAACAGTACTGGCCCTGCCGAACCGCCAAAGCGCAACGAGACCGGCTCATCAACGAATTTTCTGGCCTTATCCTGGAAACGCAACGTGGCGTCAATGAGCCGAAACGGGTTCCTGTCGACAAACAACACTGAATCGCCGCCAGAAAGTTCGTAATAGAACACGCCTTCGCCAATGGTCTGTGCCCAGCTTTCAAGACGTCCTACCAGCAGCGGGTAGATATCCGAATCCATGAACTTGCTGAACGTGCAGACACCTCCCTTCATGACGAAGTACGACTTGAGCGGCTCTTCCCATGGCAGGCCGTCACCTACGATGTTCCGCGCTTCGAAATTATGAAGATAGCGCGTGCCGGATCGTTCCAGAGTGAATTGGTCAAGGCTGGGATGGACAAGATATAATTC
>JBBQXX010000217.1:0-4425 GCA_038209235.1 Sphingomonadales bacterium | reverse complement strand
GCCAGCGGGCACCGGTTGCAGCATGGCCTGGCTGCCATCGGTGAGCATGATGCGGGCGCGATGTCCGCCTGCGCTGCGCGCCAGCAGCCGACCTTCTATGATCGCGCCCAGGCCATGGGGCATGCGGTGGCGCTGGATGCGAGCTTCGATGATGCCGCGCTGATCGATCAGCGCGGCGCGCTCCTCGCCGATGCCGTCCTCATACAGCCAGTGCGTCATGATCCGGCGCACAGCAGCCCGGCGGTCAGCAACAGGCTGCGCGTCTCGTAAAGCGGCAGACCCATGATGCCGCTATAACTGCCCGCCATCGTGCGTATTAGGGCTTCGGCGCTGCCCTGGATGGCGTAGCCGCCCGCCTTGCCCTGCCATTCACCGCTGGCGATATAGGCATCGATCTCATCGGCATGCAGCCGCTTGAAGGTGACGACGCTCTCGGACAGCCGGTGCAGCGCGCGACCATCGGGCAGCGCCAGCGTTACAGCAGAGAGCACGCGGTGACGACGGCCTGACAACAGCGCCAGACACAACTGCGCATCAGCCTGGCTTTGCGCCTTGGGCAGGATACGTCGACCGACAGCGACCACCGTGTCACCCGACAGCACAGCAGCATCGGGGTGCGCAGCAGCGACCACCGCTGCCTTGTGCGCTGCCATACGCGCGGCGTAAACGCGCACAACCTCGCCCTTGTGCGGGGTTTCATCGATATCGGCAGGGACGATGGCATCGGGCGTTACCCCGATCCGCGCCAGCAATTGCAAGCGGCGCGGGCTGGCGGATGCGAGGATCAGCTTGGGCATTATTTAAAGCGGTAGGTAATCCGGCCCTTGGTCAGATCATAAGGGGTCAGTTCGACCAGAACCTCATCGCCCACCAGCACCCGGATACGGTTCTTGCGCATCTTGCCGGCGGTGTGGCCCAGGATTTCGTGTTCATTTTCCAGCTTGACGCGGAACATGGCGTTGGGAAGCAATTCGACCACCTGGCCGCGCATTTCGAGAAGTTCTTCTTTTGCCATTCGGCCCCTGCAATGTGGTTCATGGGTTGTGGGTTTGGTGTGCGTGGCAACACCCCTTGCGCGGCAGCCATGAACAGGGCTACCCGCACAAATGTGAGCGGGCCTTACAGACAATGCGTGCAAAAGAAAAGGCGCGAGTGCAGCGGTATGTTTTCCAGGGCTTCGGGCGCTAAACGGCGGCCGCAGATGAGTGCGAACATTTGATACAAATCATCACTGGTTAAGCTGGCTAGCCACATCATATTGCACCGCAACACATTACTGTATTCCAGGCGTCTCCCCGGACGGTCCCCAACCCCGAGAGTTTCGATTCCGATGCGATTGCCCCTGCTGATGCGTTTTGCGCCCAGACTTGCCATGCGCCTTTCTTTTGCTGCAACTCTGGCGATCGCTGCAAGCCCGGCAGCTTATGCCGCAGCGCTGGCGGCTGAGGCCGAAGCCACCAGAACTGCCAGCATCGATGCAGCGCAGGGCCAGCCGGCCGGTGTTGCTGCGCCCGACAGCGAAGAACCCGCCAGCACTGGACCAGGCAGCGACGGCGACACTATCGTCGTAACCGCCGAACGACTGCGCGGCGCGATTCAGACCGATGTGCCACCGGTAGCAGAGCTCGATGCCGCTGCCGTTGCCAGCTACGGCGCATCTTCGCTCGCCGAACTGCTCCAACAGATCGCGCCGCAGACCGGCAGCGCGCGCGGTCGCGGCAGTGGCGAGCCGGTGGTGCTGCTCAACGGTCAGCGCGTCTCCGGCTTCCGCGCGATCCGCGACCTGCCACCCGAGGCGATCCAGAAGGTCGAGGTGTATCCTGAAGAACTGGCGCTGAAATTCGGATTCCGGCCCGATCAGCGTGTCATCAACATCATCCTTGTCGATAATTATCAAAGCGTTGCGGTGGAAACCGATAATGGATTGTCAACCCAGGGTGGATACGGCAACACCGAGTTTGAGGGCACCTTCACAAAGCTTGGCAAGACATCGCGCCTGATCGTTGATGTAGAATACGAAATGGCAACGGCTCTGCGCGAAAGCGAGCGCGGTATCGTTCAACCCGGCAGCAGCGCGCCATTCGCGCTGGGCGGCAATATTGGCGCGTTCCCTTTTGCGCCGGGGGTGGCGATCGATCCGGCGCTGAGCGGGTTGGTGGCCAGTCCGCTCAGCCTTGTCGCAGTGCCGCAGGGTATCACCGGCGCGCCAGCGCTATCGGCTTTTACCGGCGTGGCCAACACCAGCGATCTGGGTGAATTTCGGACGCTCATCCCCAATTCGGACCGGATTCAGGCGAACGCCACCTATATCCGCAATCTTGGACCCGACACCAACGTGCAGCTCAACGCGACCTACACCAACACCTTTGCCACTTCGCTGCTTGGGCTGAATATCGGCGCGCTGACCGTTCCGGTGAGCAATCCGTTCTCTCCGTTCAGCCGTGCCGTCAGCCTGCTGACCGCATTCGGTGACCCGCGCACGCTGACCCGGACGGTCGATACCGACACCTATTCGATGGGTTTCAACGCCAACGGGGTGTTGCCCGCGGCGTGGAAATGGTCGCTGGCCGGGGATTACACACGCGTAGATACGCTGACGATCATCGACCGTTCGGCCGATCTGACAGGGTTGCAGGCGGCGATATCCAGCCCGTCGAACGCCACCAATCCCTTTACCGGCAGCCTGAGCAGCCAGCTGCCTGCGCTGATCAGCGATTCGGCCCAGAGCCGCAACCAGCTGTTCAACACGCAGCTGACGGTCAATGGCAAGGTTGTCGATCTGCCCGCTGGTCCGGTCAGCATGACGCTGGTCGGCGGCTTTGTCCGGCGCGCCCAGGATTCGACCGACAGCCGCCGGGCAGGGCAAGGCATCACCTCGCTGACGCGCAGCGAGGCGAATATCTCGGCCAATATCGATGTGCCGCTGGTCGATGACTATTTCAGCGACTGGTTCGGCAAGCTCTCGGTCAACGGCAATCTGGGCTATCGCGAGCTCAGCGATGTCGGCGGGTTGCTCACCTTCGGTTATGGCCTCAACTGGTCGCCGACGGGTACGCTGACCATTCAGGCATCGATCATCGGCGAGGAGGCAGCGCCGGGAGTCAGCCAGCTGGGCGATCCGCAGATCATCACCCCCAATGTCAGCACCTTCGATCTGGCGCGCAATGAAACCGTGTTGGCGACGATCATTACCGGCGGCAACCCGCTGCTGACCCCCGAAGAGCGGCGCGATGTGAAAATCTCGCTAAACTATCGCCCGCCATTCCTCGAAGGGCTGGACTTCCTGGCTGAGTTCATCCGCAACCGCAGCTTTGGCACGACCTCGTCTTTCCCCATCCTGACGCCGCAGATCGAGGCGGCTTTCCCCGATCGGATCATTCGCGATGCGAGCGGTGCGCTGCTTGCCATCGATCAGCGTGCGGTCAACTACGACGAGGTAACCAGCGACCGGCTGCGTTATGGCATAAGCTTTGCCAGGCAGATCGGCGGTGGTGATCGCGGAGGTGTCGGTGGCGGCGGTGGCGGCAGCAGCGGTGTTGGCCAAGGTAGCGGGTCCGGGCGCGAGGGTGCCGGTGGAGCGCCGCGCGGACCGGGCGAGGCAGGTGCTGCGCCACCTGCAGGCGGTGTGCCACGTGGCGAAGGCCAGCGCGCTGGTGGTCCGACCACGGGACCAGGAGCAGGCGGACCGGGAGCAGGCGGGCCGGGAGCAGGCGGGCCACCCAGGGGACCGGGCGGCGGCGGTGGTCCGCCGGGCGGCTTTGGCCCCGGCGCAGGTGGCCGTGGTGGGCGCTGGAACGTCTCGATCTATCACACCGTGCGCTTTGACGAGACCATCCGCATCCGCCCCGGCCTTGCCGCGCTTGACCTGCTGGGCGGATCGGCCATCGGCAGCAGCGGCGGCGTACCGCGCCATGGCGTCGAGCTGGAGGGCGGGTTGTTCCGCAACGGCATCGGCCTGCGTTTCAGCGGCAATTATCAGAGCGGATCGCGCGTCGATGGCGGCGGATTACCCGGATCGACTGACTTGAGGTTCAACGACATCGCCACATTTGGTCTGCGTGCGTTTGTCAATTTTGACAACAAACCCAAGCTGACCGAGGCAATCCCGTTCCTGAAGGGCAGCCGCCTGCGCTTCTCGATCGACAATATCTTGAACGCGCAGCAGCAGGTGACCAACGAGGCTGGTGAGGTGCCACTGCGTTTTCAGCCCGGTTTCATCGATCCGCAGGGCCGGGTGATATCGTTAAGCTTTCGCAAACGGTTCTGATCGGCATGCTACACCTGCGGTGGTCAACACCAAATTTGCCATGGCTTTTGCCCGAGGTGGCCGCTAATGACGCCAGCTTGAACCGGGCGTGACGTCCCGCAATCCAGGTTGATGCAAGGAGCAAAGGGTGGCGCTGACACCGCGTAAGGACAGCAACG
>JBBQXX010000216.1:0-4427 GCA_038209235.1 Sphingomonadales bacterium | reverse complement strand
CCGAACCATGTGTGGTGCGCCGACATCACCTACATCCCGATGCGGCGCGGCTTCCTGTATCTGGTCGCCATCATGGACTGGGCAACCCGCAAGGTGCTGGCCTGGCGGCTGTCGAACACGATGGATGTCGGCTTTTGCGTGATGGCATTGGAAGAAGCGCTGGCGCGCTTCGGGCGGCCGGCCATCTTCAACACCGACCAGGGCAGCCAGTTCAGCAGCTTTGCCTTCACGGCCGTGCTGAAGGACGCCGAGATCCGGATCAGCATGGATGGTCGCGGGCGTTGGATGGACAACGTCTTCATCGAACGCCTTTGGCGCTCGCTGAAATACGAATGCGTCTATCTCCATGCGTTCGAGACCGGCTCGGAGCTGCGGGTCGGCCTGACCCGCTGGATCGGCTATTACAATGCCGACCGGCCGCACTCGGGACTTGCAGGCCTGACCCCGGATGAGGCTTATGGGGCGAACGAAACACTCCAACTGGCGGCATAATCGAAACCCGGGATTAGCTTAACTTCGCCGCAAAACTGTCCAAACAGGCGGGACCACCTCACCTGTGCCGCAGCTCTCAGCCAGTTCGCGAGGCTCGAAAGCTTTCGTGCCCGAGTGCCTGACGTCATTGGGCTGCGCCGCGACGTACCGCTGATCAATATCCGGGTCGGTCTGGCATCGGGCGAGGTTATCGTTGGCAGCGTCGGTTCGGATCATGCGCGCAGCTTCACGGTGATGGGCGACACGGTCAACTTTGCGTCCCGGCTTGAGGGCGCGAACAAAGTCTACGGCACCAGTTTGCTGATCGACGGCACCACCTAAGACATGGCCGGCGAGGCGATTGAGGCGCGCGAGGTCGACCTTGTCGGCGTATCGGGCCGCTACGAACCGGTGCGCGTCTATGAACTGGCCGCGATGGCCGGGGAATTGCCGCCCGAGAAGCGCAAGCTGTTCGATCTCTATGGCGAGGGCTTGGCCCAATATCGTGCAGGTAAATGGAGCGACGCCGGTGCCGCCTTCCGCGAAGCCCTGTCGGTGGCGCCCTTTGACGGCCCCAGCGCGACACTTCTCGACCGTGTCGAGCGCTTCAAGGAGGCCGCCCCGGCCGATTGGAACGGCATCTGGCGCATGACCGGGAAATAGCTGCACATGGTCTGGTCAGACGAAAGACAGTGCGATCTCGACATCACCGACACGCTAGTAAAATTGTGCTTTCGCCGCGCCACGAAACGCGGCCGAGTTCGGCAAGGTCGACGACGGCGATTGGGACCATAGCTTTGGCTGGTCCTCGGAGGCTGAGTTGGACTCCGAGATGCTGTGGCTTGAAACGCTATTGGCCACGGGGCATGGCGACTGTCGGATTGACCTTAAAGAGGGAGTGTAAAAAGCTGGGCTGCATGTCCCGGATACGACAGAATTTGGCCTTCATTCAGATGGGAGGTAATTTGATGGAGTGGCGGATCAAGCTGGAGGTGAAGACCGGTTGGGGCGAGATTACGCAGGTGGAGATCGCCAGTTTATCCCGCCGCACAATTGCTGCGACCGATGAGGATATCGGGCTGTCGCTGGCGGAGGGTAAAGCCATCGTGGCCGTGCTGCAGCAGGCCATCGTTACGACCCAGATCGACGAGTATGTGACCTGCGCCCGGGTCTGCAGATGGATGCGATGGTCGCCGCGTGGCGCGCGCCGGGTCGCAACAGTCCGGGCCGCAATGCTTGACAACCGGCTCCCCCGCCAAGTCACCCCACAGAGAAAAGGCGCATGAGCAGCGCAAGTTTTTTACACTCCCAAGGAGCGGTAAGCCACATTTCGGCGTCCCGGGCGGTAGTGTGCCTCACAGCTACGGCTCTAAGGGAAACCACTCTGCCAGGGAATCTGCCCCGGTAACATGCTCGCCATCCATAATCCGGGCTCCCGGCTCCCGGCTTCTGGTGGGTAAGACGGGTTAAGGATGCCAGTCAACGAAACTGATAAGCAAGGTGGCAGCGGCGCTGTCCCACATAACCGAAATATTGCCATTCGGCCTGCGGGGCGCACCCACGCCGTAGGTCGGCATTCGACCGTTATGCGATTTTCGTTACCCCGCATTGCGACTGTGAACGATGTTGAGCGCGGTCTTCCCGTCCTCGGTCTTATTGACCATGATGTTGAGCATCTTCGACTCGTCGGCGGTCGCACCGGTGATCATCGCCATGTCCTCGGTTTCGGTTTCGATCCCGACGGTCAAGCCGTGGCGCGCGAACACTGCCTTGTAGAATGCCACTACTTCGGCGGGATTCTGATCGACTTCGAGCGATACGGTGCCGCCGATCTTGCCATCGCCGTTGATCTTCATGTTTTGGGTCGCCTTTGCGCCGGGCGGCAACTCGGCAAACGCCGGCAGGCTGCTGGTGCTGACCCCAAGCCCAGTGCCGGCGCCGACAGCACTGCCGATGGCGGCGGCGGCGATCGAACCCGCCATGCCGGCGTCGGTGTCCGCCGCATCGGTGTTCGTAGTGGTCTTGCTGCTGTCGCCGCAAGCGGTGGTTAGTAGCAGCGCGGCGATCAAGCCTGTTATCCGGGTTGTCGTCATGATAAATCCCCTTATTGCCGATGCGCAATTGCCAGCCGCTTCGGCACACCTTTGCAGTCGCTGGCAAACGCTTCTGATCGGTATAACAGCGTTTTCCCGGCGAAGCGGACATGCCCGGCCAAAAAAATCGTCGCGCCGCCGCGACAGCCTTTGAACACGGCCCCGAAAGCTTCGTTGCCGCAGTCACTTGCCAGTCACGGCGGTGGCCGGCAATCTGCCACTTGTACAGGGCATGTACATCGGGGGCGGTGCGAATGGCGGCGGATTGGGAAACGCTATCGGACCTCATCGAAACCAGTCTCGATCTGCCGCCGGCAGCGCGCGAGGCGCATGTACGTTCCCGCACTGCAACCAAGCCCCGGCTGCGGGCGCGGGCGCTTGCGCTGCTCGCCAGGCTCGATGATGGCAGCGATTTCATGGCAACGGGGGGCGCAGCTGTCGTTGCCGATTTCGACCATGATGTCGCGCCTGGGTCTCGTATCGGCGCGTGGGAAATCGTCGATGTCATCGGGCGCGGCGGCATGGGGCGGGTTTACGGCGTTGTCCGCATCGATGGCGGCTTTGCCCAGTCCGGCGCGCTCAAGCTGATGGGGCACACCGCGGCCGCCGATCGCCGGCGCTTCGATGCCGAACGCCAGATCCTTGCCGACATCGATCACCCCGGCGTCGCCCGGGTGTTCGATGGCGGGCTGACCGCCGATGGCGACGTCTGGATGGTCATGGAGCGGATCAACGGCGCCCCCATCGATGCGTGGTGCGCCGCCGGCGCGTGCGATCTTGCCGCCCGCATCGATCTGGTGGTCCGCGTCGGCGAAGCGGTGGCGGCGGCGCACGCCCGGCTGATCCTCCACCGCGATCTGAAACCGTCGAACATCCTTGTCGATGCTGCCGGCCATGTCCGCGTCATCGATTTCGGCATCGCCAAGCGGCTCGGCACCGGCGAAGCAACACAGCAGATGCTGCCGGTTTCGGCCGCCTATGCCGCCCCCGAACTGCTCACCGGCGCGCCAACGGGGCCTGCCGCCGATGTTTATGGGCTGGCGGCAACGCTGTACGAACTGGCAACCGGGGTGCCGCCGGTCGATCTGCACGGGCTTCCCGTCGCGCTCGGCATCGGCCGCGTTCTCGATACGCCGCCGCCGCCGTTGCGCGCGGCGCTCGGTACATCGGCGGTGCTGCGTGCAGCGCCGGCAGCGCTGGTCGCCGATCTTGGCGCCATCCTTGCAAAGGCGCTGCGCAAGGATGCCGCCGCGCGCTATCCCACCATGGAGGCGCTGCTCGGCGATCTGGCGCGCGCCACGGCCGGGCTTGCGGTAATGGCACGCGATGGCGAGCGCGGCTATCGCATCCGGCGCTTGATCCGGCGCAACCGCTGGCCGCTGCTCGGGACAGGGCTTGTCGCTGCCAGCCTGATCATCGGCGCCACTGTGGCGCTGTGGCAGGCGCGGGTCGCCACCGCTGCGCGCGATGCAGCGATTGCGGAGGCGAACCGCACCGAGGCGGTGCGCAATTCGGTGTTCCTGCTGCTCGGCGAGGCCAGCGCCGCCGCCGGCCCCGAAGGCAGCCGCAAGGATGTGCTGACCCGCGCCGCCACACGGCTGACGCGCGAATTCCGCCGCGATCCGGCGCAATATGGCCCGATCATGCAGGCGCTGGGGGAGCTATATTTCCATTCCAACGATTATGATGGCGCCACCACCTTGTTGCAGCCGGTCGCCAGCCTGCCGTTCACCGCCACCCCCGGGTCGCGCCTGCCGGCCGCCGATGTGATCGCCGAAGCCAGGATCGATCTGGCGCAGGTGCTGATCCGCAAGGGCGAAGCCGCCGCAGCGCGGCCGCTGTTCGAATCGGCGCAGGCGTATT
>JBBQXX010000215.1:0-4432 GCA_038209235.1 Sphingomonadales bacterium | reverse complement strand
AGATTTCGTCAAAAACCAACAGCGGGGTTAAGATACAGCCAGTCATGGCAGACGGTGACAGTAACGGCAGCGGCAAGTCCACTGCAAGCGACGAGGGAACGGGGCGAATTTGGCGGGGTCTGAAGGCCCTGCTGTTCGGAGATAACCACGACCAGTCGCTGCGCGCCCAGCTTGAAGAGGCGATTGACGAGCACGAGGACGACGATGACAGCGACGGCCAGCCCGCCAACGGCGACCTGTCGCGCGTCGAGCGCGAGATGCTGCGCAACCTGCTCCATTTCAGCGAGCATAATGTCGATGACGTTGCGGTACCGCGCAGCGACATCATCGCCATCGACAAGCAGGCAAGCTTCGATGCGCTCGTCCAGATCTTTGCCGAACACGGCCACAGCCGCGTTCCGGTTTACGATGGCTCGCTCGACCACATCGTTGGCATGGTCCATATCAAGGACGTATTTCCGATCATTGCGAAGGATGGTCCGCATCCGGAGGGTTGGGCGATGGACTGGGCCAGCCTGATTCGCCAGCCGCGATTCGTTCCCGAATCGATGGGCGTGCTCGATCTGCTCGCCGAAATGCGCCACACCCGCACCCACCTGGCGATCGTCATCGATGAATATTCGGGAACCGAAGGACTGGTCACGATCGAGGATCTGGTCGAGGAAATTGTCGGCGATATCGAGGATGAGCATGACGACGAACCCGAAACGCTGGTCACTTTGGGGGCTGACGGCAGCTGGGATGCCGATGCGCGCGCCGAACTCGACGATGTCGCCAAGCTGATCGATGCCGCATTGGGCGAGGTCGATGAGGATGTCGACACGCTTGGCGGGCTGGCCTTCGTGCTGGCCGGAGAAGTCCCCGCACCGGGCCGGATCCTCGATCATCACAGCGGCTGGCGGCTGGAAATCATCGACGGCGATGAGCGCCGCGTCACCCGCATTCGCCTGCTGCCGCCACGGGAGGCGGTCGCAGCACAGGCATGAGCGCGACAGGCGCTCTGGCCTTTGGATCATCACGCGGCTAAGGCCCGGCGCAGCATGGATATTTCCGACCTTCGCATTGCGCTGTTCAGCGGCAACTACAATTATGTGCGCGATGGTGCCAATCAGGCACTGAACCGTCTTGTCGGCTGGTTGCTGGAAAACGGCGCGGCGGTGCGGGTCTATTCGCCGACCACGAAGAATCCGGCGTTCGAGCCGGCGGGCGATCTTGTCAGCCTGCCCTCTGTGCCCATTCCGGGGCGCGGCGAATATCGCGTGACCACCATTTTGCCGCCGCGCGTCAAGAAGGACCTGAACCGTTTCGCACCTAACATCGTGCACATGTCCAGCCCCGACAGCGCCGGTCACAGCGCTGTACGCTGGGCGCGTCGGCACAGCATTCCGGTATTGGGATCGGTGCACACCCGCTTTGAAACCTATCCGCGCTATTACAACATGGCGTTTCTGGAACCGGTGCTGGAGGCGATCCTGCGCCGCCTATACCGCAAGTGCGACGCGATCGTCGCGCCATCCGATTCGATGGCACAGGTGCTGCGCGAACAGCGGATGAGCTATGACGTGGGCATCTGGTCGCGCGGTGTCGACAAGCCGGTTTTCAACCCGCAAGCGCGTGACATGGATTGGCGGCGTGGACTGGGGCTGGGCGATGATGTCCCGGTGATCGGCTTTCTGGGGCGCCTGGTAATGGAAAAGGGTCTCGATGTCTTTTCCGATTCGATCGACCGGCTGGTCCGCCGCAAGGTTCCGCATACGGTGCTGGTCATCGGCGAGGGTCCGGCGCGCGACTGGTTTGCATCGCGGCTGCCCAATGCTGTGTTCGCCGGTTTTCAGGGCGGCGCGGATCTGGGCCGCGCGGTCGCCAGCATGGATGTGTTCTTCAACCCTTCGATTACCGAAACCTTTGGCAATGTCACGCTGGAGGCAATGGCTTGCGGCCTGCCGGTGGTTGCAGCGCGCGCGACCGGGAGCGAGAGCCTGGTCGAGCACGGCGTAACCGGGCAGCTTATCCGCCCCGGCGCGACCGTCGAATTCGCCGGCGCACTACAGGAATATTGCGGCGATGCTGCCCTGCGGCAAGCGCACGGCGCAGCGGGTGTCAAGCGCAGCGAGAAATACAGCTGGGACCGGATCAACCGGGGCTTGGCCGAAACCTACATCCGCCTGATCCGCCAACGTCAACTGGGCGCAGGCGGCGTACCGTTTCGCGCAATTCGTTGATGGACTGACCGTTCAGACCGTAAAGCTCTCGCCGCAGCCGCAGCTGCCCTTGGAATTGGGGTTGTTGAAAACAAAGCCTGCGGTGAAATCATCCTCCACCCAGTCCATCGTCGATCCGACCAGATACAGCACCGATCCGCCATCGACGTAAAATGCGCCGCCGGGGGTTTCGATCTTCTCGTCGAACCTGACTTCTGCAGAGATGTAATCGACCGAATAAGCCAGCCCCGAGCAGCCCCGGCGCGGAGTCGACAGTTTCACGCCGATTGCGTCAGCAGGCGCCTTGCCCATCAGATGCGTAATCCGCGCTTCTGCCGACGGCGTCAGGATCAACGCGGCAGGGCGGGTGCGGGTGCCAGTGCGGTCAATAGTGGTCGTCATCGGTGGCTTCCTTCAAAACCCTTCTCCCCTTGCGGGAGAAGGTTACGCAGCCTTGCGGGCTTGCCCGCTAGGCGAAGTTGGATGAGCGGGATGCGGCCCAAAAGGCCGCGCGGCCGCTTTGCGACCGCTCCCCCTCACCCAGCTACGTCTAATTTGCTTCGCTCATAAGTCTCCGCAACCCTCTCCCGCAAGGGGAGAGGGATTACAGGTACCTATAACATACCCAGTTCCAGCTTGGCCTCGTCGGTCATCTTGCCCGGATCCCACGGCGGGTCCCAGACCAGATTGACCTCGGCGTGGCCGACGCCCGGAACGCTGCCGACCTGCAGTTCGATCTCACCCGGCATCGATTCGGCCACCGGGCAGTTGGGCGTGGTCAATGTCATCGTGATGGTCGCATGACCATCATCGACCTCAACCCCGTAGATCAGCCCCAGATCATAGATGTTCACCGGAATTTCCGGGTCATAGATGCTTTTGAGCGCTTCGATCACCGCCTCGTAGACCTCGCCGCCCGGTTCCCCCAATGCCACGCCTGCGGGCTTTTCGGCCAGAAACCCTTCAAGGTAATCGCGCTTGCGGGCATAGCGCTCGCCGGCGCTCTGCGGCCCGGTGGTGTCGATGGCTTTTTCGACCCGCGCACGCGGCGGCTTTGCGACCGCATCGACCTGTTCAATCATGATCTTCCCCATCTCGCTCATATCATTCACCCGAAAATCCTGCGCACCCGGTCCAGCCCGCTCACAAAAGCATCGACATCATCGCTGGTATTATAAATGCCAAAGCTGGCGCGCGCGGTGGCAGGCACGCGCAGATAATCCATCAAGGGCTGCGCACAATGATGTCCGGCGCGAATCGCAACATTTGCCTCATCCAATATGGTGCCGATGTCATGCGGATGCACCCCCTGCATCGCAAACGACAATATCCCTGCGCTGTCTTTCGGCCCGAACACGGTTATCGCGTTGATCCCGGCTAGCGCATCCTGTGCCTGAGCCAGCAACGCGCTTTCGTGCGCGTGAATAGCCTCCACCCCGATGCTTTCGACATAGTCGATGGCGGCGGCCAGCCCGACTGCGCCTGAAATATGCGGCGTTCCCGCCTCAAATCGCTGCGGTGGCGGCGCATAGGTGGTGCGCGCAAAAGTCACCCGGTCGATCATCGCGCCGCCGCCCTGCCACGGCGGCATCGCATCGAGCAGCTCGGCGCGCCCCCACAATATACCAATCCCGGTCGGGCCATAAAGCTTGTGCGCGCTGTAAACATAAAAGTCGCAGTCCAGCGACGCGACATCGACCGGCAGACGCGGCACCGCCTGACAGCCATCGAGCAGCAACAATGCGCCCACCGCATGCGCCAGATCAGCCGCACGTCGCGCATCGAGCACGCTGCCCATCACGTTGGAGACATGCGCCAGCGATACCATCTTGTGGCGTTCGGTCAGCATCGAAGCCATCGCGTCGAGGTCGATCTGGCCATCACCAGTCAGCGGCGCGACATCGATCTGTGCCCCGGTGCGCTCGGCGATCAGCTGCCAGGGCACGATATTGCTGTGATGCTCAAGCTGGCTCAACATGATGCGGTCACCGGGCTTAAGGTTTGCACCGCCCCAGCTTTGCGCAACAACGTTGATGCCTTCGGTCGCGCCGCGCACGAACACCGTCTCATCCTCGTGCCCGCCGATAAATGCCGCCGCCTTGCGCCGCGCAACCTCATAGGCCCGCGTCATATCGGCCGAGCGCGCATAGACGCCGCGATGGACGGTCGCGTAATCGGGGCCATAGGCGCGTGCGATCGCATCGATCACGTGGCTGGGTTTCTGCGCGGTG
>JBBQXX010000214.1:0-4436 GCA_038209235.1 Sphingomonadales bacterium | reverse complement strand
TGCGGATGTAGTCGGCGGCGATCACGGCCTGGATGTCAGCGGAGAACTGCGTTTGCGCGCGTCGGAGCGTCGCCAATGGACTGCGCATGAGCGCACATGGCATCTCACTGCTTCGCAAAAAGTGAGGTGGGCTAAAAGGTGGGCCAAATTCCCACTCTACCCCTAAGGGGTTGAAATTAAGCCATATTTTCAATGAAATGGTGCCCAGAAGAGGACTCGAACCTCCAAGCCGTTACCAGCGCCAGCACCTGAAGCTGGTGCGTCTACCAATTCCGCCATCTGGGCACGGGGTAGGAGCGCGCCACTAGCTGCTCTGTTTGCAACCGTCAACCGCCAGCGGGCGGATCGCGAGAAAAAGATATTATGCTTGGGGCTTATGCTGGCAGCACGGCCTGCGCATTTGCGCCGTTGCTTCGCGCGGCTGGCTGATGCAAAGCAAAGGCAGGCCATGCGCCTGCCCGGTTATCGACCGGCGGCGCAACGGCCAAGCCTATCATCACGGGACGGCACACCATGCGCGACAGTTTGATCACGATCTTTGGCGGCGGCGGATTTCTGGGAAAATACATCACCCAGCACCTGACCACAGCAGGCGCGCGGGTCCGCATCGCCCAGCGCAACATCCGCGGCGCGCAAGATGTCAAACCGCTGGGCAATCTGGGCCAGACCCAGCTGATCGCCGCCGATATCTGCAAGCCCGACAGCGTTGCCCGCGCGGTTCACGGCGCCGATGCGGTCATCAATCTGGTCGGCATATTGAAGGGCGATTTCGACACCTTTCACAATCAGGGCGCGGCCAATGTTGCGCGCGCTGCGGCAGCGCAAGGCTGCACGGCTTTGGTCCATGTCTCGGCCATCGGCGCCGATCCGCAGTCCAAAAGCGCTTATGGTCGCAGCAAGGGCGAGGGCGAAGATGCGGTGCGCGCCGCCTTCCCGACCGCTACGATCCTGCGGCCCTCGATCGTCTTTGGCCGCGAGGATCAGTTCGTCAACCGCTTCGCCGGTTTGATCTCATCGCTTCCCGTCGTGCCGATTATCGGCGGCACGGCGCGGTTTCAGCCGGTTTATGTCGATGATGTGGCGCAGGCCGTGACCGCCAGCGTTGCCGATCCGGCGCGCTTTGGCGGCCGTACTTTCGAGCTGGGTGGGCCAGAGACGATCAGCATGTCAGACCTCAACCGGCGGATCGCCGCCGAAATCGGCGCGAAGCCGGCATTTGTCGAGATGCCCGATGCCCTGTCCGGCCTGATGGCGGGGATGACCGGCTGGCTGCCCGGCGCGCCAATCACCCGCGATCAATGGACGATGCTGCAAAGCGACAATGTGGTCGCCGCCGGGGCAGACGGGCTTGAAGCGTTCGGCATCGCACCCACGCCGATGGCGGCGATCATCGGCGATTATCTGGTGCGCTATCGCAAGCAGGGTCGTTTCGGTGTGCGCTCCTAGAGCCGGATGATTTTGACATTTATATCCCACCGGCCAATCGACCGGTGGCAAATTTCAGAACCGGACCACCAACCCTGGGTCGAATGACGACAGCGCCCCGGTACAGCGCGGGATCAGGCCTGCTGTTCGGCGTGCCAATGTTCGAGCGAAGCGCTGAGCTGTTTTTCGGCGAGCGCCCGCGCGGTGTCGCGTTCCAGCCCCAATGCGCCAGCCAGCTGCGCACCCATCAACGCATCGCCCAGCGCCATGATACACAACGCCAGCGTGTCTTCGTGCAGGGTGCGGCCTTCAGGGCCATGTTCGGCGAGTTCATCCACCAGCTTGTGGATCGCCTCAACGATGGGGTCGAGCGCGTCTTCGTTGCCCGACAGCAGCATCCAGCAGGCCAGCGCGCCTGCCCCTTCGCGGTCAAAGGCATCGAACGCCAGATCGACGATTTCGCGGGTTGCGCCCTCGCCGCTGCGCAGCTTGACCACCGCTGCACCGATGGTCTGGCAGATCTCCTGCGCCAGATAGGCGGCGAGCGCCTTCTGCAAGCCCGATGCTGAACCGAAATGGTGCAGCAGATTGGCGTGGGTGCGCCCGATCCGCCCCGCCACGGCCTTCAAGGTCACAGCTTGCGGCCCGGTTTCGATCAGCAGATGGCGCGCGGCGACCAGCGCTGCGGTGCGGCTTTGCTCGGGACTCAGCCGTCTTTTCGCTATTGACATCTATGTAAGTAACCTTATTGTCATCATCGTAAGCAACTCCAGCATTATGGACCCCGCCATGAACGCTCCGCAATCCTTTTCGACTTCCCGATCGAGCGATAGCAAGCATACGCCTGCCGATCTGCAGTTGGTCGTGCGCGATCGCCGCTTTGGCCGTGATTGTGCGCAGCCCCGCTGGTGGATGGGCGGTGATCCCATCGGCACCGCATTCTATAACGCGCTGTCGGTGACCTTCCCCAAGGGCGAAGCGTTTTTCGTCGAGAGCGTCAAGGCGTTCCGCGAGGGTACGCCCGAACGGCTGGCCAACGAAATCCGCGCTTTCGTCAAGCAGGAGGTCAACCACAGCCGCGAGCATGTCGCGTTCAATCGCCGCGTCGTCGATGCAGGCTATGATGTGCACGAACTGGAAGAGCATGTCGATCAGGCGCTGGCGCTGACCAATGGTCGCCCCAAGATCGCCAACCTGGCCTCGACCATGGCGCTTGAGCATTTCACCGCGATCATCGCGCAGCAACTGCTCGCCAACCCCAGACATCTGGGCAGCGCCGATGAGGAAACGCGGCAGCTGTGGCGTTGGCATGCTATGGAAGAGATCGAGCACAAGGGCGTTGCCTTCGACACCTGGATGCACGCGACCAAAAGCTGGAGCCGCTGGCAGCGCTGGAAGGTCAAGTCGCTGATCATGCTCGTCGTCACCAAGAACTTTACCTATCACCGCGCACGCGGCATGCTCGAACTGCTGCGGCAGGATGGCATGACCGGACCCAGGGTGTGGGCCAGCCTGTTGTGGTATGCGCTTGGCAACCCCGGCATGGCGCGCAAGATCATCGTGCCATGGTTTTCCTATTTCCTGCCCGGCTTCCATCCGTGGAAGCATGATGACCGCTATCTGATCCAGCTGGCCGAAAGCGATTATCGCGACGCGGTTATGGACAAGACGGATGCGCCGGTGATGGTGGCTGCGGAGTAACACGCACCTTTCCGTTCTCCGGCAAAAGCTGAGAACTTGGGGAGCTTACAGTGCAATCCGACTCCTGGCCTCCGGCTTTCGCCGGAGAACGGTTTCTCTGGCGACCCGCAGCACCAGCCTTTTACGTCATCGGTTTGCGCGCGCGCAGCGCTTGCGCCAGCGTGCCCTCATCAAGGTAATCGAGCTCGCCGCCCATTGGCAGGCCTTGCGCCAACTGGGTGAGCCGCACCGGATAGCCCTCCAGCCGTTCGGCCAGATAATGCGCGGTGGTCTGGCCCTCCAGCGTGGCATTCATCGCCAGCACAACCTCGTCGATGCCGCCTGCCGCGACGCGGCTTACCAACGAGGCGACGCCCAGATCTTCCGGCCCGATGCCATCGAGCGCCGAAAGCCTGCCGCCCAGCACATGATAACGCCCGACGAACAACCGTGAGCGATCCAGCGCCCACAGGTCCGATACCTCCTCGACCACGCACAGGCTGCGCGGATCGCGGCGCGGATCGGTGCAGATGCCGCACGGGTTTTGCGTATCGACATTGCCGCAGGTGTCGCAGGTCTGGAGGTTGGCGCGCACCCGCTCCATCGCCTCGATCAGCGGGGTGAAGGCGCTCTCGCGCTTCTTGAGCAGATACAACACCGCACGGCGCGCCGAACGCGGCCCCAGCCCCGGCAGGCGGGCGAGCGCAGACGCCAGTTCCTCAATCTCTTGCGATGCCATGGCCCCAGCATTAGGGACGCACAGCATCCCCTGCAAAAGAAAAGTCAAAACCCGCCATGCGCCTAGCCTTTATGGGAACCCCCGATTTTGCCGTGCCGACGCTGCGCGCGCTGGTCGATGCGGGGCACGATATCGTCGCGGTCTACAGCCAGCCGCCGCGCCACGCGCATCGCGGCAAGAAGCTGACGCCTTCGCCGGTGCATCTGCTGGCGCAGCGGCTGGGGCTGGAGGTGCGCACGCCCGCCTCGCTGAAGGGGCAGGACGAGCAAGCCGCGTTTGCCGCGCTCGATCTGGATGCCTGTGTGGTGGCGGCTTACGGGCTGATCCTGCCGCGTGCGGTGCTCAATGCGCCGCGCCACGGCTGCCTGAACGTCCACGGATCGCTGCTGCCGCGCTGGCGGGGTGCTGCCCCGGTGCAGCGCGCGATCCTGGCAGGCGATGCGGTGACCGGGGTGACGATCATGCAGATGGAGGCCGGGCTCGACACCGGGCCGATGCTGCTCGAGGGCGAAACGCCGGTGGATCGCAAGACAGCAGGCGAACTGACCGCTGAGATTGCGGTTCTGGGGGCCAGGCTGATGGTGCAGGTGCT
>JBBQXX010000213.1:0-4444 GCA_038209235.1 Sphingomonadales bacterium | reverse complement strand
ATGGTCATTCTGGACCGCGCGCGCCCTGTGGTTGCCGATGGTATTGCCGAGCGCATGCGCGCCGCAATCGCAAACCAGCGCTTCGAGGTGCATGGTAATATCATGCTGCCGGTCACCATCAGCATCGGTGTCACGACCTGGGTGCCGGGCGATACGGTCACGACACTGTATGCGCGCGCCGACAGCGCTCTTTACGAAGCCAAGACAGCGGGGCGCAATTGTGCGGTGACGCGCGATGGCACCGGCAAGAGCACCTCGCGTCAGCATGCCGCCTGATCAAGGCCTGCCAATTAGGTTTGCGGGGTCCGACAGCGTTGGGACCCGATGGTATGTGGTGCGGACGGGGGGACTTGAACCCCCACGGGCAAAACCCGACGGATTTTCATACCCACTACGGCTTTCGCCGCCGCCCGCATGACACGGACGTTCGGGGTCTGGACTATCCCTTCGCCTTGCCTTGCGTTGCCGCAGGTTTAGGCGCTGCCCGTCTAGTCTCTACACCTTCCCCGCCATGATGACAGGGCTTGGCTCGGGATTGCCATGTTAAAGGTTTCCCCGAATTTGAGCAGTTCTACAGCGCAGGTTTCCCCACGTGCACTCAGTTTGGTTTAAGTCCGTTGCGTCTACCATTCCGCCACGCCCGCACACCAGCAGCGTCTATAGGCCGGGAATGATTCACCCGGCAAGCCCGATGTCGGCCACCGGGCAAGGCTTGGGGCTCAATCTGTGTTGAGACGCGCGCGCATTTCCTTGCCGGGCTTGAAATAGGGCACCCGCTTGGCCGGAACATCGACAGCTTCCCCGGTGCGCGGATTGCGACCCTTGCGCGGATCGCGCGATCGTGTGGAAAAAGCACCAAAGCCACGCAACTCGACGCGGCCACCTTCTGCCAGACGCTGGATGATATGGGTGAAGAATATGTCGAGGATCTTCTCGATCTCCTCGGGACGAAGCGCAGGATTTGCATCCGCCAGATGCTGGAGCAGTTCAGATCGTATCACGGCCAATCTCCTGCAATTACATATGCGACGGGACACGCACATGAGGGAGTCACCGGGTGGCAAATCCCCTTCAATTTTCGAAATTGACCAGCCCCCCGACAAGCCAACGCAACAGCCAGGGTTGACTGGTGCCCAAATTAGCGCTTGGCATCTCCCCCAAGACATGCAACAGTTGCAATGCTATCAGAAATTGCGTTGCGTTTCAATGCCATTTTTGGGCCACGCGGCTTGATGATACTTTAAATCATAAAAAAGGGGCACCGGCGTTGCCGATGCCCCTTTTTTGAAACTGCCCCGGCCATGACCGGGGGGTATCTGCTATCAATCTTCGCGCTGCTTGAGAGCTGCGCCCAGAATGTCACCCAGCGACGCGCCCGAGTCGGACGAGCCATACTGTGCCACAGCTTGCTTTTCTTCTGCCAGCTGATGCGCCTTGACCGAGAAGGTAGGCTTGCGCGAACGATCGAACCCGGTGACCATGGCATCAAGCTTCTGACCGACCTGGAAGCGATCAGGACGCTGTTCGTCGCGGTCACGGCCCAGATCGTTGCGCTTGATGAAGCCGGTGGCTCCATCGTCGCCAACCTGGACTTCAAGGCCACCGTCGCGCACTTCAAGCACGGTAACGGTGACAACCTCGTTCTTGCGCAGCGTCGAACTGTCGCTGCCGCCGACCGCCGGAGCACCCTTTTCAAGCTGCTTCATGCCCAGCGAGATACGCTCCTTGTCGATATCGACATCAAGCACGATGGCCTTGACCTGCTCACCCTTGAGGTGGAGGTTGAGCGCATCTTCACCCGAAATGCCCCAGGCGATATCCGACATGTGGACCATGCCGTCGACATCGCCATCCAGACCGATGAATAGACCAAATTCGGTGGCGTTCTTGACTTCGCCCTCGACGATGCTGCCGACCGGGTGCTTGTCTGCGAACGCATCCCACGGGTTCGACTGCGCCTGCTTGAGGCCCAGCGAAATGCGGCGCTTTTCGGCGTCGACTTCCAGAACGATGACATCGACTTCCTGGCTGGTCGAGACGATCTTGCCGGGGTGGACGTTCTTCTTGGTCCAGGACATTTCCGAAACATGGACCAGGCCTTCGATACCTGGTTCCAGTTCCACAAACGCGCCATATTCGGTGATATTGGTGACCGCACCGCTGAGCTTTGCCCCGATCGGATATTTGACGGTGGCACCTTCCCACGGATCGCTTTCGAGCTGCTTCATGCCCAGCGAGATACGCTGCGTTTCCGAATTGATGCGGATGATCTGCACCTTGACGGTCTCGCCAATGGTGATCGCTTCGCTGGGGTGATTGATGCGCTTGTAGCTGATGTCGGTGACATGCAGCAGGCCATCGATACCGCCAAGATCAACGAACGCACCGTAATCGGTGATGTTCTTGACCATGCCATCGATGATCTGGCCTTCTGCCAGCGACTGGATGAGCCCGGTGCGCTGTTCGGCGCGGGTTTCTTCCAGAACGGCACGACGCGACACGACGATATTGCCACGGCGACGATCCATCTTGAGGATCTGGAACGGCTGGGGAATGTCCATCAGCGGGGTGACATCGCGCACCGGGCGGATATCGACCTGGCTACCGGGCAGGAAGGCTACGGCACCATCGAGATCGACGGTAAAGCCACCCTTGACGCGACCGAAGATCACGCCTTCGACGCGCTTGCCTTCGCCGAATTCGCTTTCAAGCTTGTCCCACGCAGCTTCGCGGCGGGCGCGGTCGCGTGACAGCATCGCTTCGCCATCGGCATTTTCGATGCGATCGACATAGACTTCGACTTCATCACCCACCTTGAGGCCATGGTCCTGACCGGGCGCTGCGAATTCACGCAGGGCCACACGGCCTTCGGACTTGAGCCCGACATCGATAACCGCCTTGTCGTTTTCGATCGCGGTAACCGTGCCCTTGACCACGCGGCCTTCGAACCCACCATCGGCAGCAGCGCCGCCACCAAGCGATTCGTCAAGAAGTGCCGCAAAATCATCGCGGCTGGGAAATGCCGTTGAGGCCATAAATGTGATAATCCTTAAAACTGTTTGTCCGGCCAGCCGGTTGTCTCCGGCGGTCTTGGCCTAACCTGCCATCCGGGCCGAATGCGCCGGAAAGCGCCCAAAAAGCCCCATAACCGGTGCGGCAAGCAGATATGCAAACAGCGCAAATGATCGCCCGGACCGATAGCGGCGCGTGCGATGTTCACGATGATCGAAACATCTAGGTTCGAGCGGATGACCCGCCTTCTGTCCTGCCGTTCACCAGCGCAATGGCCCGTTGAACGGCCTGCCCTATAGTCAAATCACTGGTATCAAGCAAGAGCGCGTCAGCAGCAGGTTTCAGCGGCGCTGCTGCGCGCTGCGAATCGCGGGCATCGCGCGCGGCAAGATCTGCTGCAATCTCCTCGATCGTTACGTTTTCACCCCGCGCGCGCATCTCGTTCAAGCGCCTGCCTGCGCGCGCAGCAACGCTGGCGGTGACGAATAGCTTGGCATCGGCTTGCGGTGCGATCACCGTGCCGATATCGCGGCCATCGAGCACCGCGCCGCGCGGCTGGCTGGCGAAGCTGCGCTGGCGCTCCAGCAACGCTGCGCGCACCACCGGGTGACGGGAGGCACGGCTGGCAAGCCCGCCTGCGGTTTCCGATCGCAGATACTCTTCGGCCAGCAGCGCTTCATCGAACACGCAGCCTGCCAGCGCCTCAACGGGATGATCGGGATCACCCCCCAGCTGCACCGTCATCACCCCGACGGCGCGATAGAGCAGCCCGGTATCGAGATGCGGCAGGCCAAAATGCGCCGCCAGCGCCTTGGCTATCGTGCCCTTGCCGCTGGCGGTGGGGCCATCGACCGCGATGATCATTCCCGCCGCTCCCGGATCGCCTTGACCAGCCCGGTCAGCGCGATACCCGCCCAGGCGATTTCCAGCACGACTGCGGCCAGATTGAAATGCACCGACAGCGAGATCAGCAACAGGATCGCACCTGCCAGATTGAGCGCGTTGAACAACAGCTTGTCGATCTGCTCGACCTTGTTGGCATAAGCGAACGCGCCGATGAACAATATGCTGCCTGCGATGCCGATGATGTTGGCGAGCAGCGGGTTCATGACACCCCCGTGCAGCGGGCGAGCAGCGGCAGGAAATCGGGGAAGCTGGTCGCGATCGGCGCAGTGTCATCGACCGTGACCCCGTTGCTGCTCACCAGCCCTGCCACCGCAAAGCTCATCGCGATGCGGTGATCGAGCATCGTTGCCACCGGCCCGCCGCCTTGCAGCGGTTCGCCGCCGGTGCCGGTAATCACCAGCCCGTCGGCGCGCTCCTCGACCGCTGCGCCAATCGCCGCCAGCCCTGTCGCCATCGTCGCCAGCCGGTCCGATTCCTTGACGCGCAGCTCGTCCAGCCCGCTGGTCGATGTGGTGCCATGCGCCAT
>JBBQXX010000212.1:0-4464 GCA_038209235.1 Sphingomonadales bacterium | reverse complement strand
GCAATCGCATCGATGCCCCGGTCGAGCGATGGCGCCACCGCACGCTTGCCGCTGCCATCGCGGTTCATCACATAGACCTGCGTGTTGTGATAGCCCAGCAGCCTGTCGTCAAAGCCCAGATACGCGATCTTGCTGCCATCGGGCGAGACTATCGGCTGTGCATCGGGCCCGTCGCGGTCGGTCAGCGCGCTGATGGCACCGCTGGCGATATCGAGCGCATAGATCTCGGCCTCCTGCGGGTCGTTTTCCCAATCGGGCGAACGGTTGCCCGAGAAGAACAGCGTGTTGCCGTCCTTGCTCCACGTCAGCCCGCCGCCATCGTGATACGCGCCAAAGCTCAGCTGGCGCGGCGCGCCGCCGGTGGCGGGCACGGTGAAGATCTTGTCGAAGCCAGGCTTGATATAGCCTGCACCATCGGCGCGATAGGCCAGCAGGTCATAGGTTTCCAGCGGCGCGGCCCAGCTTGCCCCCTCGGGCTTGTCCGGAGCCTTGCCCAGCTTTGGTCCCTCGGCGGGCACGAACATCGTATAGGCCAGCACCATGCTGTCGGGTGACCAGGCGATATTGCTGGGGCTTTGCGGCAGACCGGTGATCCGCACCGATTCGCCCGACGCCATCCAGCGCACGAACAGCTGTGGCGCGCTGCCTTCTGCAGTCGAGACATAGGCGAGCTGCTTGCCATCGGGCGACCAGCGCGGCTGGCTGTGCGCGCCGGGGCCAGCGGCCAATGGGGTCAGCTCACCGCTTTTGGTGTCGACCAGCCAGATCGAGGCAACCGTCTTGTCGGTCATGATATCATTGGCGCGGCGGACAAAGGCAACCCTGCTGCCATCGGGCGATATCTGCGGATCGGCGGCAACTTCCAGCGAAAACAGGTCCTTGCCGGTTAGCCTCGTATCGGGTCGGGTGTCGGGCGCGTCCTGCGCCATCAACGCAGATGCGCTGGCGAAGGCGAGCAAGACTGCGGCAAGGCGAATAGTGCGCATCGGGTGGAGCTTTCTGCTGGAATCGCAATATGTTGCAAAGCAGATCGTGCGCCGGGTTAATGTGGCCGTCAAGCCGGAGATTGGCCCCGCCTGAACGGCAGCATTTCGGTGAGCAACGCGCGGTCGGCTGCCACTGCGGCGCGCTCCCGCACCAGAAAATCGCTGACCGCGCGGCGGAAGCCGGGATCGACAATATAATGCGCCGACCAAGTCAATTCGGGCGCATAGCCGCGCGCCATCTTGTGTCCGCCCTGCGCGCCTGCCTCGACCCGCGAAAGACCGCGTGCCAGCGCTGCATCGATCGCCTGATAATAGCACAGCTCGAAATGCAGGAACGGCTTGTCCAATGTGCAGCCCCAGTAGCGGCCATAAAGCGTATCGCCGCCGATGAAGTTGAGCGCGCCTGCAATCGGAAAGCCATTGTCCAGCGCCAGAATCAGCAACACCTTGTCCGCCATAGTCTGGCCGATCAGGCTAAACGCCTCGCGGGTAAGATACGGCTGGCCCCATTTGCGCGCCCCGGTATCCTGGTAGAACACCCAGAAGGCGTCCCAATGAGCCTCGGTGATCGCATCGCCCGTGAGGTGGACGATCTGCACACCCTCCTGCGCCTTGGCGCGTTCCTTGCGCAGATCCTTGCGTTTGCGCGATGTCAGCGAGTCTAGAAAGCCCTCGAAATCGCCATAGCCATCATCGCGCCAGTGAAACTGGGTATCGGCGCGCATCAGCCACCCGGCCTGTTCGAACAGCGGCTGCTGCGCAGGCTCGATAAAGGTGGCGTGCACCGAGGAAAGGCGGTTCTGTTCGGCCAGATCCTGCGCGGCAATGAGGATCGGTCCGGCCCAGACCGGATCGGCCAGCAGCAGCCGCGGGCCGGTGGCAGGAGTGAACGGTGCGGCGATCTGCAGCTTGGGATAATAGCTCCCGCCGGCATTTTCCAACGCCTGCGCCCAGTTGTGATCGAAGACATATTCGCCCTGGCTGTGGCTCTTGAGATAGGATGGCAATGCAGCGACCAGCCGCCCGTCCGGTCCCTTGATCGTGATCGGCGCAGGTGTCCATCCGGTGCCGCGCCCGACGCTGCCCGATGCCTCGAGCAGGCTCAAGAACGCATGACTGACGAACGGGTTGGCATCGCCCGCCAGCGCGTTCCACTGGTCTGCATCGAGCGCTGCAACGCTGCGGCCAACCTCTGCGGTGATCGCGCCATCGCTCATGCAGGAACGGACACCCGCTCGTAGATCGGCGCGTCGGCATGGTTTGCGGCAATCGCGTGCTGTGCGTTGCTCCGCACCGTCCAGGTGAGCACCGGAAGCCCGCGTGCGCGCTGTGCCGCGGCAAAACGGCTGGGCAGATCGCGGATATCGTAGGCCAGAAAATCGGGCTTGGCCTGCCACAGGTCACGGTGGCGGCGGATACTGCCGCGCCAGCCGCGCGCGTTGTCTTCAGTTACCACCAGCCCGCGCACGATATGCGGAGCCTGCCGCCGGAACCAGGCCGCGACAGCCGGGTCGAAGCTCATCACCGCAGCCTTGCCGCCATAGCCTTCGAGCGCGCGGCGCACCGCAAGGCACAGCGGCGCGACCCGGTGGGTTCCAGCGCCTGGTTCGGTCTTGATCTCGATCAGTATCGGCGTCCGGCCGCGCACCACGCCCAGCACCGCGCCCAGTTCGGCAATCGCGCCGTTCTGGCCGAGCAGGCGGACCTGCGTCAATTCGGCAGCGGTGCGGCTGTCCACCCGACCCTGCGCCAGCGTCAGGCGGCCAAGCGTGAGATCGTGGAACACCACGGCGCGGTTGTCGCCGCTGCGCTGCACATCGCATTCGATGCCATGGCCAGCGGCAATCGCAGCCGCAAACGCGGGCAGACCGTTTTCCAGCACCGGCCCGGCATCGATGCCATCGTGCAGGCCGCGATGCGCATAGGGCTGCTCCCCCAGCCAACCGATGCGGCGTGGGTCGGGCGGCTGTGCCAGCCAGTCGTCAAGCAGGCCGGATAGCGACAATTGCATCGATCTCCACAGCCGCACCCAGCGGCAGAACAGGCACGCCCACCGCGCTTCGCGCATGCTGGCCTGCCGGGCCGAACACCTGCACCATCAGATCGGACGCGCCATTGGCGACCTTGGGCTGCGCGGTGAACTCAGCCGTACTGGCGATGAATGCGCCAAGCTTGACGATCCGCTCCACCCGGTCGAGCGATCCCAGCGCCGCTTTCATCTGCGCGATCAGCATGATGCCGCAGGCGCGCGCCGCCGCTTCACCCTGGTCGAGCGACACAGTCTCGCCCAGCCTGCCGGTCACCACCTGGCCATCGACGAATGGCAGCTGGCCCGAAATATACAGCAGCCCGCCGATCTCCACAGCAGGCAGATAGGATGCCACCGGTGCCGCAGGCTGGGGCAGTTCCAGGCCAATTTCGGCAAGCCTGCGTTCAATCGTGTCGGTCATATGGCTTTGTTTCTCCGTTGAGCGGCGCAGCATCAAGCCGCTGCCGGGATGCAGGTGGCAGGCGCACCGATGGTCAGCCGTTCCAGCACCCAGTCGAGCGCCTCGTTCCAGGTATCGATGCGGGCATGGGCATGGCCTGCGGTTGCCGCGCACGCGATGTGCGGGGCCAAAGCTGCCTCACCCACCAGATGCAGCCGCCACACTTCGGGCGCATGCTGGGCTGCCGATTCATGATGCTGGGGCAGATCGTCAATGAAGATGGCGACACTGGGCGCGTGCTCATCGATGATGCGCTTGAGCGGTTCGCCCTTCGGCCCCTGATTGCAGACCACGCGGTGATGGATCCCGAACCGGGCCAGCTGCGCGCTGCGCGAGACCTGGCGGTGGTCCATCAGGTTCGTCAGCACCACAATATCGGCTTGCTCGCCGATTGTGCGCAATGCCTCGATCGCACCGGGGATCGGCATCTGGCGGTGCATTTCGGTATCGAAAAACGCGTTGAGCAAGGGCCAGATGTCGCTGGGCTGCACGGCTTCGCGTGTCTTGCGGTCGATCAGCGCCTTGGCAAAATCGCCGCCGGAAAAATCGAAATCGATGTCGTGAATCTCACCCAGCCATTCGCGGAACGGCGCGACCATGTACAGCAGCACCTCGTCACAATCGGTGACCAGCAATGGGCGGGGGGCTTTGGCAATTGCGTTCATTTAAATCCGTTCAAGTTCTATGCGAGCATCGACCAGGCGGCTCGGGCTGGTGCCCACCGCATTGGCGGCGGCGACAAGGTCGGCCTCATGGCCTTCGAGATAACGGATCACCTCGGCGAGCATCTGCGGCTGAACCGCGGCTGTCCGAAGATCATCGGCGGTCATTCCGGTCAGCGCCAGCAGGCGTTCTGCGCGCGCTGAATCGCCCAGCAGCCAGGCCAGCACGATAAGCGCCAGCGTCACCGGATCGGTGGAAAAGTCGTCATCTGGCCTGATTGTGTCGCTCACGGCTTTCGCCTACATCCGCGTCTTCAAGGGAAACTT
>JBBQXX010000211.1:0-4470 GCA_038209235.1 Sphingomonadales bacterium | reverse complement strand
CATTGCTATCTGAATGCGCTGCAACGCAGCCGGTTGCAACGCTGGCCCCCAAAACATTGCCGACAGCCGCGCATGACAAAGCATTTGCCCCGCTGTGGGCGACGCATTAGCCTTGCCATATGCCCTCCACCTCGCCTGTCCTGCCGCTACTGGCAGATGCCCAACCGCCCGATGCGCCTGCCGCTGGACATCCCGGTGCAAGCCATCATGGTTCCGGGCATCGTAGCCGACTTAGGCAGCGCTTGCTGGATGGTGACGGAACCGGGCTGCATGATCATGAAATCGTTGAATATCTGCTCGCGCTGGCAATCCCGCGCCGCGATACCAAGCTGCTCGCCAAACATCTGATCGATCATTTTGGCGGGCTGGCGGGCGTGCTCACCGCCGATGGCGATTCGCTGCGCGCGGTACCGGGGATGGGCGAGACCAGCGCTGCGGCGCTCAAGATCGTGCAGGTTGCAGCACGGCGGCTGGTCAGCGAGCCGGTGCGCAAACAGCCGATCCTGTCCAGCTGGCAGGCCTTGCTCGATTATCTGCGGCTCGACATGGCGCATTTGACGCGCGAGCGGGTGCGGGTGCTGTATCTCAATGCCAAGAACATGCTGATCAGCGATGACAACATGAGCGAGGGCTCGGTCGATCAGGCGGCGATCTACACCCGGCAGGTGATCAAGCGCGCGCTGGACCTTGGCGCAACATCGCTGATCCTGGTCCACAACCACCCCAGCGGCAACCCGCAACCCAGCCGTCAGGACATCCAGATCACCCGTGAGATCGTGGAGGCGGGCAAACGGCTGGGCATCAGTGTCCACGACCATGTGATCATCGGGCTGGACGGACACAGCAGCATGAAGTCGATGGGGTTGATCTGAAGCCCACAGTTCTCCCCAGTCTGGGGAGGGGGACCGCGAAGCGGTGGAGGGGTAGCGGGATTGTGCTCCGCGCCACGGGGAACACCTGGACGCTGCCCCTCCACCATCCTGCGGATGGTCCCCCTCCCCGAAACGGGGAGGATTTTAGGTGTCCCCCACTCGACTATCGTTGCCCAACGCGCCATAGCGTCGCCTTATGCCCAGCCCCATCCCTTATGACGCAATCATCCTTGGCGCAGGCGCTGCCGGCATGATGTGCGCTGCCATCGCCGGGCAGCGCGGGCGCAAGGTGCTGCTGATCGATCATGCCGATGCACCGGGCAAGAAGATCCTGATCTCGGGCGGCGGGCGATGCAATTTCACCAACGTCAATACCGTGCCTGACCGCTATCTGTCGGCCAATCCGCATTTCGCCAAATCGGCGCTGGGCCGCTACAGCCCGGCAGATTTCATCGCTTTGGTCGACAGCTATGGCATCGCCTGGCACGAAAAGACGCTGGGGCAGCTGTTTTGCGATGGGTCGGCCAAACAGATTGTCGCCATGCTGGCGGAGGAATGCGCCAAGGGCGGTGTCACCATCGCGCTGGGTCAGCCTGTCGATGAGGTCAGCCATGCCGATGGCCAGTTTCGCACCACTTATGGCGACAGGTCGGCGGTGGCGCCTGCGCTGGTCATCGCCACCGGTGGGCCATCGATCCCCAAGATGGGTGCGACCGGCTATGCCTATGATCTGGCGCGGCAGTTCGGGCTCAAGGTGGTCGAGCCCCGCCCGGCGCTGGTGCCGCTGACCCTGGGCGGCGAGGAAACGCTGTTCCGCTCGCTCTCGGGGGTTGCGACCGAAATCATCGCGCGCGTCGGCAAGGCGCTGTTCCACGAGGCGGCGCTGTTCACCCACAAGGGCCTGTCGGGTCCTGCGATCCTGCAAATCTCAAGCTATTGGCGCCATGGCAGCCCGGTAGCGGTCAATTTCCTCCCCGAAGCGAACGCAGGCTGGCTGATCGCTGCCAAACGCACTCAGCCGCGCGCCACATTGCGTAGCGCGCTGGCCGCGCACCTGCCCGACCGGCTGGCGGTAACGCTCGCCGAGCGGCTGGGCGATGACAAGCGCCTTGCCGACCACAGCGACCGCGCGCTGGCCGATGCGGAAAGGCATCTGGCCGACTGGCCCTTCCATCCCAACGGCACCGAAGGCTTTGCCAAGGCCGAAGTGTGCGCAGGCGGCATCAGCACCGATGGCCTGTCATCGCAAACGATGGAGGCGCGCAAGGTGCCGGGGCTGTATGCGATCGGGGAGGCCGTCGATGTCACCGGCTGGCTGGGCGGTTACAACTTCCAATGGGCCTGGGCGAGCGGATACGCAGCGGGGCTGGCGGTTTAGCGCCAATCTCGATTATTATTGTGCAATTGCACATAATCGGCTAGGCGCGGCCTCCTGCAGCGATGCCCGTTTGAGCGTCGCGCGCGGTTTCGCCCCACGATGCGGAGCCTTCGCATCTTCAAGACGAATTGATACAGCCATGCCATTTGATACTGTTCCCGCCATCCTGTCGGACGCGCTCGACGCGCACGGCTATGATACCCTGACCCCCGTACAGCAGGCGGTGCTCTCAGAAGACGCGCTGGGCCGCGACCTGATCGTCTCTGCGCAAACCGGATCGGGCAAGACCGTCGCGTTCGGGCTGGCGATGGCCACCGACCTGATCGGCGAAGATGGCCGCGTGCCCCCCAGCCAGACACCGCAGACGCTGATCATCGCGCCGACGCGCGAACTGGCGCTGCAGGTCAGCCGCGAGTTTGTCTGGCTTTACGGTCCGGCCGGCGCGCGTATCGCGACCTGTGTCGGCGGCATGGATGCATCGAAGGAGCGCCGCGCGCTGGCGCAGGGTGTGCAGATTGTCGTGGGCACCCCCGGACGGTTGCGCGATCACCTCGAACGCGGCGCGCTCGACCTCTCCGGGCTGAAGGTTGCGGTGCTCGATGAAGCCGATGAAATGCTCGACATGGGCTTTCGCGATGATCTCGAGGAAATTCTCGACGCAACCCCCGATTCCCGCCGCACGATGCTGTTTTCGGCAACAATGCCCAAGCCCATCGTTGCGCTCGCCAAGCGTTATCAGCGCGATGCGCACCGTATCTCGACCGTGGGTGCAGATCGCGGCCATGGCGATATCGAGTATCTGGCGGTAACCGTTGCACCTGCCGATATCGAGAACGCCGTCGTCAACCTGTTGCGCCTGCACGAGGCGGAAACCGCGATGCTGTTTTGCGCGACCCGCGACAATGTCCGCCATCTGCACGCCAGCCTGATCGAGCGCGGCTTTTCGGTCGTGGCGCTGTCGGGCGAGCACAGCCAGAGCGAGCGCAACCAGGCGCTGCAGGCGCTGCGCGACCGCCGTGCCCGGGTGTGCGTCGCCACCGATGTCGCCGCGCGTGGAATCGATCTGCCCAGCCTGTCGCTGGTCATCCATGTCGAATTGCCGCGAGACATGGATACGCTCAAGCACCGTTCGGGCCGCACGGGGCGCGCAGGCAAGAAGGGCACCGCGCTGATGATCGTGCCTTATCCGCGCCGCCGCCGGCTCGAATCTATGTTGCGCGGTGCGAACATCGAAGCCAACTGGATCAACCCGCCATCGGCAGACGACATCCGCCGCGCCGACCATGACCGGCTGCTCAACAAGCTGCGCGCGCCGGTCGAGGCCGACGAGGCCGATCGCAGCCTGGCCGAAAAGCTGCTGGGCGAACGCAGCGCCGAAGACATTGCGATCATGCTGGTGCAGGCGCACCGCGCGCAGATGCCCTTGCCCGAAGAGCTGCTCGATGCAGCCGCTTCCCCTGCGCCGCGTGATACCGGCCCGCGCCCAGGCTTTGAAGACACCGTGTGGTTCACCATGAACATCGGGCGCAGGCAGAATGCCGATCCGCGCTGGCTGCTGCCGCTGCTGTGCCGTCGTGGCCATATCACCCGCAGCGAAATCGGCGCGATCCGGCTGGGCGATGAGATGAGCCATTTCGAAGTGCCGCGCGCTGCAGCCGACCGCTTTGCCGATGCCGTCCAGCGCACGGCAGGCGAAGAAGATGGCGACGAGGGCAGCATGATCATCACCCGCGCCGATGGCCCGCCGCAAGGCCACAGCCGCTCGGGCCCGCCGCGCCGCAGCGATGGCCACAGCGGATCAGGATCGGGCTATAAGGGCAAGACCAACGCCGGTCCGCTCAAGCCACGCTATGAGGCCAAAGCGTTTGGCGACAAGAAGCCGTTCGGCGATAAAAAGCCGTTCGGGGACAAGAAACCGTTTGGCGATAAAAAACCCTTTGGTGATAAAAAGCCTTATGGCGACAGCAAGGCTTTTGGTGATCGCAAGCCATTCGGCGACAAAAAACCCTATGGCGACAAGAAGACCAACGCCGACCGGGCATCGTTCACGGATAAGCCACCGGGTGCTGGCCCGCGTGGTCCGCGCAGTGATGGTGCGCGTCCTGCTGGTCCCGGTGGCAAATCCTTCGCGCCGCGCGGTGACAGCGGCCCGCGTTCCGATGGCAAGCCGCGCTTCGAAGGCAAGCCGCGCAGCGACAGCCGCCCTGCTGGCGGCAAGCC
>JBBQXX010000210.1:0-4530 GCA_038209235.1 Sphingomonadales bacterium | reverse complement strand
CGCCCCCAGCACGTCGGGGGTCAGCGCCAGCGTCGCGCCAAGCCCCTCGACATCGTCGGCCAGCACATCGGGCGGATTGGCGTCGAAGGCAGCGGCCGCAAACCTCTCAAGTAAGCTGCGGTCGCGCGACATGGCCAGGCCTCATTAAACAGCGGAGCGCGGCCCGGTGATGGTTCTGGCCCAATGCTGCTGCGTTGGCAAGTGCACTGGACAGAGTTGGCTCAGCCGGTCGGTGCTGCCGTCGTCACGTCCATCCGCTCAAACCGGGGATTGCTGGCACGGCGGCGAATGTACGATCCTACCGGCACGATGAAATCGCCAGTGAGCGTGTAGCGTTCGATGCGGTAGCGGCCCGCCAGATCATCAAGGTTCGCAGATGGCGTGTAACGGCGCAGAGCAATCGTTTTTACCAGCGGCTTGGACCAGACCGGACGGGGCGAACCGCGCAGGATCTCAACATCTTCCACATGCCCATCTGCACCTACTGCAAAGCCGATGTCGACCCAGCTCAAGACAAGCAGGTCAGATGACCGAACATCCTCGTCGAGCAAAGCGTGGTTTGGGTTACGGCCCGCGCCATCGGGTGTGGGCAGCGGCGGTGACCATATCAGCACCGGTCCCTGCCGTTTCTGATCTTCGCTCAAGCTTGCGATCAGGGCTTCGATGGCACCGGGGTCGCCACCGTTGGCGGCCTGCCGCATACGCTGGATCTGTGCCGCCAGCCGCAAGCCATCGCTGTTGGGAACCCGGTCTGCGATTATCGCATCAAGCAAGCCCAGCGCCTCTTTGTTGCGCCGCATCTGTTTGAGCAACGAAGCTCGCCCCAGATCAGCGCGCATCGCGATCAGTGGGAGGCCTGCACTGCGGGCATCGCGCGACAATGCCTTCAACCAGCCCTGCGTGTGGAGGGTGCCAAAGTTGTGCGCCTGCGCCCTGATCATCCGCATGCGCGCGAGCAGCGCGTTGGGCGAATCGGGAGCATGCTTGTCGAGCAGGCGGGTGCTTGCTGCGGTCGCGCGCAAAGCCTCACGCTGGTCGCCGTAATGCCAGGCAATGGTCGATCGCGCGGTCTGCAGTTCGGCCACCGCAAACGGGTCGCTGTCTGCTGCCTTTTTGGTGCGCGATACAGAGCGTGCCAGCGCCGAGCGCGCTTGCCTGTACTCCCCGTTGCCAAACATCGCTTCGGCAAGGCGGACCGAAGCGATGACGTCGTCGCGGACTGCGCATCGACCCGCCTCACACCGCGCGACATCGGCCTCCAGATCGGCCAGATTTGCCCCGACCACCACAATATCGTCGCGCGTGATTGGCGGTGGCAGCCGGGACGAGAACGGGGGCAATGACGGGGCCGATGACGGGGCCAAGGACGGGGTCTGACCAGCAGCGGCAAGCAACAGCGCTGCACCAACAAAAACTTGAATGACCATCCCGCACTCCTTAGCAAGACCGAAGTTGCAAGAATGATATCATAAAATTACTTTGGATCAACTGCGAGTAGGGCGGGTTTTGGCCAAGAGGATGCGCCTCCAGACCTGCCGGAGTTCAAGACAACCACGTCCTGCCGTTTTCGCACCCGGCCAGGGTCGGCGCTGACAAACACCTTAACCGAACGATTAAATAGCGGTTGACGCTTACGTTAACCTGCCGCTAGATCATAGGGGAGGCCGTGCGACAGGAATCGCGCGGGCCAGCTTGAAGACCGGAGAGAATTGCCATGTCGCTCGATGCCCTAGCCCGCACCGCTTATGATGAAGATCACGAAGCGTTCCGCCTGACCGTCCGCCGCTTCATGAAAGAAGAGATCGCGCCCAACGCTGCCCAATGGGATGACGACAAGATCGTGCCGCGCGAAGTGTGGCCCAAGGCGGGCGAACTGGGGCTGCTGTGCCCGACCGTTCCCGAAGAATACGGCGGTCTGGGCCTGGACTTTGGCTATAACGCGATCGTCAATGAAGAAGCTGCCTATTATGGCGGATCGCCGCTGGGCTTCTCGCTGCAGTCGGACATCGTGGTCAACTATATCATCCAGTACGGATCCGAAGAGCAGAAGCAGAAATGGCTGCCGCGCCTGGTTTCGGGCGAGACGATCACCGCGATTGCGATGACCGAGCCGGGCACCGGGTCCGATCTGCAAAGCATCCGCACCACGGCAAAAAAGGATGGCAACCATTATGTCATCAACGGCTCCAAGACCTATATCACCAACGGCCAGAACGCCGACCTGATCCTGGTCTGCGCCAAGACCGATACCGAAGTGACGCCCGCATGGAAGGGCGTGTCGATCATCCTGGTCGAAGCCGACCGCGAAGGCTTTGCGCGCGGCCGCAACCTCGACAAGATCGGTCTTGACGCTGCCGATACCTCTGAACTGTTTTTTAACGATGTGCGCGTGCCGATGACCAACTGCCTTGGCGAAGAGGGCAAGGGCTTCATCTATCTGATGAGCGAACTGCCGCAGGAGCGTCTGTCGATTGCGGTCAGCGCGCAGGCTTCGGCGCAAAAGGCGTATGACGATACGGTGGAGTTCGTGAAGGACCGCAAGGCGTTCGGTAAGACTGTGTTCGATTTCCAGAACACCCGCTTTGTGCTCGCCGATCTCAAGACCAAGCTGCAGGTCGGCTGGGCGCATCTCGACTGGGCGCTGAACCGTCATGCCAAGAAGGAACTCACCGCTGTGGAAGGCGCCGCCGCCAAGCTTTGGCATACCGAATTGCAGTGGGAAATCATGGACAAGTGCCTGCAATTGCACGGCGGCGCAGGTTATATGAACGAATATCCGATCGCGCGCGCCTGGCGCGGAGCACGCGTCACGCGCATCTTTGGCGGCACCAACGAGATCATGAAGGAACTGATCGGGCGCTCGCTGTAACGGCGCGCAAGTCTGCACGATGCCAAGATCTGAAAGCTGGCAGTGCGATCGCACCAGCTACCCGTTCAGCACGGTCACTGAAACGCGCTTTCAGGATCTTGATCCGCTAGGCCACATCAACAATGTCGCGATGGCGGCGTTGTTCGAAAATGGCCGGGTGCGGTTCAACCGCAATCTGGGGCTGGAACGGCGCGAACCGGGGGACCGGTGGCTGATCGCGTCGGTCGCGATTGATTATGTCGCCGAGGCGCATTTCCCCGATCCGGTCGAGGTGCTGAGCGGCATCGGGCGGATCGGCACATCGAGCTGGGACATTTATTCGGCGGCGTTTCAAGGTGGCGTTTGCGTGGCGACCTGCATCACCACGCTGGTGGTCACCAGCAAGACCGGGGCAATACCGATCAGCGATCCGCTGCGCCAGCGTTATGACGAACTGATGGTCAAGCGCGGCTAACGGGTTGATTTTGGCATTTGCATGTCGCTTGCCAACTGGGTGCCTTGGCAAATTTTAAAATCGGACCGTTACAACACGAATTTCAGCGCCAGAAAGCCACCGACAAACAGTATGCCAATCGCGGTAGTGACGAGCGCGAAATGGCGGTCGATCCAGTTCTGCATCGGCTGGCCGAATTTCCAGAGCAGCGCCGCCACAAGGAAAAACCGTGCGGAGCGCGCGACGATCGATGCAAGAACCAGCACATACAGTGGCATTGCGGTTGCGCCGGCGGCGATGGTGATCACCTTGAACGGCAATGGCGTAAAGCCGGCAAGCAAAACGATGAGCCAGCCCTGCTGATTGAAGCTGATCTTGAATTCATCGAATTTGTCGGCAAGCCCGTAAAATTCGAGGATCGCGCTTCCGACGGTTTCAAACAGAAAATACCCGATGGCATATCCCAGCAGCGCGCCAAGCACTGAGGCGATGGTGCAGATCAGGGCATAGCGAAACGCGCGTTCAGGCCGCGCCAGGCACATCGGAGCCAGCATCACATCGGGCGGGATCGGGAAAAAGCTCGATTCGATAAAGCTGATCGCCGCAAGCCAGCGCGGTGCCTTGTCATGTGCAGCCTTGGCGAGAGTCCAGTGATAAAGCCGTTTAAGCATTCGTGGACAAACCTCGTCGAGCATCGCTGCCCCTGTGGCGGCAACGGGCAATAGCGCCGCGCCGCTTATGACCGCAGTTTGCATCAAGGCAAGCAATTTGCTGGCAAAGCCGACAGGCCGCAGGAGACCGCCCGGCAATCCTGCCATCTGCCGGGCGTGCCAGAAAGTCAGGTGTCGTTCCACACGAGAAACCGGGCCGAAGGCAATAGCCTCCAGCCCGGTAGTGGTCCGCTCGCGTCAACGCCGCAGGGGTTTAGGGTAAAGGTGTTTACCAGTAAGGTTTCACTGCCCAGTAATCATATACCCCGGTCTGATAGTCGCGGTCATGCACACGGTCACGATCCGAATCGGAAAAGCTGGGGGCCTTTTTCAGCTCATCGGCGGTGACCGAAACCAGATAGCCACCAAGATCGGTATCATAGCTCAGCTTTGACCAGGGCAGGCTGTGCATTTCGGTGCCCATGCCCAGAAAGCCGCCGACCGACACGATCACATCGGTAACGCGTCCGTCGCGTTTGGTGATCAGCATATTGTTCACCAACCCGATCTTTTCGCGA
>JBBQXX010000209.1:0-4533 GCA_038209235.1 Sphingomonadales bacterium | reverse complement strand
CCAGGAACCGGATTGCGCAGCGCCCGCCCCTGGATTCCGGCTTTCGCCGGAAAACAGATTCCATAACGCGGCAACTCGCGCTAGTTGGCACCCCTGATCGCCACAGGAGACGCTCCCGATGCCGCAACTCGTCCTCATCCGCCACGGCCAGTCGCAATGGAACCTGGAGAACCGGTTTACCGGCTGGTGGGATGTCGATGTCACCGATAAGGGTGCAGAAGAAGCGCGCGCCGCAGGGCGATTGATGCGCGACAAGGGGCTGGATTTCGATATCGCCTTCACCTCGCTGCAAACCCGCGCGATCAAGACACTCAATCTGGCGCTCGAAGAAATGACCCGGCTATGGCTGCCGGTGGAAAAGGACTGGCACCTCAACGAACGCCATTACGGCGGGCTGACCGGGTTGGACAAGGCGCAGACGGCGGCAAGGCATGGCGCCGACCAGGTGCACATCTGGCGGCGCAGCTTCGATATTCCGCCGCCGCCGATGGAGGTAGGCTCGGCGTTCGATCTGTCGGCGGACCGGCGCTATGCGGGCATCGATATCCCCCCCAGCGAAAGCCTCAAGGACACCATCGCGCGCGTGCTGCCCTATTGGGAGGCAAAGATTGCCCCCGAACTCAAAGCAGGCAAACGCGTGCTGATCTCGGCACACGGCAATTCGCTGCGCGCGCTGGTCAAGCACTTGTCCGGCATCGCCGATGACGCGATCACCACGCTGGAAATCCCCACCGGCCAGCCGATCGTCTACGAACTGGACAACCAGCTAGGTGAGGTGGACCGTTATTATTTGAACGAGCGCTGAGTCCAAGCTGCAGTGATCGCCAACAGCAACTGCTGCCCTCCTTCCCTCATTCCGTCAGCGCCGCCAGCAGCGCGCATCCAGATCGCACGAGGCGAATGCGCAGTAGCTGTCTGATAATGCATAGGCGATGACGATGGAGGGGTCTTCCAGATCGAGCAATGCTGCGCCGATCGAATAATGCCGCATCGGCCCAGACATCAGAGCCGGTTTTGTCATCGGTCACGATGACCTGCAGGATCACCCTACGCGAAGCAGCACATGATCGTCGCTTCAGTCGTTTTTTACCGAAGCCATCCTGCTGCTTTGAGGACGGGCCGATAGGTGCGGCTGACAGGGACATCGATGTCGATGTCGAGGCTCAGCGTGGCCTGGTTGCCGCGCCGCATGCTGTCTACAACTGCGCCTCGTGCGACCCACCACGATCGATGGCAGCGCGCACCATCGAGGCCATCAAGTTCACCGATCGCGTCTGACAAGCGCATCAGAATCAATTCTGACCCCTGATCGGTATGGATTCGCAGGTAATGGTCCTCGGCCTCCAGAGCCTTGATCTTCGCAAACTGCAATCGCTGCGGAAGCCGGGCACACAACCGCGGTGGAGTGACGGGCGGCGCAGCTTGCGCAACAGTGACAGCCGGCGCCGGCTCGGTGAGGTAGTTTAGTGTCGTGATTATTGCAGAAACCATCAAGACGATCGCGAACATGGCCAGCGCGTCTGTCCATCCCCCAAAACTCTGAAAGAACACGGTGTTCGCACCGATCAATATGATCGTTAGCGGTATGGTGATCACCAGGCTGACCAACGCCCCCTCAAGTAGCATCTGTGCACGGAGCCGACCCCAGCCCTTGATCACGGGCATCACGAACGCGCCAAGCGCTGCACCGCTGTTCATCACCAAAAGCCAGTAAATCAGTCGCTTGCCGACTGGAGCCTCATCAGTCCCCAACGCACCGATGATCGAGAAAAAGACGGCTGCAATCGTCGCGATAAAAAATCCGCGCAACGGCTGCCGAAACAACATAGCGGTTCGCGAAGCGTGAACGGCATGACTGGTCTTCTCACGCATTTAAAACGACATATCGCGTAACCCCCGACGACGGCAACCCATAACAGCTGCAATGAGGCCAAGGCAACCCGGTCGCCGCTTCAAGAACCGGGCAACAAGGATTTTCAGTCATGCAGTTCCTTAATTTCGCAGCGCTGTCCATCGCGCTGATCATGCTGCCCACCTCTGTGAATTGGACGGCCCCGGCGATAGCTGCAGAAAGTCAGTCCGCTGCCACCGCGACCCCCGAAATGAGCACCGTTGAGGTGCATTTCACAGGTATCCAGTTGCCAACCGGAACAGTGATGCTGGCTCTGTTCGATAGCGAGGCCGCCTATTCCGGTGATGGTGCCCCGGTTCATACATCCTTTGCACCCGTACAAGATGGTACTGCAACGCTGACGATCACGGGTCTTGCCTCGGGGCAGTATGCGATCAAAGCCTTCCACGATGTAGATGGTGACGGCAAGATGGGCGCAAACCCGTTTGGCATGCCTACCGAACCGTTCGCGTTCTCCAACAACGCGCAGGGCAAGATGGGGCCAGCCGTCTGGGCGGATGCAAAGTTCGATGTCGCACCAGGAACAACCGTTCAAACCATCACCATTCAGTAAGCCTGCTTTTCAGGAGCATCGTTGATGACCATTACCCTTTCTCGCCGCCAGATTCTTTCTGCCGGGACAGTTGCCGGGGCAGCACTCTTCTGCCCTAAGCTTGCTTTGGCGGACACTGCTGCGGCTGACTGGACGCTGGGCATTGCCGATGTCGAGGCAGATATTGCGCCGCGCGCTTTGCGGCGTGTGGCTGGCCGGGCTCCGGCAGGCTTGGTCGGAACGCTCTACCGCAATGGGCCAGCCAAATTCCAGCGCAATGGCACAAGCTCAGGCCATTGGTTTGACGGCGACGGGCTGATGCGGGCGTTCAGGTTAAACGACGACGGCAGCGCCGGGCTCACCGCACGTTTTGCCGACACGCCAAAACGCCGACAGGAAGCGAGACTCGGTCGGATAGCTGTACCTGGCTTTGGCACCCGGTCTGGTGTCGGCGTGGCCGTCAACGGTCCGGACGATACCAATCCTGCCAACACCAGCGTCATCCTTTCTGGCGGCGAACTGCTTGCCTTATGGGAGGCAGGATCACCGCTGCGGATGGACCCCGACACACTGGAGACGCGCGGCTTCAAAACCTATCGTCCCGATCTTGCGCAGATGCCTTTTCTTGCCCACCCCCGCATTGAGCCGGATGGCAGGATATGGAACCTCAGCCTGTCGGGATCCACAGCACTTGTCTGGCGCCTGGGTGCCGATGGTGCGCTTGAAGCAGTTGAGACGATTGCGCTCCCACGCGCCAGCTACATGCACGATTTCACTGCGACCGCACGTCATCTGGTCATCGTTCTCCAGCCATGGATTCAAGACAAATTTTCGTTGCCGTTCATCGACAGCCTGTCATGGCGACCCGAAGAGGGCACACAGGTGCTGGTCGTCGACAAGGACGACCTGACCAAGCGCCGCCTGTTTGAATTGCCTGCGTTCTCGTTCTTCCATCTTGCCGATGCGTGGGAGGAAAAGGACGGAACAATTCGCTTCGATGGCTGCCTTGAGCCAACCCCGATGTTCGCAATCACGGGCGCTCCGGGCTATGTTCGCGGCGAACATATCCACGCACCAGCGCCGATGCTCAACATGATCGCGCTGCATCCCGGCGGGCAAGCGACCCTCACTGCGACGTCTATATCTGCTGAGTTTCCGCGTAACAGTTCAAATCATGCCGGTGTGCGGCGACGGCATACCGTGCACGTTGGCCTTTATCGTGATGATCGCCCGTTGGCGCAGGGCGTCGGCATCTGGGACTGGGCGCGCGGCCGCGACGACGCTTTCGACTTCGGCCCGCGCCACCTTGTCGAGGAATTCCTGTTTGTCCCAAGAGCTGGAGCATCTTCGGAAATGGATGGATGGATTGTCGGCAACACGGTGAATATCGATGCGCGTGCCACCGAATTGCATGTGTTCGATGCGCGCCACGTCTCTCGTGGTCCGGTCTGCACATGGCGCGCGGACGTAGCGCTGCCGATCGGGTTCCATGGCACGTTCGTGCAAGTATAGGGCTGACTGGCGATCAGCAGATGCATCGTGAATTTTACGCCAACACGAACCGGGCGATGATGAATGCAGTTTTGTGTCTTGATGACGGCGGACGCGTATCGCACCGCCCCCCTTCCCTCATTCCACCAGCGTCGCCAGCAGCGCATCCAGATCGCACGAGGCGAATGCGCAGTAGCTGTCTGATACTGCATAGGGGATGACGATGCGGTTGCGGTGTTGGATTGCGCCGCAGGTGTAGACGACGTTGGGCACATAGCCTTCGCGCTCGCTCTGTTCGGGCTGGAGCAGCGGCTCGTGCGAGCGCGCGATGACGATGGAGGGGTCTTCCAGATCGAGCAACGCTGCGCCGATCGAATAATGCCGCATCGGCCCGACGCCATGGGTGAGCAGCAGCCAGCCCTTCTCGGTTTCGATCGGCGATCCGCAATTGCCAAGTTGCACGAATTCCCACGGGAAGCGCGGCTCGAGAAATTTGGTGCCGCCGCTCCAGGTGAGCAGGTCGTCCGAATAAAGCAGGTGCAGGTTTTCGTTATCCTGCCGCCCGATCATCGCATAACGCCCGTTCACCTTGCGCGGG
>JBBQXX010000208.1:0-4583 GCA_038209235.1 Sphingomonadales bacterium | reverse complement strand
CTGGGCTTTGGCGCGGATGAGCCGACGCACATTACTGCGGGCAATCTGGCGCTGGATATTGCAACGCCGGTCGATGCCAACTCGTTGTGGCGGGTCTATTCGATGACCAAGCCGATCACCGGCATGGCCGCGATGATGCTGATCGAACAGGGCAAGCTGGGTCTCGACCAGCCGATTGCCGAAATGATCCCCGAATTCGCCAACATGAAGGTGCTCACCGATCCGGCCAAGAGCCTCGATGCGGTGCCCGCCAGAACGCAGATCACGCCGCGCCATCTGATGACGCACACCGCCGGGCTTGGCTATAACATCGTCACCAAGGGGCCGCTGCTGGAAGAGTTTAACCGGCTGGGCATTTCACCCGGAGCGGTCAGCAAGACGCCGCTGCCCGGCTTCCCGGTGTCCGCGCCGACCCCGGCGATCGATGAATTCGCGCGCCGCGTCGCCTCGCTGCCGCTGATCGCAGAACCCGGCACGCTGTGGAGCTATTCGATCGGTCTCGATGTGCTTGGCTATGTCATCCAGGTCGCATCTGGAATGGAATTCGGCGCGTTCCTGCAGGCCAATATGTTCGGTCCGCTGGGCATGACAAGCAGCTACTGGACCGTGCCGCAAAGCGAAGTTTCGCGGCTTACCACCAATTATGCGCCGTTCGCAGGCGCGCTGATCCCCATCGATCCTGCGCAGGACAGCATCTTCACCACCCCGCCTGCCTTCCCGTTCGGCGGGGCGGGGCTGGTCAGTTCGGCGCACGACTACGACCGGTTTCTGGCGATGCTGGTCGGCAAGGGGCAGCTTGGCGGCACGCGGATCATGTCAGAGGCAACCGCAACGCTAGGCATGTCCAACCTGCTGCCGTCTACCGCCGCCACCAAGGGCACCTGGGTGGAAGATCAGGGCTTTGGCGCAGGCGGCCGGGTCGGCCTTGGCAATGCCA
Source organism: Sphingomonadales bacterium (assembly GCA_038209235.1). GTDB lineage: Bacteria > Pseudomonadota > Alphaproteobacteria > Sphingomonadales > Sphingomonadaceae > Blastomonas. The sequence goes on along the minus strand of JBBQXX010000208.1, from coordinate 3,646 downwards.
ATGGTCCGGTTGGAACTTATGGCTGGGGCGGCGCGGCAGGCACCGTGGCATTCGTCGATACGCTGCGGGGCTTGCGCGCATCGGCCTACACGCAATATATGCCCGCCGACGCTTATCCGTTCCAGCGCGAGTTCCCCAAGATGGTCTACGATCAGTTGCAGGCGCTCGGTTGAGCGGCGGGTAACGGGGGTGTCGCTGTCGCTGTTCGCACCGGCGCTGACCGGCGGGCGGATCGACCGTGCCGACCAGGTGCGGGTCGATCCCGACAAGCTGGCCGGATACATGAACTGGAAGGCACGGCTGCTGTGCCTCAACGGGCTTGAGCCTGATGTCGGGCTAGACGGCCATCTGGTCTGGCGCAGCCTTGCCGATGCCGCGCCCGACAGCGAGCTGATCTTTCTGGGGCTGGACGAGGGCAAGGCGTGTTTTGCCGAATTGAAGCGCGGCGAGCCGGGATCGAGCCTGCAATACAACCCGCGCACATGGCAGGCGCTGGCCAGCCTGCCCGCCGATGAACTCGCGCTTTATGGCGGTGCGCGCACGTTGGTGGACTGGCATGCGCGCCACCGTTTCTGCTCGCTGTGCGGTGCAGGCAGCATCATGACCAAGGGCGGCTGGTCGCGTACCTGCTCGGGCTGCGGCGCGGACCATTTTCCGCGGGTCGATCCGGTGACGATCATGCTGGCCGAATATGACGGCAAGGTGCTGCTCGGCCGCCAGCCGCGCTTCCCGCCGCGTCGCTTCTCCGCGCTTGCCGGATTTGTCGAGCCGGGCGAGAGCATCGAAGAGGCCGTCGCGCGCGAGCTGTGGGAAGAGGCGGGCATCCGGGTGCGCAACGTGCGCTATGTCGCCAGCCAACCCTGGCCATTTCCGTCGTCGCTGATGATCGCCTGCACCAGCGAGGCGATCAGCCCCGAACTGACGCTCGATGCCACCGAGATCGAGGAGGCGGCCTGGTTCAGCGTCGATGAGGTTCGCGCTGCGATGGCGGGCGACGACAGCGCACCGTTCATTGCACCGCCACTGTTTGCGATCGCGCACGATCTGCTGAAACACTGGCTGGATGGGCAGTGAGGGTGCTTGCGGTATGGGCTGAGGTTTGCGCCCCGCACCATCCGTAGCGATCAAACCCGGCTCACCTCAAAACCCGATCCAGCGCCGCCTTCCATCCGCCAAGTCGTTCGGCGCGAACCGCTGCATCCATCTGCGGCGCAAACATATCGCCGGTGCCACGCATCGCAGCGGCGGCGTCCTCCAGCGTAGGGTAAATCCCCGCACCCACCGCCGCCAGCATCGCTGCCCCCAGGGCGGTGGATTCGATCATGTGTGGCCTGCACACTGCAACGCCCAGTACATCGGCCAGATCCTGCGCCATCCAGTCGTTGGCGACCATGCCGCCGTCGATGTTGAGGCTGGTCCAGTCCGCGCCATCGGCAGCGAACGCCGACTTGAGATCGTGGCTCTGGTTGGCCATCGCCTCAAGCGCGGCGCGCGCGATATGCGCCCGGGTCGAGGCGAAGCTCAAGCCGGTGATCGCAGCGCGCGCCTCGCTCTGCCAGTGCGGCGCGCCAAGCCCTGACAGCGCGGGCACGATCTGCACCCCGCCGTTGTCGGGCACGGAGCGCGCCAGAGCCTCGGTCTCGGCTGCGCTGCGCAACACGCCGATATCGTCGCGCAGCCATTTGACCAGACTTCCCGCGACAAAAACCGATCCTTCCAGCGCATAATGCCGCACGCCGGCGATCTGGTGGCTGACCGTGGTCAGCAGCCGGTGCGTCGAGCGCGGGATGACAGGCCCGTTCTGCGTCAGGATGAACGCCCCGGTGCCATAGGTCGCCTTGGTCTGGCCCGGCGCCAGGCAGCCCTGACCGATGGTCGCGGCCTGCTGGTCGCCCGCCATCCCGGTGATCGGGATCGGCGCGCCAAACCAGTGGGCTTGCGTCTTGCTGAAATCGCCCGCGCTGTCGATGATCTGGCCCAGAGCGCCGCGCGGCACACCCAGCAGGCCCAGCATATCTGCGTCCCAACCTGCACCATCCAGCGCCATCAACAGCGTGCGGCTGGCGTTGCTGGCATCGCTGGCATGAAAACCCCCGGTCAGCCTGAACAGCAGATAGCTCTCCACCGTGCCCAGCGCCAGATTGGCACCTGCTGATGCCAGTGCGGGCCAGTTGGCGAGCATCCAGGCCATCTTGGTGCCCGAGAAATACGGGTCGAGCAGCAGCCCGGTCTTGGCCTGCACCGCCGGTTCATGCCCCGCCTGCTTCAGCGCCGCGCAGGCATCTGCCGTTCGCCGGTCCTGCCAGACGATCGCCGGGCAAAGCGGCTCTCCGGTGCGCCGGTCCCACGCCACCACCGTCTCGCGCTGGTTGGTGATGCCGATGCACGCGATGCACCCTGCGCCGCCAGCCTCAGCCACCACGGTGCGCGCCGCCGCCAGCGTCTTGGCCCAGATTTCGGCAGCGTCATGCTCGACCAGCCCAGGCGCTGGATAATGCTGCGTCAGGTCGTGCTGTATGCTGGCAAAGCACGCGCCATCAAGCCCGAACAGCATCGCACGCGTTGATGTCGTACCTTCATCGATGACCAGAATGCGCATCCCCGGTTGCCCCTCCTGCCTGTAGTGTGATGCGTAAACCAGATATTGACGCTCACCATGGCAAGTGGCATTAGCGCCCTCGCATCGCAAACGCGAGAGCGCCTGCGCGGGTATAGCTTAGTGGTAAAGCACCAGCCTTCCAAGCTGGCTATGAGGGTTCGATTCCCTCTACCCGCTCCACTTCTTGTGAAAAACCGCAGAAAACCGCCATGAAAGGGCGGAAATGCGTCAGTTTTCCCACATAACGTTACACATAGCGTCACACATCCGAATCCACTCCACATTGCTGGTGGGGAGGTCAATCGCATGAAGCGTCAGACATATTTGCTGCGCAAAGCAGGCCGATACTACTTCCGCCGCAGACTACCCTGCCGAAATGGCTCATCCCATCCTATAACGCTTTCATTGGGAACAGCAGAACCAGCTGAGGCTGGTCAATTAGTGAGGCGACTGGCCGTGACATGGGATGAATTGTGCAAAAAGATGCAGGGTGTGGTTCCAGGTGAAAGAAGGACACTTTCAGCCGAAGAGCAGATGCATTTTTTCCGAAAGGGTCTGAAAGAGGAGCTGGAGCATGCGACCAGGCATCTTACCAGCCCTCAACGGGTTGTCGGTAATCAAGCGCTAAACAGCAAGATCCTGAGCGCTGCCTTCAGGATAGCCGGGTCTGTCCGTGACGATAGCGAAGCGATCACCAAAAGCGATATTGCCGCGCAGCTCGACGCCAGCTGGGCACAGTCAGAAATCAATCTTTTGACAAGGACGCTTGCCGTTTACGTCACCCCGAGGAACGTAAACAGGAGCCAGACGAAAGAGGATCTGGAACAACTCAATGTCCCGATCAATACCGAGACGGTTGCCGAAGCGCGGTGGAATATCTTCCGGGGCAAGTCCGAAGCGCAGGAACGGGTTCTTCTCGCCGATAATCCGCTATTTCGCGGCCACCCTGTTCCGGCGCTGGCACTGATGGACGATGACCTGATCCGTGCCGTCCGAAGCACCCAGGTTAGTCCCATAGCTGCAGAGGAAAAGGTCTCGCCGAAAATT
>JBBQXX010000207.1:0-4609 GCA_038209235.1 Sphingomonadales bacterium | reverse complement strand
AACGCGACCATCCCCAAGGACGTCAACAAGGACGAACTGACGCTGGAGGTGGCGTTGCAACTGATCGCCGAACGCGCCGCCAAGGCTCCTGCGAAAAAGGGCAAGAAACCGGCAACAAAAAAGGCCGCGCCGAAGAAGGCTCCTGCGAAAAAGGCGGTGGCGAAAAAGGCTCCCGCAAAAAAGCCAGCGGCGAAAAAAGCTGCGCCGAAAAAAACCGCAAAAGCAGAGGGCTGACATAACCCTCTCCCCTCCCGCTTGCGGGAGGGGAGGCTGCGCTACAGGCGAAGCCGGGGCGGGGTTTACTGATGTTCGTGCTCCCAGGCCCACCCCGGTCCGGCGAGCCGAACCTGCCCCTCCCGCAGGCGGGAGGGGAGAGGGTAGCCCTGCTGTCGCTCTGCATTCCGGCGTTCGCCGGAAAACGGGTGGGTGTATCGCTGCGCTGGTGGATTAGGGATTTGGGCAACAATCCACGCGGACGGTTCGGAAGAGCTGCTCCCCTAGCAGCTACTTCACCCACCCCAACCCGATCGTCTCATAAATCTCGCGGTCCTCGTCCCAGCCTTCCTGGACCTTGACGTGCAGGAACAGGTGGACGTTGACGCCCAGCACCTTGGCCAGTTCGGCGCGGGCCTTTTCGCCGATTGCCTTGATCCGCGACCCGCCCTTGCCCAGCACGATGGCGCGCTGGGTGTCGCGCGCGACGAGGATTTGCTGGTGAATCTCGACCGAGCCGTCCTTGCGGGTGACGTATTTCTCCGGGACCACGGCGCTGGCATAGGGCAGTTCGGCGTGGAGTTGGTTGAACAGCTGTTCGCGGGTGATTTCGGTGGCCAGAATGCGCTCGCTGGCATCGCTGACCTGGTCTTCGGGGAAATGCCACGCGCCTTGTGGCATCGCAGCGGCGAGCCAGGCCTTGAGTTCGGGCACACCATCGCCGGTCATCGCGCTGACGAAGAACACCTCGTCGAAATTGCCCGCCGCGTGCAGTTTCTGCGCCTGAATCAACAGCTTGTCCTTGGCGGCGATGTCGACCTTGTTGAGCACCAGTATCTTGCGCTCGCGCCGGGTTGCCATCTGCTCGACCAGCGTCGTCAGCCGCTCGTTGAGCCTGGCCTTGGCATCGACCACCAGCGCGATCACGTCGGCCCCGTCCGATCCTTCCCAGGCAGCGCTCACCATCGCGCGGTCGAAACGGCGGTTGGGGTCGAAAATGCCCGGCGTATCGACCAGCATCAGCTGCGTGTTGCCGGCAATCGCGATGCCCAGCAACCGGGTGCGCGTGGTTTGCGCCTTGGGGCTGGTGATCGCTACCTTCTGCCCGACCAGCTGGTTGACCAGCGTGGACTTGCCCGCATTAGGCGCGCCAAGCACCGCGATAAGGCCGCAACTGGTGTTGTTGGCGGTGTCGGGGGGTGTGTCGGCGGGGGTGTCGGCGGGGGTAATGGCTGTCGTATCGGTCATTTGCTGTACTCCGCCAGGAACTGCCGCGCAGCTTGCGTTTCGGCTTCCTGTTTGCTGTGGCCGGTCGCTTCGGATGCGCCCAGCCCCTTGATTTCGACCCGCACGGTAAAGCGCAGGTCATGGTCCGGCCCGGATTTGCCGAGCATCGCATAGGCCGGTGTCTTGCGATTGCGCGCAGCAGCCCATTCCTGAAGCTCTGACTTGGGGTGGCGCGGAGCCTGGCTGATCGCGCTGATCGGCTCGGCCCAATGGCGTTCGATAAAGGCGCGTGCGCTGCCCATGCCGCCGTCCAGATACAGCGCGCCGATCAGGGCTTCGACGACATCGCCCAGAATGTTGGTGCTGCCCGCGCCGCCATCATCGCGCGCCTGTTTGCCCAGCAGGATCAGCGGGCCAAGATTGCAGGCTTGCGCAATCTGGGCGCAGCTCTCGCGCGACACCAGCCGGTTGAGGAACGCCGACATCTGCCCCTCGGCAGATTCTGGAAAACGCGCATAAAGCAATTCGGCGATCACCATACCCAGCACCCGGTCACCCAGAAATTCCAGCCTCTGATAATCGGGCGTCTGGCCGGTGCTGCCGTGGGTCAGCGCTTCGGCGAACAGGGCAGGGTCGCGCGGCTCATGGTCGATGATCGGCAGCAGCGCCGACAGATCGACGCTCTGGCTCAAAAGCCTTCCCCGATCCGGTCCCAGCGTGCTGCGGTAAACCAGGTCCAGGGCAGGAACCAGCTGGCCGAGCCATCGGTCGAGAAGATCGAAACCAGCGCGCGCCCGACAAGGTGATCCTGCGGCACGATGCCGATGCCCTGGCCTTCGACCGCCGGGAATCGGCTGTCGAGGCTGTTGTCGCGGTTATCGCCCATCAGCAACATATGGCCGACAGGCACGATCATCGCCTCGGTCGTATCGCGCGAGGCATCGATCAGATCGAGCACAAAATAGGATCTGCCACCCGGCAGCGTCTCGCGAAACCGCGGATAGCTGCACACCGCGCTGCCATCGGCCTGCGGAAGCTCAAAGCTGCGATCATAGCAGCGCGTGTTGGGCGAAACCGGGATGACGAAATCGGCAACGCGCTGCTTGGTCACCGCCTCCCCGTTCAGCCATATGGTGCCATCGCGCATCTGGATGGTGTCGCCGGGCAAGCCGATGACGCGTTTGATATAGTCTGCACTGGCCGATGGCGGGGCCTTGAACACCACCACATCGCCGCGCTGCGGCTGGCTGGCCAGGATCCGCCCCGGTATCAGCGGCAGGTTGAACGGCATGCTGTAGCGTGAATAGCCATAGGACCATTTCGAGACGAGCAGATAATCGCCCACCACCAGTCGGGGCTGCATCGATTCTGATGGGATGTTGAACGGCGAGATGATGAAGCTGCGCAAAATAAAGAAGAATATGGCCAGCTTGACCAGAAATTGTAGAAAATCTGCCCATTCGGACCTGGGTTTGGCGGCGGGGACGGCGGTTTCGGTCATTTTCTCCCTTTGCGGATAGGGTCTTGCGCCGTCAAGCTTTGTCGGGGGACCAAAGCGGGTCAAGGTAGCCCCTCGCCAAGCCCGGTTTGCATGGCTAAACCTGAAGAAATGCTTTGAGACGAGAGGCCTGACCCGATGCCGCACAGCGCCGATGCCCTTTGGCAAACGATTGCAGATTATCCGCGCGCCACGCTGGCGCAGCTGTTTGCCGCCGATAGCGACCGCCTGGCGCTGTTGTCGCACCGCGTCGCATTGGCAGGCACCGACGTGCTGTTCGATTTTTCCAAGACGCATCTGGATGCCGGCCTGATCGAACGGTTTGGGCAACTGGCCGATGCGATGCATCTGGCCGGGATGCGCGACCAGTTTCTGGCGGGTGGCAAGATCAACACCAGCGAAGACCGCGCCTCCGAGCATCCCGCCGAACGCGGCATGGGCGCTGCCGATGCGACCGGGCAGGCCGAGATGCTGCACGCGCGGATGGCGGCGCTGGTCGATGCGATTGACGCTGGGCTGTTTGGCCAGGTCGAACACATATTGCACATCGGTATCGGCGGATCGGCGCTAGGGCCAAAGCTGGTGGTCGATGCGCTGGGCCGCGACAGCGGGCGTTATGATATTGCGGTCGTCGCCAATATCGATGGCGAGGCTTTATCAGAAGCGGTGGCGAAGTTCGATCCGGCCAAAACTCTGGTGGCTGTCGCTTCCAAAACCTTCACCACCACCGAAACGCTGCTCAATGCCGCCAGTGCCATCGAATGGCTGAGCGAGGGCGGTGTGGAAGATCCCTATGGCCGGTTGATCGCGCTGACCGCAGCGCCCGATAAGGCCGCCGAATGGGGGATAGACGAAACCCGCATCCTGCCGTTTGCCGAGAGCGTTGGCGGGCGCTATTCGGTGTGGTCGAGCATCGGTTTTCCGGTGGCGATGGCATTGGGCAATGCAGGCTTTGCCGAATTTCGCGCCGGAGCAGCGGCGATGGACCAGCATTTCGCCAGCGCGCCGTTCGCGCGCAACATGCCGGTGCTCGCCGCCTTTGCCGATCTGTATTACGCGCAGGCACGCGGTTGCCAGACCCGCGCGGTGTTTGCCTATGACGAGCGGCTGCGGCTGCTGCCCGCCTATCTGCAACAGCTTGAGATGGAGAGCAACGGCAAGCGCGTGCAGCGCGATGGCAGTGCGCTCGATCGGCCCAGCGCGCCGATCACCTGGGGCGGGGTGGGCACAGATGCGCAGCACGCGGTGTTCCAGCTGCTGCATCAGGGCACGCATCTGGTGCCGGTGGAGTTCGTCGCGGCGCGGCTAGCCGGGCATGAGTTCGACGAGGCGCATCACCGGACGCTGCTGACCAACTGCTTTGCGCAAGGCGCAGCGCTGATGAGCGGCGAGGCAAGCGATGATCCGCAGCGCAGCTATCCGGGCGACCGGCCATCATCGACGGTCTTGCTCGACAGCGTGGATCCGGTCAGCCTTGGGGCGCTGATCGCGTTCTACGAACACCGCACCTTTGCCAACGCAATGCTGCTGGGAATCAATCCTTTTGATCAGTTCGGTGTTGAACTGGGCAAGGAAATCGCCAAATCCATGAGCAACCGCCAATCAGGCGCATTCGACCCATCGACCAGCGCCCTTATCGAGGCCGCAGGACTTTAGGGCCGTTCCCGGGAG
>JBBQXX010000206.1:0-4630 GCA_038209235.1 Sphingomonadales bacterium | reverse complement strand
CGCCATGCACAAATCCTGCCAACACATGAATATCGCCGGTTTTCATCGGCTTCTTCCATGCTATGTAGGCCGCAACGACATACGGCGCTCAAGCTGCGACCGGTTTGCAGGAACGACCCGATGAACGATATTGCGGCCTTTGGTCTGTTGAGCGGAACGGCAGCCGACCCTGGCACCGTGGCCGAGGGGCTCAATGTCGTCTCGATCGCCAAGAGCTATGACAAGAAAGTGGTGCTGTCCGACGTATCGCTCTCGGTCGCCAAGGGTGAGGTGGTCGGCCTGCTCGGCCCCAATGGCGCGGGCAAAACAACCTGCTTCTATTCGATCATGGGGCTGGTCAAGCCCAACTCGGGGCGCATCATGCTCGATGGCGTCGATATCACCGCGCTGCCGATGTACCGGCGCGCGATCCTGGGGCTGGGCTATCTGCCGCAGGAAACCTCGATCTTTCGCGGCATGACCGTCGAGCAGAACATCAAGGCGGTGCTCGAACTGGTCGAGCCCGATGTCGCAGCGCGCGGCCAGCGGCTCGAAACATTGCTCGAGGAGTTCGGGCTGACCCGGCTGCGCGAATCCCCGGCGATGGCGCTGTCGGGGGGTGAGCGGCGGCGCTGCGAGATTGCCCGCGCACTGGCTGCCAGCCCGTCGATCATCCTGCTCGATGAACCGTTCGCCGGGATCGATCCGCTGTCTATCGCCGATATCCGCGATCTGATCATCGAACTCAAGTCGCGCGGCATCGGCGTGCTGATCACCGATCACAATGTCCGCGAAACGCTCGATATCGTCGATCGCGCCTGCATCATCTATGATGGCCAGGTGTTGTTTGCCGGGTCGCCTGAGGCTCTGGTGGCCGATGAGAATGTCCGCAGGCTGTATCTGGGCGAAGGCTTTGCGCTGTGATGCGCAATCGCCAGGGCGTTAAAAGGCTGAGCTGATGGCATTGGGCCCGCGCCTTGACCTGAGGCAGAGCCAATCGCTGGTGATGACGCCGCAGCTTCAGCAGGCCATCCGCCTGCTGGCGCTTTCGAACATCGAGATCGAGGCGTTTATCTCCGATGAGTTGGAGCGCAATCCGCTGCTCGAACTGGGCGGCGAGGAACCGGGCGGCGATATCGTGTCAAGCGGCGTCGATGCGGCATTCGATACCCCGGTAGCGTCGGCCAGCGACGGTGATCCGGTGGGCAGCGACGACCTGATCGGTGCAGGGATGGGCGAGGCCGACCGCCCGCTGGACATAGATATGTCCGCCGAGGTGTTCCATCACGACAGCGTAAGCGATTGCCCCGAGCGTGCAGCAGGTGAATCAAGCGGTGGCCTCGATGGCGGGCTGTCGATGAACGACATCGCCACGGGCGGCGCGGGCGAGGCCAGGGGCTGGGAAGATTCGCTCGAATATGATCTGTCGCTGCGCGAGCATCTGCACGCGCAGGCGGGCATCGTCCTGTCGGGGCAGCTGTTGTTCATCGGGCGGCATCTGATCGAACTGATCGACGAAAACGGTTATCTGCGGGGCGATCTGCTGCAGGTGTCGCACCAGCTGGGTGTGCCGCTGGCGCAGGTCGAGGCCACGCTGGCGGCGATCCACAGCCTTGAGCCGACAGGCGTCGGCGCGCGCGATCTGGCCGAATGTCTGGCGCTGCAGGCCAGGGAGGCAGACCGCTATGACCCCTGCATGGCGCGGCTGATCGACAATCTGGAGCTGTTGGCGCGCGGCGCGCTGCCGCAACTCAAGCGGTTGTGCCGCGTCGATGACGACGATCTGGCCGATATGATCGCCGAGCTGCGCCAGTACGATCCCAAGCCCGGCAGCCGCTTTGGCGGGACCAGCATCGAGACTGTGGTGCCCGATCTGTTCGTGCTGGAGCGTGAGGGCAAATGGATGATCGAGATCAACAGCGCCACGCTGCCGCGCCTGCTGGTCAACCGCGCCTATCACGTATCGCTGACCGGCGGACGCCACGATGCCAAGTCCAAGGCCTGGCTGAGCGAATGCATGGCCGAGGCGAACTGGCTGGTCAAAGCGCTCGACCAGCGCCAGCGCACGATCATCAAGGTGGCAAGCGAGATCGTCAAGCAGCAGGAGGGCTTTTTCCGCAAGGGGGTGACCCAGCTGCGTCCGCTCACCCTGCGCAGCGTCGCCGATGGCATCGAAATGCACGAATCGACGGTCAGCCGGGTGACCAGCCACAAATATCTGAGCTGCGCGCGCGGGCTGTTCGAGCTCAAATATTTCTTCACCAGTTCGATCCAGTCGACCGATGGCGGCGATGCTGTCTCCGCCTCTGCGGTGAAGAGCCACATCAGGACGCTGATCGACGAGGAGGACGGCAAGAACATACTGTCGGACGATCAGCTGGTCGATCTGCTGAAAGTCCGCGGCTTCGATATCGCCCGGCGCACCGTGGCCAAATACCGCGAGGCGCTGGGCTTGGGCTCATCGGTACAGCGCCGCCGCCAGAAAAAACTGCAAGGCGCGCGGTAGCTGACAATCGCTATTGCAGCGTCACCTGTGGATCATCGGTGTCGCGGCGGCCAAAAAACTGCATCAGCTGGACCAGCAAATCGGCACGTGTCGTCAGGCCGTGCGCCTCCAGCAGCGCCTGTTTGGCCGCAGCATCGAACGGTGCGATCTGGGCGATGCCGTTGACCAGCGAGCGATCATCAAGCCGCGCTACCGATTCCCAATCGACACTATAGCCCTGCGCATTGGCAAAGCGTTGCGATTCGCGTTCGAGACTGGCGCGCTCGATGCTGGAGAGCACCTGTTCGTCGTCGGCCTCGCCGAGCAACTCGGCCTCGATCTGCCGGAACGGGGTGGTGACATCGAGCTCGCGCATCACCCGGAAGCGGGCAAAGCCTTCCAGCACCAGATTATAGCGGCCATCTTCGAGTGCCTCGACATCGATGATGCGCCCGACACAGCCCATATCAAACAGGGGTGGCGGATCGCCGGGACCACGCGGCTGGATGATGCCAATCTGCCGGTCGCGCGCCATCGCATCGCTGATCAGCGAGCGATATCGCGGCTCGAATATGTGCAAAGGCACCTGCAGACCCGGAAACAGGATCACGCCGGTAAGCGGAAAGATCGAGATGCGCTGGGCGACCATGGCTGTTTTACCGCTCACCCGAACAGCGCCGCAGACAGCTTGCGCCGCGTCGCTGCAACCCAGGGGTCTTCCAGCCCGACCGCCTCGAAAATCTGGAGCAGCTTGGCACGCGCCGCGCCCTCGTGCCAGTCCTTGTCGGCGCGAACAATGGCCAGCAAGTGGTCTGCGGCTTCATCGCGCTCCCCATCCGCAAACTGCGCAGCGGCCAGATCCAGCCGCGCGGCATGATCATCGGGCGCAGCTGTCACCGCAGCGCGCAAACCGGCAATCTCGCCATCGTCAGGCTTCTGTGCGACCAGCGCCAGCGCAGCCTTGGCCTGGTCGAGCGCCGGATCGGACGCGATCTCTTCGGGCAAATCGGCGAGCAGCGCCTGCGCTTCGTCCACTTTGTCGGCAGCGGCCAGCGCGCGCAACAATCCGGCAATCGCAGCCACGCTGTCGGGCACCATATCGAGAATCTGCGCGAAAATCCCGGCGGCGCGCTCGCCATCACCCTCGGCCAGCACCTCTTCGCCCATCGCGATCAGCGGCGCGATGTCGGGCAAACCTTGTTCTTCGCCGCCGGCCTGGACCGGCAGTTTGGCAAGCAGCTGGTCGAGGATCACCGCCAGCTGCGCCTCGGTGCGCGCATTGGTCAGGTTGGCGACCGGCTGGCCCTGAAACATCGCATAGACCGTCGGGATCGACTGCACCTGAAACTGCGCGGCGATGAAACGCTCTTCATCGACATCGACCTTGACCAGCAGCACGCCCTTGTCGGCATAATCGGCGGCCACTTTTTCCAGCACCGGGGTCAGCGTCTTGCACGGGCCGCACCACTCCGCCCAGAAATCGAGGATCACCAACTGGGTCATCGATGGTTCGACCACTTTGGTGCGAAACGCCTCGACTGCTTTGTGTTCTTCGGTCGTCAAACCCATGCTCGCCAAGTGACATGCTCCTGCTGCGTATATACCTATATACAAGTGATCAGTCGTGCGCCGGGACCGTTCCGCCGGTCAGGCAGCGCCCGGCCCCTTATCTGCATCCCCAAGATGGTGCGCAAGCCACTTATGCCAAGGGTGGGACGATGTTTCCGCGCGAAATGCAAATTGGGGCTTGCCCGGTCAAATACCCCATGCTAACCGCCCGCCTCACCTGCTGGATCGTCACCGAACCAGCCGCCGAGCGGGCGTAGCTCAGGGGTAGAGCACAACCTTGCCAAGGTTGGGGTCGAGGGTTCGAATCCCTTCGCCCGCTCCAGATTTTCCAAAGAAAAACAATTGTTTGAACCTCGCGAAGCTCGCGAGGCACTGGTGACAAAGGACAAGTTTCCAACGATTGTCACCACATTGTCACCAGGCGAAATTCGGCTGGGGACAACTCAAGCGTACTCGCTTTTCATCCAGATCGACAATTACGCGTCCGGCGGTTGGATTAGGCCATGCATGCCGGAGTGCCAGTGCAGTGATTTGCCCGCACCTCCGCAGAACCAACCACTCGCTTTAGCCGCTGATCCCTGGGCTCGAAGCCTGTCC
>JBBQXX010000205.1:0-4670 GCA_038209235.1 Sphingomonadales bacterium | reverse complement strand
GGCAAGGTCCATGCCTTCAAGCCCTGGCCAGGCCTTTGCCATCGCCAGCAGCGCATCGGTATCAAACACGCCATCGGGTGCATGCGCGATCACGGCGTTCGGCGCGCCGGCATCGCGGATACGGCGGGTCAGCGCGCGGGTATCGACTCCCGAAATGCCGATCTGGCCGGTGGCGGTCAGCCAGTCGCTGAAATGCTGCGCAGAGCGGAAGCTGCTGGGGTTGGTCACGTCCTCGCGCACAATGCAACCCAGCGCGCGGGGCACATCGGCCTCGACATCCTCAGCGTTCGCACCGACATTGCCGATATGGGGAAAGGTAAACGTGATAATCTGCCCGGCATAGCTGGGGTCGGTGAGGATTTCCTGATAGCCGGTCATCGCGGTGTTGAAGCACACCTCGCCGACGCTTGCTCCGCTCGCGCCAAAGCCCCTGCCCCAAATCGCGGTGCCATCGGCCAGAAGCAGCAGCCCGGTCGCGCCTTTGGGCTGAGCGGGGTGGGTGGCGTGCGCCATGGATGGTATCCCTTAGTCTTGCGAGTTCGCATGTGTGCCAGGCCGCAGAATATTGCAGGATCACGGCAGTTGCGCCAGCGACCTGCGACCTTACCGAAAAGCAGCCAAATTGGCGGTTCACTAAGCCGCGTTGGCGTGCACGGTCAATCTATGAAAAACATTTTGTTGCAGCTAGGTTAGTCGCTTGGTCCAAAATCCAAAACAAGAAGGTCCATTCGCATGATTCGCGACACGCTAAAGGCTGCGCAGGTTGCGGCGATGAAGGCAGGCGACAAACCCCGCACCGCCGCTACCCGCCTGATTCTGGCCAAGATCAAGGACCGCGACATCGAACTGCGCACTTCGGCAGCGCCTGCAGATGACGACGCGATGGTCACCGAAGTGCTGCAGAAGATGATCAAGCAGCGCCGCGAATCGATTGCGATGTTCGAACAGGGTGGCCGCGCAGAACTTGCTGCGCACGAAGCGTCCGAAGTCGCGGTGATTGAGGAATTTCTCCCCGCGCAGCTTGATGAGCCAGCAGCGCGCGCCGCGATTGCCGCTGTGGTTGCGCAAACCGGCGCTGCCAGCCTCAAGGACATGGGCCGCGTCATGGCCGAAGTAAAAGCCCGCCACGCCAGCGAAATCGACATGAGCAAGGCCAGCGGCTGGGTAAAGGAAGCGCTGGCAGGCTGATGGCCCCCAAATGAGCCTCACCCCGCAATGGCTGGATGAACTGCGCTCGCGCATCACGTTGTCGAGCCTGATCGGGCGGCACGTCAAGGTGCAGCGCGCGGGGCGCGAGTACAAGGCATGCTGTCCGTTCCACAACGAGAAAACCCCCAGCTTCACGATCAACGACGACAAGGGCTTTTACCACTGCTTTGGTTGCGGGGCGCATGGTGATGCGATCCGGTTCATGACCGATCATCAGGGGCTGGGCTTTATGGATGCGGTCAAGGAACTGGCCGCAGAGGCAGGGATGAGCGTGCCAGCGCCCGATCCGCGCGCCGCGCAGGCTGCCGAGGAGCGCGCATCGCTGCACGATGTCTGCCAGGCCGCACAAGACTGGTTTGTCGCGCAATTGCACAGCGCCGCCGGAGCCGAAGCGCGCGCCTATCTGAAGGCGCGCGGCTTGTCGGCTGACACGCTTGCACACTTCGGCATCGGCTTTGCACCCGATTCGCGTGCGGCCATCAAATCGGCGCTGGGCTCGATCGACGAGGCGCTGCTGATCGAGGCGGGGCTGCTGATCAAGGTCGAGGACAAGACACCCTATGACCGGTTCCGCGGCCGGGTGATGATCCCGATCCGCGATCCGCGGGGCCGGGTGATTGCCTTTGGTGGCCGCATCCTGGGGCAAGGCGAGCCGAAATATCTGAACTCGCCCGACACGGCTTTGTTCGACAAGGGCCGCACGCTGTACAACCTCCACAATGCTGCGCCTGCATCGCGCCGATCGGGCCGGGTTATCGTGGTCGAAGGCTATATGGATGTTATCGCGCTGGCGCAGGCTGGCTTTGCCGATTGCGTCGCACCTTTGGGCACTGCGCTTACCGAGCATCAGATCGAGCGGCTGTGGAAGATGGTCGACAGGCCGCTGCTGTGCTTCGATGGCGATAATGCCGGGCAAAAGGCAGCGATGCGCGCTGCGTCGCGCGCGCTGCCAATGCTGCGCCCCGGCCAGTCGGTGGGGTTTGTGTCGCTGCCCGCAGGACAGGACCCCGATGACCTGATCCGCGCGCAAGGCCCGGCGACATTTGCAGCCTATGCCGAACGCGCCACCGGTTTGCTCGATCATCTGTGGACCCACGAATTGCAGGCCGAGCCGCTTGCCAGTCCCGAAGCGCGCGCCGGCTTCAAGGCGCGGTTGAATGCGCATGCCGATACGATCGGCGATGGCGATATCAAGGCACTGTACAAGCGCGAAATCGGCCAGCGGTTTTCCGATGCGTTCTTTGGTGCGCGCCGGCCATCGCGCCCCCAATCTCACCAACAGTACCGTGGACCCGGCGGCAAAGGCTGGCAACGGCGCGACGAGCCGATGCCGCCCAGCAGCGAGCTTCGCGAACTGAGCCGTCAGCCGATGAGCGACATGATCATTCGCGGGGTGCTGACCGGGCTGTTGCATCGGCCGGCCTTGCTGGCGCGGCATTCTGAAGCGCTGGCGGAATTCTTGCCACAGGCGGGCACCTGGGCTGAACTTCTCGATGCCTTGCTGGCTGCAGCTTATGGGTCTGGCGACGTGGCGGAACATCTTGATACAACACGGCTGATGACCATATTGGAAACCAAGGGCGTGACCAGCGCAATCGACCGGTTGAAACAGGGCGGCAAGGCTCCGTTCTCGTTCTGTTCCGTACCATCGGCCCCCACCGATGCCAATCGCGAAAGCCGGATCGCCGAAGATTTCGCCGAAGCGATCGAGGTGATGACCACCCGGCCAAGGCTTGAATCGGCGTTGCGTGATGTAACACGGCGGTTTGAGAACGATTTGGCAGAAAATGATTCGGGGGATGGATTGTTTTTGGAGCAACAACAGCTAAGGGCAAGAAGGCAGTTGTTTGACCAGCGATTGATAGAATTGACCGAACGGGGCGGATAGGCAGGCGGACCAGGGAAGATTGGCGCCGCGAGCCTGCATGGTTTGGCAACGAAAATTTCGTATCAGCCGTTATCTGGACTGATATAACCGATAATCTCACGGCAGCGGCAATGCGGGCGGCGGTGAAGCAAGTGACAGGAATTACGGATTTGGCAAGCAAGGCACCGAAAGACAGCAAGGCCGACACCACAGATGCGCCGCTGATCGATCTGAACGAAGCCTCGGTCAAGAAGCTGCTGACGCGCGCCAAGAAGCGCGGCTACATTACGTATGACGAGCTCAACGAGGCACTGCCGCAGGACCAGATGTCGTCCGAGCAGATCGAGGACGTGATGTCCGCAATCTCGGAGATGGGGGTCAACATCGTCGAGAACGATGAAGAAGCCGCCGACGAGCCTGCCGCCGAAGACAATGATCCGGTTGATGAAGGCGCAGATTCGCTGAACATCGCGCCCGAGAAGAAAAAAGAGACCATGGACCGCACCGATGATCCGGTGCGTATGTATCTGCGCGAAATGGGCGCGGTCGAACTGCTCAGCCGTGAGGGCGAAATCGCCATCGCCAAGCGCATCGAGGCCGGCCGCGACACCATGATCCTGGGGCTGTGCGAAAGCCCGATCACCTTTCACGCCATCATCGAATGGTCGACCGCGCTCAACGTCGGCGAGATGCAGCTGCGCGAAATCCTTGATCTTGACGCGATGCTCTCCAAAGAGCCTGCGCCCGAAAGCCTGTCCGAAGAGAGCAATGACAACGGTGAGATCAGCGAGAAGACCGCCGGTCCCAGCTTCAAGGAAGAAGAAGACGTCGAAGAGGTTGCTCAGGTCAACGACGAGGAAGATGAGCTGACCGAACGCCGAACGCGCCGTCCCGATGACGACGAGGAGGAGGACAACACGCTGTCGCTGGCGCAGATGGAAGCGCAGCTGAAACCTGCCGCGCTGGAAAAGTTTGCGCAAATCACATCGCTGTTCCGCAAGTTCGAGAAGATCCAGGGCGACAGGCTCAATGCCCTGGGCATCGGCGACGATTTTCCTGCGGGCAAGGAAAAGACTTATCAGAAGCTGCGCGAGGACCTGACTGCCGAAGTCGAGGCGGTGCAGTTTCACGCCAACAAGATCGAATATCTGGTCGATCAGCTGTATTCGTTCAACCGCCGCCTGACCGCGCTTGGCGGCCAGATGCTGCGTCTGGCCGAGCGCCACAAGGTGCCACGCAAGGACTTCCTTGACCGCTATGTCGGCCACGAGCTCGATGAAAACTGGCTCGAAACCATGGCGGGTACCGACAAGAAATGGGCCGCGTTCGTCAGCAATGAGGCAGGCGCCGTAGACCGCATCCGTGCCGAAATATCCGATATCGCAGCAGCCACCGGAATGAGCCTTGGCGAGTTCCGCCGCATCGTCAACATGGTGCAAAAGGGCGAACGCGAAGCGCGCATCGCCAAGAAGGAAATGGTCGAGGCGAACCTGCGGCTCGTGATCTCCATCGCCAAAAAGTACACCAACCGCGGCCTGCAATTCCTCGATCTTATCCAGGAAGGCAACATCGGCCTGATGAAGGCGGTGGACAA
>JBBQXX010000204.1:0-4681 GCA_038209235.1 Sphingomonadales bacterium | reverse complement strand
GAACCCCGCCGTAGACCTTCAGCCAGATGCGCAGCGTAATGCGGATCACGGGTGGCAGTTGGTGCACCGCCGCTTGGGGGTCAGGCGCAGATGTCATGTGTTTGCCCCTGCGAAAAACGTTTGGCTGGCGTCCATTCACGGTCCGCTTGCTCTGTGGGTTCGGTTTGGCGGCCAGATCGTTACACGCTGATGCCAATCCTCTGGTGCCAATCACCTGGTGCCAATCACCTGATGCGATCAAAGGTGCGCGGTTGAACCGCGTGGTGCTTGCTGCTAGCTGCGCGGCGGACTCACCTCGCTCTTTCCCGCCATTATCCCAAGGAACCCTGCATGGTCCCCCGCTACGCCCGCCCTGCCATGACTGCCATCTGGGAGCCCGAGGCAAAGTTCCGGATCTGGTTCGAGATCGAGGCGCATGCCACCGATGCGCTGGCAGAACTGGGCGTGGTGCCAAGGTCCGCCGCCAAGGCCTTGTGGGCATGGTGGGCGACCAATCCGGTGATCGATGTGCACGCGATCGATGCCATCGAGGCGGTGACCCGGCATGATGTCATCGCCTTCCTCACCTGGGTGGCCCAACAGATAGGCGATGAGGCGCGGTTCATGCATCAGGGCATGACCAGCTCGGATGTGCTCGATACCTGCCTTGCGGTGCAGCTGGCGCGCGCCACCGATCTGCTAATTGCCGATATCGATGCGCTACTCGCGGCGATCGAGCGGCGTGCGATGGAGCACAAATACACGCCCACCATCGGCCGCAGCCATGGCATCCATGGCGAGCCGACCACCTTTGGCCTCAAGCTGGCGCAGGCCTATGCCGAGTTCGACCGGTGCCGTGCCCGGCTGAAGGCGGCGCGGGTGGAGATTGCCACCTGCGCGATATCGGGCGCCATCGGCACCTTTGCCAATATCGATCCGCGCGTCGAGGCGCATGTCGCCAAGAAGCTGGGGCTGGCGCTTGAGCCGGTCTCCACCCAGGTCATCCCGCGTGACCGGCATGCGATGTATTTTGCCACGCTGGGGGTGGTCGCCTCGTCGGTCGAGCGGCTGGCGACCGAAATCCGTCACCTGCAGCGCACCGAAGTGCTTGAGGCGGAGGAATATTTCTCGCCCGGCCAGAAGGGCTCGTCGGCAATGCCGCACAAGCGCAACCCGATCCTCACCGAGAACCTCACCGGCCTTGCCCGCGTCGTGCGTGCAGCCGCCATCCCCGCGATGGAGAATGTCGCGCTGTGGCACGAGCGCGATATCTCGCACAGCTCGGTCGAACGCTTTATCGGCCCCGATGCCACGATCACGCTGGACTTTGCGCTGGCACGGCTGACCGGCGTGATCGACAAGCTGCTGGTCTACCCTGAACGGATGCAGAAGAATCTCGACCGCATGGGCGGGCTTGTCCATTCGCAGCGCGTGCTGCTGGCGCTGACCCAGGCGGGCGTCAGCCGCGAGGATGCCTATCGGCTGGTCCAGCGCAATGCGATGCAGGTTTGGGAATCGGATGGCGCGCTGTCGCTGCTCGACCTGCTGAAAGCTGATGCCGAGGTGACCGCGGCGCTGCCGCCCGATGAGATCGAGGCACGGTTCAACCTCGATTATCACTTCAAGCATGTCGATACGATTTTCGCGCGTGTTTTCGACTGATCCGGCGGCCAACCCTAACCGGCTGGCCATCTTGGGCATTTGGTCCTATGCTTTTAATCTGGCCGCCAGGACACAGACAAACAGCAAGGGAGCCAAGGTCGATGCAGTTTTTGAAGACACTGGTAATCATCATGCTCGTCGTGGCGTTCTTCGTGTTTGCTTATGATAACTGGCAGGCGGTGACGATCGATCTGTGGGGCGGGCTGCAGATGATCACCAAGCTGCCGATGCTGCTGATCGTGACGTTTCTGGCAGGGTTCCTCCCGCTGTGGGCGCTGCACCGCACCAGCAGCTGGCGGTTGAAGCGGCGGATCGCGACATTGGAGGCCAATCAGGCGCGCACCGCGCCGGTTGCCACACTTGCCGCTCCCGCTCCGGTCACAGCAACACCGCCCCCAACTTTCAGCGAGCCCGAGAGCGCGTTGCGTTCGGTATGACCGCACCTATGAAGGACCACACGAACATTATGTCCAATCCGATTTATCTCGCGGTCGATGTCCCCGATCTGGTGCGCGCCACCGCGCTGATCCAGCAGGTGCACAGCCATATCGGCGGGGTGAAGCTGGGGCTGGAATTCTTCTGCGCGCATGGCCATCACGGTGTGCATGAGATCGCCAAGCTGGGCCTGCCGATCTTTCTCGACCTGAAAATGCACGACATTCCCAACACCGTTGCTGCTGCGATGCAGGCGATCCATGTGCTCGAACCGGCAATCGTCACCGTTCATGCCGCCGGTGGCCGCGCGATGATGGAGGATGCCAAGGCAGCTGCCGGCGCGCATACCAAGGTGATCGCGGTGACCTTGCTGACCAGCCTTGATGAAGACGATATGGGCCAGATCGGCATGGCCGGCACCTCGCATGACAATGTGTTGCGGCTGGCGGACCTGGCGCACAAGGCCGGGCTGGATGGCATCGTGTGTTCAGGTCAAGAGGTCGGCGCGGTGCGTCATCACTGGCGCGACGGATTTTTCGTAGTGCCCGGCGTGCGCCCCGCCAACGCGACCCTTGGCGACCAGAAGCGCGCGGTCACCCCGCGACAGGCGCGCGATGCCGGTGCATCGGTGCTGGTTATCGGCCGCCCGATCGCGCGCTCCCCCGAGCCTGACCTTGCCGCCCGCGAGATCATGGCGACGTTGTGAGCTCGGCTGAAATGCATGTAAGCCATTCTCCGGCGAGGGCCGGAGAACGGGATTCGGATTGTGCAGGCTCGCCCCAGGATCCCGGTGTGCGCCGGAAAACAGCTCTGTAAACAATGACCACCCTCATCAAAATCTGCGGGCTTTCCACTGAAGCCGCAATCGATGCGGCTGCGCTAGGCGGAGCAAGCCACATCGGGCTTGTCCATTTCGACAAGAGCCCGCGCCATGTGACGCTTGAGCAGGCGGCCCGGCTGCGTGTGCTGACTCCGCCGCAGGTCAAGGTCGTGCTATTGCTGGTCAATGCCTCGCCGTCGTTGACCGAACAGGCGTTCAAGACCGTGCGGCCCGATGTCATCCAGTTCCACGGCAAGGAAACCGCCGAATGGCTGGCGCTGGTCAAAAAACACATGCGAGTCGAGATCTGGAAGGCGCTGGGCCTGCGCAATACCGATACGCTGACCAACAGCTGCCGCTTTGATGGCATTGCCGACCGGCTGCTTTACGATGCTCCGGCGCAGGCTTTGCCCGGCGGCAATGGCGTTGCGGTGGACTGGTCGCTGCTCACCGGGCACCGCCATATCGTGCCCTGGGGCCTTGCGGGCGGGCTGACGCCGGACAATGTCGGCGCGGCGCTTGCGGCCACCGGCGCGCCTTTGGTCGATGTGTCCTCCGGGGTGGAAAGCGCGCCCGGAGTCAAAGATATGGACAAGATCGCGCGGTTTTGCCAAGCGGTCAGCAACCATGACCAACACAGCCCCCAAGCCTAACAGCTACTCCGCCCAACCTGATGCACAGGGCCATTTCGGCCAGTTCGGCGGGCGTTATGTTGCCGAAACCCTGATGCCTTTGGTGCTCGATCTGGACCGGCATTACCGCGCCGCCAAGGCCGACCCTGCATTCACCGCACAGTTCGAGGATTTGCTCGAACATTATGTCGGCCGCCCCAGCCCGCTATATTATGCCGAGCGCCTCACCGACGAAGTGCGCAAGACCGCTGCTGACGGGAAAGGCGCGCAAATCTGGTTCAAGCGCGATGAGCTCAACCACACCGGCGCGCACAAGATCAACAACTGCATCGGGCAGATCCTGCTCGCCATCCGCATGGGCAAGACGCGGATCATCGCCGAGACCGGCGCGGGCCAGCATGGCGTGGCCACCGCCACCGTCGCGGCGCGTTTCGGCCTGCCCTGCGTCATCTACATGGGCGCGCGCGATATGGCACGCCAGCAGCCCAATGTGTTCCGCATGAAGCTGCTCGGTGCAGAAGTGATCGGTGTGGAAAGCGGCGCGCGTACGCTCAAGGATGCGATGAACGAGGCGCTGCGCGACTGGGTCGCCAATGTGCACGACACGTTTTACATCATCGGAACGGCGGCTGGCCCGCACCCTTATCCTGAACTGGTCCGCGATTTTCAAAGCGTGATCGGCAAGGAGGCGCGCGCCCAGATGCTGGCCCGCACCGGCCGCCTGCCCGATCTGCTGGTTGCGGCCATCGGCGGCGGATCGAACGCCATCGGGCTGTTCCACCCGTTTCTCGATGACGCAGATGTTGCCATGCTGGGCGTGGAAGCGGCCGGCCATGGCCTCGACAAGCAACACGCCGCCAGCCTTGCGGGCGGATCGCCCGGCATCCTGCACGGCAACAAGACCTATCTGCTGCAGGACGAGGATGGCCAGATCGACGAGGCGCATTCGATCAGCGCTGGGCTGGATTATCCGGGCATCGGCCCCGAACACAGCTGGCTCAAGGACGTTGGCCGCGTCGAATATGGCAGCTGCACCGATGTCGAGGCGCTCGAAGCCTTCCAATTGCTCTGCCGCACCGAGGGCATCATCCCCGCGCTGGAACCTGCCCACGCGATCGCGCGCGTCGTCGACCGGGCGCGCGCGATGGACCGC
>JBBQXX010000203.1:0-4687 GCA_038209235.1 Sphingomonadales bacterium | reverse complement strand
CCGGGCAGCGTGGCCCTTCAAAACCCCCGATAGTCCAGCGCATCACCAGCGTCGATGCGTGGTACGGCAAAGCTGTTGATCGGCGCGTCCACATCACGATAGCCGACCGCCATACCGCAAAAGAATATGTGGTCATCATCGATTCCCAGCAGTTGCCGCATATAGGTGCCATACATCGCCCAGATTTCCTGCGGGCAGCTGTCCAGCCCCGCCTCGCGCAGCAGCAGCATGACCGTTTGCAGCCACATGCCCATGTCCGACCATTGCGGCGGCCCCATATAGCTGCGGGTGTAGGTGAAGATTTGCACCGGCGCGCCAAAGCTGTCCCAGTTGGCCATCATCTGCCCGATCCGCCCGGCGCGGTCATCGCGCGCGATGCCGAGCGAGGAAAACATCGCCTCGCCCACGCCTTGCCGCTGCTCCTCATATCGCCCCTCCAGTCCCTTGGGATAGATCGCATATTCCATCCCCTCCCCGGCAGGCGCGGTGGCCGCCTTGGCCTTGATCTTCGCGGTCAGGTCCGCCAGCGGAGCGCCGGTCAGCACGACGGCATTCCACGGCTGGGTATTGCCACCCGAAGGCGAACGCTGCGCCTTGGCCAGCACCTCTTTGAGCGTATCCACCGGCACGGCGTCAGGCCGGAACAGACGGACGGAACGGCGACTGGCGACGGCTTGTGATACGTTCAAGGCGGCTCTCCGATGTGTGGGACAGATTATTTAATCGGTTGGTTAAAGCGGCGAAACCAGATTGGCAAGCCCGGCGCAGCAATCGCTATTACACGAACATTTCGCGTAAGATGGCCAAGGTCTGTGACAGGCTGTCCCTGTCGATCCGGCCCAATCGCTTGATGGCCCGCGTCCGGTCGATGGCGCGCAACTGATCGTGCAGCAACAAGGCATCCCTACGCTGAAAAACGCAAGCCACCCGAAACGGTGCAGCAAAGCCGCCAGTTGTCATAGGCACCACCAGCATGGTCTTGAGACCCAAGTTTAACGGATCAGGGCTGACGATCAGGCAAGGCCGGGTTTTCTGGATTTCTGCGCCTCGCGTTGGATCGAGCGCGCACAGCCAGACGTCGCCCTGCAAGGTTTGCGGACGGCTCACCATGCCAAGGTGTCGTCATCCTCATTGGCAAAGCCAAGCCAGTCGGCTGCCTCATCGCACACCGCGCTTGCGCCGATCACGCTGGCTCCCTCGGCCCAGCCGGCATGAATATCGCGCCCGACGGGTGTGGCAACAACGCGGCCATTTTCGACCACGACATCCATCATCGTGCCACTTTCAACCCCAAGCTCGCGCAGCACAGGTTTGGGCAGGATCATGCCGGTGGAGTTACCCATTTTTCTGAGCGCTGATTTCATCGGCTATGTGTTCTCACGAGGTTATCACGCGGGCAATCCACCCGACGCGCTTCACTCATCGTCGAACAACCCGGCCAGTTGCTCGACCATCGCGCCGCCAAGCTGCTCGGCATCCATGATCGTGACTGCGCGGCGATAATAACGGGTGACGTCGTGGCCGATACCGATGGCGATCAGCTGCACCGGGGACAGGCGCTCGATCCAGTCGATGACGCGGCGCAGATGCTGTTCCAGATACGCGCCGTGATTGACCGAGAGCGTCGAATCATCCACCGGTGCGCCATCGGAAATCACCATCAGGATGCGGCGCTCTTCGCTGCGCGCCATCAACCGGCTGTGCGCCCACAGCAATGCCTCTCCGTCGATATTCTCCTTGAGCAGCCCTTCGCGCATCATCAGGCCCAGATTCTTGCGCGCCCGCCGCCACGGCTCATCGGCTTTCTTGTAAACAATGTGCCGCAAGTCGTTGAGACGGCCCGGAAGTGGCGGGCGGCCGTGGCTGAGCCAGTCCTCGCGGCACTGGCCACCCTTCCACGCCTTGGTGGTGAAGCCCAGGATCTCGGTCTTCACCCCGCAGCGTTCGAGCGTGCGCGCCATGATATCCGCGCTGATCGCCGCGATGCTGATCGGGCGGCCACGCATCGAGCCGGAATTGTCGATCAGCATCGTCACCACCGTATCGCGGAAATCGGTATCGCGTTCGATCTTGTACGACAGCGAGTGGCCGGGCGCGACGATGACGCGCGCCAGTCGCGCTGCATCGAGCATGCCTTCTTCCTGATCGAAATCCCAGCTGCGGCTTTGCTGAGCCATCAGGCGGCGTTGCAGCCGGTTGGCCAGCTTGGTCACCGCACCCTGCAGATGCGCCAGTTGCTGATCGAGATAGGCCCGCAGCCGCAGCAGTTCGTCCTCGTCGCACAGGTCGGTCGCCTCGATCACTTCGTCATAGCGCTCGGTCCACGGCTTGTATGCGAAATCGGATGGCAGATCGGTCCACGGGCGGTTGGGCCGTGCCGGCATCATCCCGTCATCGCCCATCTCACCGGGGTCGCCGTCTTCGCCCTCTTCCATCTCGCCTTCGGTTTCGGACGAATCGCCGTCTTCGTTCTCGCCGGTCTGCTCCTCACCGCGCGCCTCGGTCTGGCCCTGATCCGATCCGTCCTGCTCGCCGTCCTGATCTTCAGGCTCGCCCTCTTCGGACGTGTCGTCATCATCGCCTTCGTCCTGACGGTCTTCCTCGTCCATCTGACCTTCGGTAAGATCGAGATGCTCGAGCAACCGCGTGGCGAGCGCGGCAAATCCTGCCTGATCGTCAAGCGACATCGCCAGATTGTCGAGATCCTCGCTGCCCTTGTCCTCAATCCATTCGCGCACCAGATCGACCCCGGCAACGCTGCCCTTGGGCATCGGCTTGCCGGTCAGCCGCTCGCGCACGATCAGCCCGAGCGCGGTCGAGATCGGCACCTCATCCACCTTTGTTGCCCGCGCGATAGGATCGGAACGCATCCGCATTTCCAGCGCGGCATCCAGATTGGCCCCCAGCCCGGCCATCGACCGGCTTCCCAACGCCTCGATCCGCACCTGCTCGATCGCATCGAATGCAGCGCGCGCCACTGCCTCCCTGGGCGCATTGGCGTTGTGCTGGGCCGCGTTGTGGTGCTTGAGACGCAGCGCGTACAGATCGGCAAAGCCGCGCGCTTCGGCGACCTGATCGGCGGGCAGTTTGCGCCCCGGCATCGGCACGCGCAGCTTGGTGCCCGATTGCGAGGGCGGATCGGCGGTGAACGCGACCTCGATCTCTGGCAGGTGCGCGATGGCACGCGCGGTCCCGGCCAGAACATTCTTCAGATCATCAAGCGGAGTGCGATTGGTCATCGGCTATCGCTGAACACGCGCGCAGGTGATGTCAAGCTGCCAGCCGCGCCGCAGCGCTATTGGCCCTGTGGATCTGCTGGCTCGGGTCTTCGGCGCTCAACCTGTGCGCCGTTGCCATCGACGGTCACCGAGACCGGCGCGCCGCCGACATCGCCCGAAATGGTGAGCCCGCCATCGGGCGTAACGCGCACGTTCGTGCCGCCGATCTGCGCTTCGATTTCCGCGCCGATGACAGGATCAACGACCGGATCAGGATCGACCTCCTCGGGCGGCGCTATCGGCGCGGCGCGGCGCGGCGGAACGGCACCGCGCACCGCCTCACCCATGAAATCGCGCCAGATGCGCGCGGGCAATCCGCCGCCACGGATGCCGCGCATCGGGGTGTTGTCATCATTGCCGATCCACACGCCGACGACAAGATCACCGGCATAGCCAATGAACAGCGCGTCGCGGTTGTCCTGGCTGGTACCGGTCTTGCCGAAGTTGGCGACCGAAAGCCGCGCGCCGCGTCCGGTTCCGCGGTTGACCGCCGCGCGCAGCATATCCTGCATCTGCTCGTGTACTCGGCTGGAATAACTGTCCGGCCCATCGACCAGCCATTCGAACCAGCCCTGCTCTGCGCGCTGGAAGGCATGCGGCTCGACCGGCCAGCGGTTGCCTGCGACTCCTGCAAAGGCGGCGGTCATCTCGATCAGGCTGGCGCTGGCGCTGCCCAAGGCCAGGCTGGGGTCACCTTTGGTAAAAGGCCCTTTCAGGCCCAGCTTGGTCGCCTGTTTTATCACCGCTTCGCTACCCACCTGCTGGAACAGCCGGACAGCGGCAACATTGCTCGAATGGACGAACGCCTCTTCCAGACTGATCACGCCGCGATAGCGGTTCCCTGCGTTGCGCGGGCGATACGATCCCGCAGTGATCGGGCTGTCGTCCACCATCGCAGCGGGGTCCATCCCCGCCTCCAGCGCTGCCAGCCAGACGAAAAGCTTGAAGGTCGATCCAGGCTGCCGCCGTGCCTGGGTGGCACGGTTAAAGGGCGATTCGTCATGATCGCGCCCGCCGACCATCGCCACCACTTGGCCATTGGTGCGCATCGCGACCAGCGCCACCTGCGAATTGCCCAGCGCCGCGCGCGCCACGATGCGTTCGGCAACACGCTGCAAGCGCGCGTCCAGCGTTGTCGTCAGCGTCAGACGGCTGTGGCTCAATTCGGTCAGCGCGCGCGCTTGCGGCATCGCCCAATCGGCAAAATAGGTGCCGTTGGCAAGCTTTGGCCGGTCATGCACGTCGAGCGTCGGCTGCGGCAGCGCGTCTGCCTCGCGCTGCGTCATAAAGCCTGCATTGACCATCGCGGCGCGCACCATACTGGCCCTGCGCCGCGCGCCTTCGGGATTGCGCGTCGGCGCAAAGCGCGATGGTGCCTGGACCAGTCCGGCCAGCAGGATCGCCTGCTC
>JBBQXX010000202.1:0-4746 GCA_038209235.1 Sphingomonadales bacterium | reverse complement strand
GTATCGCCCGCGCGGATCGGCGGGGATAAACCGCCCGGCCTTTTCGGCGAGATAGAGCAGGATCGCACCGGTCTCGAAAATGCTCAGCGGATCACCGCCACCCAGCGGATCGGAATCGACGATGGCAGGGATGCGATTGTTGGGGCTGATCGCCAGAAACTTAGCCGCAAACTGCTCGCCCGCGCCGATGTTCACCGGTTTCAGCGCATATGCCAGCCCGCATTCTTCCAGCATGATCGATATCTTCCACCCGTTGGGGGTGGGAGCGTAATACAGGTCGATCATCGCCGGACAGCCTCTCGTGCAGATTCGCTTGGGGTCAAGCGCCAGACCATAACGCTGTCCCCGCCGCTGTCACCCCTGCGATATTAGATCGGGGTGACCAGCCGGTAGCCCTGCCCCTTCACCGTATCGATGCGCACCAGGTCGCCCAACGGCGCAAGGTGACGGCGCAGTTTGCAGATGTGCACCTCGACGCTGTTGGTGCCGGGATCGAATGCGGTCTGCCAGACCGAGCGCAACAGCGTCTGGCGGCTGACGGCGTTGCCACCATGGCGCGCCATGGCGAGCAGCAGATCGAATTCGCGCGGCATCACCTGCAGACGCAGACCCCGCCAAGTCACCTGCCTCAGACCGATGTCGAAACCGAAACCGGCAAGCTGGATCGTACCCAGCCTGTGGTTGCGCGCCCGCGCCGCAGCGGTCAGCCGGGCGGCGAGCTCGCATGGCGCAACTCTGGCGGAGAGCGCATCATCGGCGCCGGCGAGCAGCAGACGCGCCCGCGCCTGCGCCCCGTTGACGTTGCAGAACACCAGTGGTGCGCGGCGATGGGGTATCAGGTTGAGCAGTTGCCGCACCAGCTTTTGGCAACGCGCATCGGACAGCACCGGGGTCAGCGCGCAGGGCAAGCCAGCGGTGGCGTCCAGTGTCGCTGCTATGCCAAAATGCGCAAGCGACTGGATGTGCGATGCGAGCAGGTCCAGGTCCGGCCCGATGATATGCCAAGGCAGCAGAGCATCGCATAACCCCGGCCCACCGCTTGCCAAACCTGTCTGGTCACCGCGCCACATGATCGCCCCCCATGGCTCCGCATTGCGCCAGCCGAGGTGATTAAAGCGCGGTTATCGCAAATCATGCACATCAACCCGCTCCGAAACGGAGCGTTCATCGTGTAACCACGCTCAGCCGCCCGCGGCTTGGCCGGGGGCGTTGACGCCCATGCTGGCAAGGTAGCGCTTCACATTGCGCGCCGCCTGGCGCAGGCGCTGCTCGTTTTCGACCAGCGCGATGCGGACGAAACCTTCGCCGTCCTCGCCATAGCCGACGCCGGGCGCGACCGCGACCTTGGCATGCAGCAGCAACTGCTTGGAGAACTCAAGGCTCCCCATATGCTTGAGCGCAGGCGGCAACGGTGCCCAGGCGAACATCGATGCGCGCGGCGGCGGAATATCCCATCCGGCGCGGCCAAATGCCTCGACCATCACGTCGCGGCGTTTGTGATACAGCTCGCGGTTTTTCTGCACGATATCCTGCGGGCCATTGAGCGCGGCACAGGCCGCCGCCTGGATCGGGGTAAATGCTCCATAATCGAGATAGCTCTTCACCCGGGTCAGCGCCGAGATCAGCTTTGTGTTACCCACGGCAAAGCCCATCCGCCATCCAGCCATCGAATAGGTCTTGGACATCGAGGTAAATTCCACCGCGACATCCTTGGCGCCGGGCACCTGCAGGATCGAGGGTGTCGGGCAGCCATCGAAATACAGCTCGCTATAGGCAAGGTCGGACAGCAGCCAGACCTGGTTGTCCTTCGCCCATGCCACCAGCCGCTCATAAAAGGCCAGATCGACAACCTCGGCGGTGGGGTTGGAGGGATAGCCGACGACCAGCACCGAGGGTTTGGGAACGGTGAACGCCATCGCCCGGTCCAGCGCGCGCCAGTATTCCTCATCGGGGGTGGTCGGCACCGATCGGATCGTCGCGCCTGCGATAATAAAACCGAAGGTGTGGATCGGATAGCTGGGATTGGGGGCGAGCACGACATCGCCCGGCGCGGTGATCGCGTTGGCAAGGCTCGACAGGCCCTCCTTTGAACCCATGGTGACCACCACCTCGGTTTCCGGATCGAGCTCGACGTTGAAGCGACGGGCATAATAATTGGCCTGTGCCTTGCGCAATCCGGGAATACCCTTGGACTGGCTGTAGCCGTGCGCATCAGGCTTCATCGCGACTTCGCACAGCTTTGCGATGACATGCGGCGGCGGCGGCAGATCGGGATTGCCCATGCCCAGATCGATGATGTCCTCTCCGGCCGCTCGCGCTGCGGCCCGCATCGCATTGACTTCAGCGATGATATAGGGGGGCAGACGTTTGATGCGGTAGAATTCTTCGGACATGATCAATTCGCTCTTCGCTTCTCCGTGAATCGCAGCGCGCTGTTTGACCGATGCGCAAGGTTGTGTCGAGCAAAAGCGGCGACCTTGCCATTCCTTCCGGGCAGCGACGATGTTCTGGCAGGCAAGTTGGTCTTATCTTTGTCGCGCCGGACTGCTAAAGCGAGCGCCAAAGATAAATTCGAGAGGCTGGATATGGCAAGCGACACCGACACCCCCGCACCGGACCTGACCGCACCGGGCCTGAACGCACCGGACCTGACGCTACAAGGCCTGACCGCACCGGGCCTGCCGACGCTCGAAGAAATGCAGCACTGGACCTGGGTGGTTGGCCGCGCGCAGCAGATGATGCTTGAGCATGCCACCAGCATGGCGCAGTTGACGCCGGTTGATCTGAGCGGCTGGACCAATCCGCAGGCGATACAGGCGCGGCTGCCCGCCTGGATGGGCAGCATGCCGCAGGCGATGCTCGATGCGCAGGCCGATATGTGGCGCGAGGGGATGACCTTGTGGCAGGGTTTTATGGGCGCG
Source organism: Sphingomonadales bacterium (assembly GCA_038209235.1). GTDB lineage: Bacteria > Pseudomonadota > Alphaproteobacteria > Sphingomonadales > Sphingomonadaceae > Blastomonas. Next base: position 1,825 of record JBBQXX010000202.1, on the reverse strand, counting down.
ATGACTCCGCCGGCGATGTTGGGACAGCACGAAGGCGGTCCGCCCCAGGCACCCGGCAGCGTTCCCGAACTGCGCTCTGACCGCCGCTTTGCGGCGCGCCAATGGCATGACAATCCGGTCTATGCACTGATCCACCAAAGCTATCTGATGGTCTCAGAACAAATGCTGCGCATCACCGATCAGGTCGATGGGCTTGAGCCGCGGCAAAAGGAGAAGATGCGCTTTGCGGTCAAGGGCCTGATCGATGCATCCAGCCCGGCAAATTTTGCGCTGACCAATCCGCTGGTGATGGAAAAGATCATCGAGAGCAAGGGCGACAACCTGCTCAAGGGCCTCGATCATATGCTCAGCGATATGCGCAAGGGACAGTTGACCCATACCGATCCGGACGCCTTCGAGCTTGGCCGCAACATTGCGATGACGCCGGGCAAGGTCGTTTACGAGAACCCGCTGTTCCAGCTGATCCAGTATGATCCGGCGACGCAAAAGGTGCTGGGGGTGCCGCTGGTCATCTTCCCGCCGTGGATCAACCGCTTCTATATTCTCGATCTCAATCCGCAGAAGAGCTTTGTCAAATGGGCGACCGAGCAGGGCGTCACGGTGTTCATGGTCTCGTGGAAATCCGCCGATGAAAGCATGGCCGAGATCATCTGGGACGATTACGTCAAGGCGCAGATCGAAGTCATCGATACGGTCCGCGATCTGTTGGATGTGCCGCATGTCCACACCATCGGTTATTGCGTCGCCGGGACGACATTGGCCGCAACGCTGGCGCTGCTTGCCAAGCGCGGACAGGCCGACAAGGTCAAGAGCGTCACCTTCTTCACCGCGCAGGTCGATTTCGAGAAAGCCGGCGACCTCTCGCTGTTCATCGATGACGAGCAACTCAAGATGGTCGAGCAGCTCGGCAGCAGCGGCTATCTCGACGGGCGCTATATGGCCGCGACATTCAACCTGCTGCGCGGGCGCGACCTGATCTGGAATTATGTGATCAACAACTATCTGCTCGGCGAAGATTACCCGCCGTTCGACCTGCTCCACTGGAATGGCGATACCACCAATCTGCCCGCCAAATGGCACCGATCGTATCTCAAGGACTTTTACCGCGACAACCGGCTGGTGAAGCCAGGATCGATGGTGGTCGATGGCACCCCGATCGATCTGCGGCTGGTCGAAACACCCGCCTATATCCAGGCGGGCCGCGAGGATCATATCGCGCCGCTGGAAAGCGTCTGGCGGATGACCGATCACCTGTCGGGGCCGGTGCGCTTCGTGCTGGCAGGATCGGGCCATATCGCAGGTGTGGTCAATCCGCCGTCGATGCAGAAATACCAGTACTGGACCAATCAGGCCAAGGTCGACGGGCTGGAGGAATTCATCGCCGGAGCCACCGAAACCAAGGGCAGCTGGTGGCCCGACTGGATCGAATGGCTAACCGCGCAAGCCACCGAGACGGTCGCCGCCAACGGCGCGCGCGTTCCGGGCAAAGGCAAGCTGAAGGCCATCGAAGACGCGCCGGGCCGGTACGTCAAGCAACGCTGATCCGCGCGGCTCACCGGCACCGCAAAACCGGTATAAGTACGCTGGTTGCGGCGCGATTCGCGCCGACAAGCTGGTGCAGCATGATTTTTGTGCAGTGCAGCATTTTTCCTTGACGGGGTAGCTTTCGATCACTATTGTGCAGTGCAGCATAAAGCAGCATTTGAGTGAGATTGACATGCCCGACCAGACCAAAGCCCTCCCTGCCAAAGACCCGGCAGACGCGTATGCAGCGGCCGTAAGCGCGCAGCCAGTTGCTCCTGCACCAGCAGCGCCCAAGGCCGAC
>JBBQXX010000201.1:0-4749 GCA_038209235.1 Sphingomonadales bacterium | reverse complement strand
TGATGACGAAGATAATGCCGCTTGTGACCCGTCGATCATCAACCCGCGGCACGCCGTGCGACAGCGCAAAAATACGGCTCAATCCGGCGCATCTGCGCCTCCGGCAACCAGATCAGATCACTCATAACAGCGCCTCCTTGCACTGCCATTGAATCAACCCATCAGCCAAAGCGCAAGCATTTTAATAGGTCCTGAGCCTAGGTGCAGGACGAATTGAGCACCGCAAAATCCTTGTCGACTTCGGCTTTCTGGCTGGCGTCCATCCGTCGGATGAGGCACTGGCCGACCATGAGGCTGATGGCGTCATCGACCACCGCTGCGTTCTGCGCGGCTTCGACCATGAACGAAGCGCGGGTCAAGCGTGCACTGCGATCGCGGCTGGGTCCTGTATCCTCCTCGCCCGCAGTCTGTGCAGCCAGCGTCGAATAGGCCGCACACGAGGTCAGTATCCTGAAGACTTCCTCGGGCGAGGTCTGGCCCTGGGCAGGTGTTTCCTGCGATTGCGTGGGGGCGAGCATCAGCGCGGAAGTCAGCGCCAAAGCGGTGCCACGCGCGCAAAAACTGCGGATCATTTAGGGCATTTCCTTCTTAACATGTCCAGGAAGGCAGCCCAAAGCTGTCGCAAACACCCGGACCGGTGCGACCCAGGGTCAAACTATCGCCAAATTGCAGGTCCGCACCGATTAATTTGAACGGTTCGCGCTGCCCGGTCATCGGAATCGGGTATCAGAGCAGGTCGTGGCATGATCTGCGCGTTGCGATGAGCGATTTCAGGCGCTTTGCATGGCAACACCGGCTATGTTGGTCACCCGGGCATTGCGCCTGAATGAGGAACTGACCATGGCAAAAGGCCAAAAGAAAACGAACCGCGAAACCCGCAAACCCAAGGCGGAAAAGCCCAAGCCACAAAACGCATCCAATCCTTCGGTCAAACCCGGCGGCCTTTCCATCGTCACCCTGAAAAGCTGACCGCGTTCGATGCTGGCTGCCGACGGCAACGAGGATGCGGTGGGCACAATCCCCAGGCAATCTTCGGTTCGCACCGGCCTGCGTTGGCTGCTGGCGCTGATCTATCTGGTCGCAGGTATCGCGCATATCCGGTCACCCGGCGGGTTTCTTGCGATCACGCCAGGCTGGGTGCCCTGGCCCGAAGCGGTGATATTCTTCACTGGAGCAGCAGAGATCGCCGGAGCGATCGGGCTGATGATCCTGCGGCTTCGCTACGCGGCGGGGATCGGGCTGGCGATTTATGCGCTGTGCGTCTTTCCTGCCAACATCAACCATGCGTTTGGTGACGTCGCGATCGGTGGACGGCAGCTGCCATGGACCTATCACGGCCCGCGCCTGCTCTTCCAGCCGGTGGCGATCTGGTGGGCCTTGTGGGTGGGCGGGGTGACCGACTGGCCGTTCCGCCGCCGCGCACACGCAAATGCTGAATAGAGGCATTGCCGCACGCGCAGCTTTGCGGCACAGAGCGACCCTGCATGAAGACGCCCATCAAGGCAGTCCAATTTAGCTGAAAGGGCGAGATGATGAGCGCGGTCGATCCTGACGTCAAGCCGACGCGCCTGCTCCCGGTGGAAACCCTCGGCTGGCCCGCGCGCGCGCTGTATGCGCTGCTGATGTTCATCTACCGCCGCCACCGGTTCAGCGCGATCGGGACGCCGCCTTTGGACCGGCGCTTCATCATGCTCGCTGTGCCCCACACCAGCAACTGGGATTTTCCCAATTACATGGGCGTCACCCGCGCTTTGGGATTGAAAACGCATTTCATGGCCAAGACATCGCTGTTCCGCTGGCCGTTCCAGGGCTTCATGCGGCAGATGGGCGGCGTTCCGGTCGATCGCAGCGCGTCCAACGACATGGTCCAGCAGATGATCGCCGAATTCTCCAGCCGTGACGATTTCATCCTGACCATCGCACCCGAAGGCACCCGCAAGGCGGTCACCGCATGGCGCTCCGGGTTCTACCGGATCGCGCTGGGCGCTGGCGTGCCGATCGTCTGCGGCTTCATGGATTATGGCAACCGCCGCGCAGGATTGGGTCCGGTTATCCACCCGACCGGTGATTACGAGGCTGACATGGCCCCCGCCTTTGCCTTTTATGCGGCAATGGCGGGGAGAAACGCGCTTTATCAGTCCTGATGCGCGGAATCGTGATGCGCCAGATCAGGTCGACCAACATCGCCCTGCCCCACTGTGCTGCTCGCCATCTCGAGCATCCGGTCGAGTGACTTCTTGGCGTTCAGCCGCAGTTCCTCGTCCAGCTCGATCCGCGGCTCCAGATCACGCAGCGCGACATAAAGCTTTTCCATCGTGTTAAGCGCCATATACGGGCAGATGTTGCAGTTGCAGTTACCGTCTGCCCCCGGCGCGCCAATAAACGTCTTGTCCGGAACCGCCTTTTCCATCTGGTGGATGATATGCGGTTCGGTGGCGACGATCACGGTTTGGCTGGTGGTTTCCTTGGCGAATTTCAGGATCGCGCTGGTCGATCCGACCATATCGGCATGATCGAGGATATGCGGCGGGCATTCGGGGTGCGCAGCAACCGGTGCATCTGGGTGCAACGCCTTGAGTTTGAGCAACTCGGTCTCGCTGAACGCCTCATGCACGATGCACACACCGGGCCACAGCAGCATGTCACGGCCCAGCTTGCGAACCAGATAGCCACCCAGATGCTTGTCCGGCCCAAAGATGATCTTCTGGTCGAGAGGGATCTGCGACAGGATTTTTTCGGCCGACGATGACGTGACGATGATATCGCTCAAGGCCTTCACCGCTGCCGAGCAGTTGATATAGGTCAGCGCGATATGATCGGGATGCGCGGCGCGAAACGCGGCGAACTTATCGGGCGGGCAGCTGTCTTCCAGGCTGCATCCGGCGTCCATATCGGGCAGGATGACGATCTTGTCGGGGCTCAATATCTTGGCAGTTTCGGCCATGAACTTTACCCCGCAAAACGCGATGACATCGGCATCGGTTTCGGCTGCGATCCGCGACAGCTCCAATGAATCGCCGACGAAATCGGCAATGTCCTGGATCTCGGGTTTCTGGTAATAATGCGCCAGAATGACCGCATTCTTTTCCTTGCGCAGCCGGTCGATCTCGGTGCGCAGGTCGAGCCCGGTCAGGTTCAAACGGGGTTGGGCGGTCATTGCAGATTGGCTCCCTGATTGGCAATTCTCACGGTCACTACAGCATCTTCAAAGCCCGCGCCGCTCAAATACGCCTTGGCGTTGCGCTCGATGGCGTCACGCGCGCTGGCTCTGGCGATGGCGACAAGCGATGCGTTGCGCGCCAATGCCGTGGCCTGTTTGAGCGCAGAGGTCGAATTGGCCTTGAACAGCCGCTCGACGCTGGCACCTGTAACCCACAGCCCGTCGCGATAATAGCGCGCCTGCTGTTCCTGCAGGTTGGGCGGCTGGATCATCACCGGCGGTGCAGTAATCGTCATACGGCGCTCGGTCTCGTTCCAGACGATGGCGTCTGCGCCCAGCTGCGCCATGTTAACCGAATAACTGACCGTGGCCGGGATGATCGCGGTCTGCTCGCTATCGAACAGGCCGACAAAACCCTCATCCTTGTTGGTGACGACGGGCACCACCTGCGCAACCAGCACCACAAGCCGATTGGTCCGCTCGAACCCGGCCAGCATCGCTTCTGCCGAGACCTCGGTGTCGTCTTCGATCAGGCCCGATGCCAGCCACGTACCGCCTGCGCCCAGCGCGAGTGCGATGACCAGCAGCAATCCGACCGTACTTCCCTTAAATCCCATGCGAGAACGCCGCATCCGACAGCGCCCAAAATTCACCATCGCGCGTCACCGCACCGCGATTTTCCAGATCGATCAGGTGCGCCAGCACCGAGCGCCCCGCCGCGCCATGCAGCCGCGGGTCGATACCCTTGTACATCTGCGGCACCATCACGGGGATCGCTCGCGGCCCGGTTTCGAGTTGGCGCAGCACCTGCCGTTCGCGCTGCTTGCGATGACCCATCATGCCGCGTACCAGCTGCGCGGGGTTCTCCACCGGGGCCCCGTGCGCGGGGTAATAGACGCGGTCGGTGCGCTCCTGCAGCTTGGCCAGGCTCGCCATATAATCGGCCATATCGCCATCGGGGGGCGAGATGACGCTGGTCGACCAGCCCATGACATGATCGCCGGTGAACAACGCGCCGCTTTCCATCAGCGCCAGACACAGATGGTTGCTTGTGTGTCCCGGCGTCGCCACCGCCTCCAACGTCCAGCCGTCGCCGCAGACGCGCTCGCCATCGGTTAGCACCCGGTCGGGCGTATAGGTCGTGTCGAAGGCTTCGTCCGAGCGCGGGCCATCGTCGCTGAGCATCAGGGGCGCGCAGCCAATAATGGGCGCGCCGGTGCGCGCCTTGAGCGGGGCAGCGGCGGGGCTGTGGTCGCGGTGGGTGTGGGTGCACATGATCGCAACGATCCGGGCATCGCCCACCGTCGCCAGGATTGCCGCGATATGGTCTTCATTGTTGGGGCCAGGATCGATCACCGCGACATCTGCGCTGTTGCCCACGACATAGGTCTGGGTGCCGGTGTACGTAAACGGCGAGGGGTTTCCCGCGAGCACCCGGCGCACCAGAGGCTCGACGGTTTCGGCAAGGCCGGTCGGCAGATCAGCGGGCAGTTCCATGCCGCCTAAATGGCACCGATCACCGGCAAGCGAAAGGGGCAGCGCGATATTTCAGTGACAGGGTGAGGGTGACGGCCTCAGTTCGTCTCGCT
>JBBQXX010000200.1:0-4788 GCA_038209235.1 Sphingomonadales bacterium | reverse complement strand
CGGCGCGTTTGCGCAGCCGATCCATCCAGCGCAGTTTGTAATCGAACTTCGGCCCGGGCTGGGGATTGCCATTGGGCAAATAGATGCTGGCGATGCGCAGCCCGTGGACATCGGCCTCCAGATAGCGCGCATGCTCGTCCTCGGGCTCGCCCTCAAGCCCGCGCTGGACCTCGACCGGCTGGGCATCGCGCGCCAATATGGCAACGCCGTTGAAGCCCTTTTGCCCATGCCAGATCGCGCCATAGCCCAGCTTTGCGAATTCGTCCGCCGGGAAGCCCTCGTCCTGCGTCTTGATCTCCTGCAGACAGGCGACCGCAGGCCGGGTCTCGTCGAGCCATTCGAGCAGACGCGGCAGGCGGGCCTTGATGCCGTTGATGTTGTAAGAAGCGATGCGCAGCATAAGCGCGGTCATATCGGCGCCTGCCGCGCTTGCCCAGCGATTTAACCCCTGTTCATTTGCTTGCGCCTGCGTCAAACCTGCACCCCAAACTGCGGAGAGTGATGCGATGACCAGACCTTGGCTTTCTCCACGGATTTGCGCAGGCCTGGGTGCCGCCAGCCTGCTCGCGATCACGATGGCCCACGCGCAGGATGCGAGCCTGCCCGCCAGTTCTCCCGATGGCCCGAGCACGCAGGGCAACGTTTCGGTGACGGTCTATAACGGCGGCACAAGTCTGGTGCAGGATATCCGCAAGCTTAACATCGCCAGTGGCACCAGCCGCATCGAATTTCCCGATGTCTCGGCGCAGATCCAGCCCGAAACCGTCTCGTTTGCCGCCGACGGCGCAACGATTGTCGAGCAGAATTTCGATTTCGATCTGCTGACACCGGGCAAGCTGATGGAAAAGGCGGTGGGTGAGACGATCACCCTGGTCCGCACCAACCCTGCCACCGGCGCAGAAACGCGCGAGCGCGCCAAGGTGCTGTCGGTCAACCAGGGCGTGGTCGTGCAGATCGGCAGCCGCATCGAGGTGCTACGCGATGATGGCCTGCCGGTGCGCGCGATCTTCGACAAGGTGCCAGACAATTTGCGCGCCCGCCCGACGCTGTCGATCACGCTAGACAGCCAGCGTGCCGGGGTGCGCGATGCGGCGATCCGCTATCTGACCGGCGGGCTTGGCTGGTCGGCAGATTATGTTGCGCTGTTCGACGAAGCCAGGGGCAGCATCGATGTGCAAGGCTGGGTGACGCTGTCGAACGGATCGGGCACCACCTATCGCAATGCCGATACGCTGCTGGTGGCAGGCGATCCGCAAGGGGCATCGGGCTTTGGTGGCGGGCGTGGTGGGGGTATTCGCGCTGCAGGCACCGAAACCGCCAACCGCGAGCGACTGGGCGATTTCTATCTCTATCCGGTGGGGCGCACGACGATTGCCGACCGCCAGACCAAGCAGATCAACTTTCTCGACGTGCAGGGCGTGCCGGCATCGCGCGCCTATGAATATCGCACCGGATGGTTGGCCAGCATCCCCGAGCCACGCAGCGCCGATACCGTGGTCAAGTTCAGCTCGAGCAAATCGGGCGGGCTGGGCGATGCTCTCCCGGCGGGCAGCGTGCGCTTTTATCAGCGCGACCAGCGCGGATCACCGCAGTTCATCGGCGAGAACGCCATCGGCCACACCCCGATGGGCAGCGCGCTGGCACTGAAGACCGGCGAGGCGTTCGACGTCAAGGTCAAGACCACGCTGGTGGAACGCAAACGGCTTTCGGCCAGCAAGTGGCAGACCAGCATGCGCTATGACCTGACCAATGCGCGCGATGACGTGGTGACGGTCGATCTGCAACAGGCCGGGCTCGATTTCGGCTCGTCCGACACGCGCATCGTCACCGAAAGCCTGGCGAGCGAACGCAAGAACAGCAACGCTGTGGTCTGGGCAGTGCCGGTGCCCGCCAATGGCAGCGCGGTGGTGACGGCGACGTTCGAGACGCGGTATTGAGGGTGGACAGATAGGCGAAACGCGATGGCCAATCCCCCCTCGCCGAGTTGCCGCGCCGTTCGAGGCGGCTTGTCGGCGTCGCTCAGGGCTCGGGATAGGCGCAAGGGGGTGCTTGCGGGCATTTTGCTGACGCTTTTTGCGTTCCTCACACCAGCCCATGCCCAGACCGAAGTCATCTCCGCCCGCCCCGATGACGTCGCGGTCACCATCTACCGCGATCCACAGCGCGGCGAAGGCGGCGGGTTCGATCTGCGCTTTCTGGACGGGTTTGCGGTCATCACCGAAAAGCGCCGCGTCACTGTGCCCGCAGGCCCGGCCACGATCCGCTTTGCAGGCGTGGCCGAGGGGATGATCGCGGTTTCTGCGGTGATCCGCGGCCTCCCCGGCGGGATCATCGAGCAGAACCGCGACAAGAAACTGCTGTCGCCCGGCGCACTGGTCGATGGTTCGCTCGGCAACCGCGTGACGCTGCGCCGCACCGATCCTGCCACCGGGGCGGTCACCGAGCGTGACGCGATCATCCGCAGCGGTGCAAGCGGCGCTCTGGTGGTAGAAACCGAAAGCGGGTTCGAGGCGCTGCGCTGTTCGGGCCTGCCCGAAAAGATCCTGTTCGATACCCTGCCCGGCGGGCTGTTTGCCACCCCGGTGTTGTCGGTCGATACGGTGTCGCCTGCCGCCGCGACGGTCGAAGTGACGCTGACCTATCTAGCCGCCGGGTTCGACTGGAACGCCGATTATGTGGTGAAACTGCGCGCAGATGGCCAAAGCCTCGACCTGTTTTCCTGGCTGACTTTGGCCAACAGCAATTCCGAGAGCTTTGCCGATGCTGAACTGCTGGTTATCGCAGGCACGGTCAACACCCGCCAGCCGATGACCAGCCTGGCGGACCGGCCAAACGCCGCGCCGCTGTATATCCGGTGCTGGCCGCGTGGCAGTACCGCAGAGGGCAGCGATGATGGCTATGCGCTGTCTGCGCCGCCACCACCACCGCCGCCGCCTCCCGCGCCGATGATGGCGATGCGCACCGGGGCAGCGCGCGGCGAGGCCGACGCAATCATGGTCACCGGGTCACGCAACATCGAGGCGGAACTGGAGGCGCTGGGTGATCTCAAACTCTACCGGGTGCCGTTCCGCTCCACCGTGGCGGCCAAAGGCCAAAAGCAGGTGGCCCTGCTCAACAAGACTGCAGTGCCTGTGCGCATCGTGTATCGCGGCAATGCCGGGCCGTTTGGCGGGCAGCCGACGCCGTTGACGATCGAGGTCCGGATGGACAACAAGATCGCGACCGGGCTGGGCCTGCCGCTGCCATCGGGGCGGATCGCGGTCTTCGATGGGGATCGCACCAACGGACTGTTGATCGGGCGTGGCCGGATGCGCGATTATGCGATTGGCGAAGAGATCAAGTTCACGATTGGCCCGAGTGCAGCGGTGCTGCTGGCGGCAGAGCGCATATTCGCCGCCAAACCGGGCAGCTGGGATGGCTACAAGCTGGTGCTGACCAATGCCAACCCTGCGGCGATAACCGTGGAGATCGATCTGACGAGCATCGCCACCAACAAGCTGCGCAACGTCAGCAGCCGCACCATTCGCAAGGATGGCAAACATGTCTGGCAGATCACCGTCCCCGCCAACGACAGTGTCACACTGACCTATGAGAGCCGGACGATCGACCGGTGACAAACTGCGCGATCTACCCCGCCACGGGGAGGGGGACCGTGAAGCGGTGGAGGGGTGGCCGGATGGTGCCTCTGCTTGCGAACCGTCACCCCTGAAGCGTTGCCACCTCCCCTGAAGGGCGAGGATTGGACAGGCTCGCCGCCACCAGCCGCCGCGTCATCTGAGCCTGCGGCTGCGCGACCAGATCGCCCACCGCGCCTGCCTCGACAATCCGTCCGGCATCGAGCACCAAGGCGCGGTGGCAAAACTGCGCCGCCAGCGCGAGGTCATGTGTGATGAACAGCATTGCGATGCGCTGGTCGCGCTGCAACCGGCGCAGCAGCGCGACGATCTGCGCGCCGACCAGCGGATCGAGCGCCGAGGTCGCTTCATCGAGCACCAGCAGTTCGGGTTCCGCCACCAGGGCGCGCGCAATCGCGACGCGCTGCGCCTGACCCCCGGAAAGACCCGAGGGCAGCCGGTCAGCCAGCGCGCCATCCAGATCGACCAGTTGCAGCGCCTTCTTGATCAGCCCGGCGCGCGCCCAACTGGTGAGGTCGGGGCGCAGATGCACCAGCGGCTCGGCGATGATATCCGACACCCGCCACCGCGGATCGAGGCTGGCGAGCGGGTCTTGGAACACCGGCTGGATCAGCCGCCGCTGCACCTGCGAGCGCCGCGCGGTCAGCGTTTCACCCCGCCAGCGCAGCGCACCGCCGCTCACCGGGCCCAGCCCCGCTATCGCCCGGCCGATGGTCGATTTGCCCGATCCCGACCCGCCGATCAGCGCCACCGCCTCGGCTTCGTGCACGGTGAAATCGACGCCGTCGACCGCGGTGATCGGCCTTGCCAACAGCCCGCTTGCCGCAAAGCGCACCGTCAGCCCCTGCGCCTCGACCAGCGGCGCGCCGATGGCGGGCAGATCATCGGGCAGCGGCGCAGACAGGCTGGGGGTCGCGGCCCACAACGCGCGGCTATATGCATGCGCAGGGGTGCGCGCGATGGTGGCCGCCGCGCCGCTTTCCACCACCTGCCCGCCCTGCATCACCAGCACCCGGTCAGCATGCGCTTCGAGCGAGGCGAGGTCGTGGCTGACCAGCAGCATGGCCATGCCGGTCTCGCGCCGCCGCCGGGTCAGCAATGCCATGATCTGGGCGCGCTGATGCGCATCGAGCGCCGAGACCGGCTCATCGGC
>JBBQXX010000199.1:0-4802 GCA_038209235.1 Sphingomonadales bacterium | reverse complement strand
CCCAACACCCGCGCTGCCAGTTCTGCCCGGCAGATCAGCAAGTCCGGCATGTATGTGTCCTTGCGGTTGTAGACCAACGGCGAGCCGTCGGCGCGGCTGCAGTGGAGGCCATGGGCCAGCGCCACTGCGACCGGAGCGCAGCTGTCCCATTCGTGTTGGCCGCCGGTGTGGAGGTAGATGTCCGCTTGGCCGCGCACGATCGCCATCGCCTTGGCTCCGGCAGAGCCCATCGGCAGCAGTTGCGCGCCCAACGCATCGGCAACCGCCAGCGCCTCCTTTGCAGGGCGGGTGCGGCTGACCAGCATGCGCAGCTTGCCGGGTGCAGGCGGGATGGGTGCGGGCTGGTCGCTGCGCAGCACCAGGCCGCCGTCAACGCCGGGCAGCGCGACCGCGCCGGTGACTGCTACGCCGTCGATGGCAAGGCCGACATGCACTGCCCAGTCGGCGCGCTGTTCGCCATATTCGCGGGTGCCATCGACCGGATCGATGATCCACACCCGCGACTTGGTCAGGCGCGCGCCGTCGCAGGTCATTTCCTCGGACAGCAGGCCGTCGTCGGGCCGCGCGGCGCGGATCGCAGCGACGAGGAACTGGTTGGCGGTCTGGTCGCCGACCTTGCCCAGCGCCTCGCCACAGAACACGCCGCTATCGCGCACCTTGAGCAGGATCTGCCCTGCCGTTTGCGCCAGATGCGCAGCCAGCGCCGCATCGCTCATCGCGGTCAAGGGATCAGCCTTTGCACGATCATGGCGGCGGCCTGTTCAGGGGTGATCGCGGTGGTATCGATGTGCAGCGCCGGGTTGAGCGGCGGCTCATACGGGCTGTCGATACCGGTGAAGTTCTTGAGGTTGCCGGCGCGCGCCTTTTTGTAAAGCCCCTTCACATCGCGCGCCTCGGCCACGGCCAGCGGGGTATCGACGAAAATCTCGATGAACTCGCCATCGGGGAGCATGTTGCGCACCATCTCGCGCTCAGCCCGGAAGGGGGAGATGAACGCGGTGATGACGATGAGGCCAGCGTCCGCCATCAGCTTGGCGACCTCGCCCACCCGCCGGATATTCTCGATGCGGTCGGCCTCGGTAAAGCCCAGATCCTTGTTGAGACCGTGGCGGACGTTGTCGCCGTCGAGCAGAAAGGTGTGCCGGTTCATCCGGTGAAGCTGCTTTTCCACAAGGTTGGCGATGGTCGATTTGCCCGAGCCCGACAGACCGGTGAACCACAATACCGCAGGCTTCTGGTGCTTGAGGCCTGCATGCGCATCGCGCCCGACGTCGGTCGCCTGCCAGTGCACGTTCTGCGCGCGGCGCAGCGAGAAATGCAGCATGCCTGCTGCCACGGTGGCGTTGGTGATCTTGTCGATCAGGATATAGCCGCCCAGCGTGCGGCTGTCGGCATAGGGTTCAAAGACGATCGCGCGATCGGTGGTGATCTCGGCCACGCCGATCGCGTTCAGGTCCAGCGTCTTGCACGCCATGTGCTGCATGGTGTTGACGTTGACGGTGTATTTGGGCTCCTGCACCGTCGCCGAAACGGTCTGGGTGCCGATCTTCAGCCAATAGGCGCGGCCAACGCGCAGCGGCTCGTCCGCCATCCACACGATGGTCGATTCAAACTGGTCGGCAGCCTGCGGCGGCTGATCGGCAGCTGCGATGACATCGCCGCGCGAACAATCGATCTCATCGGCAAGGCATATCGTCACCGACTGGCCCGCGACGGCGCCGCCAAGATCGCCATCGAGCGTGACGATGCGGCTGACGGTGCTGGTCTTGCCCGAGGGCAGCACCCGCACCGCATCGCCGGGCTTGACCGAACCATTGGCGATCAGGCCGGAAAATCCGCGAAAATCCAGGTTGGGCCGGTTGACCCATTGCACCGGCATCCGCAAGGGCCGCGCCTGATCGACCGCGCCGTTGACCTCGACGGTTTCGAGATGCGCGATCAGGCTGGGGCCGGTGTACCAGGGCGTGTTGACGGAAGGGCCGGTGATATTGTCGCCCTTGAAGCCGCTGATCGGCATCGCGAGAAAAGCTGTGATCCCGATGCTCGCCGCAAACGCGGTGTAATCGGCGACGATCTCGTCAAAGCGGCTCTGGCTGTAATCCACCAGATCCATCTTGTTGACCGCCAGCACGATGTTGCGGATGCCGATCAGATGGGCAAGATAGCTGTGCCGCCGGGTTTGCGTCAGCACGCCTTTCCGCGCATCGATCAGGATCACGGCAAGGTCTGCGGTCGATGCACCGGTGACCATGTTGCGGGTGTACTGTTCGTGCCCCGGCGTATCGGCGACGATGAACTTGCGCTTTTCGGTCGCAAAAAAGCGATACGCGACATCGATGGTAATGCCCTGTTCGCGCTCGGCGGCCAGACCATCGACGAGCAGCGCAAAATCGATCTCGCCGCCTTGCGTGCCGATGCGCTTGCTATCCGCCTCAAGCGCGGCGAGCTGGTCTTCGAAGATCATCTTGCTGTCATACAGCAGCCGCCCGATCAGCGTGGATTTGCCATCGTCCACCGACCCGCAGGTGATGAAGCGCAGCATCGTCTTGTGCTGGTGTACATCTAGATACGCATCGATATCCTCGGCGATCAGCGCTTCGACCTGATAAGCCTCGGCTCCTTGCGGAGCGAGGGTTGGCAGAGGGGACAGCGCGGTGGGGTAAGTTTCGTGCGTCATCAGAAATAGCCTTCCTGTTTCTTCTTTTCCATTCCCGCGCCACCGGCATCCTTGTCGATCATCCGACCCTGCCGTTCCGATGTGGTGGTCAGCAGTGTCTCCTGAATCACCTCTTGCAGCGTGGTAGCCTGGCTCTCCACCGCGCCGGTGAGCGGAAAGCAGCCCAGCGTACGAAAGCGGATCGATCGTTCGGTGATCTGGGGCCGATAGCCGAGTGTTCGTTCGAGCCGGTCGATGTCGTCGGCCATGAACAGCTGGCCTTCCCATTCGTAGGTCGGGCGTTGCGCGGCGAAATACAGCGGCACGATAGCGATGTGATTGAGGTGGATATATTGCCACACGTCGAGCTCGGTCCAGTTGCTGATCGGGAAAACGCGGATGCTTTCGCCTCCCCCGCCAACTCTTTGGGCCTTGTGCGCGTTATACAGGTTCCACAGTTCGGGCCGCTGGTTCTTGGGGTCCCAGCCGTGGCTGGCGGTGCGGAACGAGAAGATGCGTTCTTTGGCACGGCTTTTTTCCTCATCGCGCCGCGCGCCGCCGAATGCTGCATCAAAGCCATGCTGGTCGAGCGCCTGTTTCAGTCCCTGGGTCTTCCACATATCGGTGTGCAACGCGCCGTGATCGAACGGGTTGATGCCGCGCTCCACCGCTTCGGGGTTCTGATGGACGAGCAGTTCCATCCCGGCATCAAGCGCGGCGCGTTCCCTCAACCCATACATCGCCTGAAACTTCCACGTCGTATCGACATGCAGCAGCGGGAACGGCGGCGGCGAAGGGTAAAAGGCCTTACGCGCCAGATGCAGCATCACCGCGCTGTCCTTGCCCACCGAATAGAGCATCACCGGCTTTTGCGCCTCGGCCACCACCTCGCGCAGGATATGAATGGCCTCGGCCTCAAGCCGTTCCAGATGTGTCAACGTGCGTGCCATGTTAAAATTTGTCCCGATAGTGCTTGTCGCCCACCGCGTCCGATGGAATACCTGTTGCCCGCACCTCTTACCGCCACGCCTGTTTCGCAAGCCAGTTCTTCTCCAGCGGCGCAAAGCCTGTGTTTAATGGCGCGCCGCTGACAAAGATTTCGCTGCATTGCAGCAAACGGCGGCTTGGCTTAAGGCGGCGGGACTGTTAGGCGCTGCATTATGCTCGCGATCAACAACATCACGGTGCGGCTTGGCGGCCGTACGATCCTCGACGGCGCAACCGCCGCGATCCCGTCCGGCGGCCGCATCGGCCTGATCGGGCGCAATGGCGCGGGCAAGTCCACGCTGATGAAGGTGATGATCGGCGAGCTTGAGCCTGACGATGGCGAGATCGAGATGCCGCGCCTCGCCAAGCTGGGCTATATCGCGCAGGATGCACCGCACGGCGATGCGACACCGCTTGATACCGTGCTCGCCGCCGATATCGAGCGCATGCACTTGCTCGATGAATCGGAGACCTGCACCGATCCGGACCGGTTGGGCGACGTGCACGAGCGGCTGCTGGCGATCGACGCGTACAGCGCGCCATCGCGCGCCGCGATCATCCTGACCGGGCTGGGCTTTGACGACGAGATGCAGGGCCAGCCGCTCGACAGCTTTTCGGGTGGCTGGAAGATGCGGGTGGCGCTGGGTGCATTGCTGTTCTCGCAGCCCGATGTGCTGCTGCTCGATGAGCCTTCAAACCACCTCGATCTGGAAGCGACGCTGTGGCTGGAGAATTTTCTCAAGGCCTATCCGGCAACATTGATCGTCATCAGCCATGAGCGCGACCTGCTCAACAACGTGGTCGATCACATTCTGCACCTGCAGGGCGGCAAGGTCTCGCTTTATCCTGGCGGTTATGACAGCTTTGAGCGGCAACGCGCCGAACGCGCCGCGCAGCTGGCCGCTGCCAAGGCATCGCAGGACGCACAGCGCGCCAAGTTGCAGGATTATGTCGCACGCAACAGCGCGCGTGCCTCCACCGCCAAGCAAGCACAGTCCCGCGCAAAAATGCTCGCCAAGATGCAGCCGATCACCGCGCTGATCGACGATCCCAGCCTGACCTTCGATTTCCCCAGCCCGTCCGAGCTCAAACCACCGCTGATCACGCTTGATCTGGCCGCTGTCGGCTATACCGAGGCCAAGCCGATTTTGCAGCGGCT
>JBBQXX010000198.1:0-4827 GCA_038209235.1 Sphingomonadales bacterium | reverse complement strand
GGGCTGAATCCCTCGACGATGTTGAGGTCATAGGTCAGCAAACGCTTGGCCTCGATATAGCCGCTCGCCTCGATCCAGCCTTGATATTCGGGCCAGTTATGACCCATCATCAGCATCGGTACATGCTCGAAGCCGCTGACCAGCACGCCGGGTTCATCCCAGATCGAAAGGCTCAGCGGTCCCAGCGCCCGGTGCATGCCTTGCCTGCGCAGCCAGTCTTCGGCTGCTGTGATCAGCGCGGCGGCGACCTTGGCATCGCTGGCCTCGAGCATGCCCCAGTTGCCGGTGCCCGGCCCCATGCCCTGTTCGACCGGCTGGGCGAGCGCCAGCTGATCGATGTGCGCCGATATCCGCCCGACCACCTCGCCGCCGCGCGTCGCGATCATCGGTTGCACGGTGGCGTGTTCAAAAAACGGGTTCTTGGCCGGGTTGAACATCTCGCGCATATCGGCGCGCAACGGCGGCACCCAGTTTGGTAGTGAGCCATTCAGCTTGTAGGCGATATTAATGAAGGCTTTCAGGCCCGCCTTGTCCTTGACCGGGCTGACGCTTATTTCGGTGCTGCTCGTCAACACGTGTTCCTTTGGGCTGCTGCCTGATGAGACCCGCTCTTTGTCGTCCCGCGATGATCTGTGTCAAGGATATGCGGGCCATATGTTGCCATGTTGCTGCCATGTTGATCTGGCTTAAGCAACGCCAAGCAGAACAGGAATTTTATGGCGAGCTCGTTTACCTTTGCAGAACCTGGACAACGCGTTGCCGACGCCGCGATCAGCCCGCGCATCGTTGGCCAGGTGCCCGATGATATGCAGATGATCCGCACCGCAGCAACGCTGACGCGTGATCTCAACGCGGCCAGGCCTGCGATCTATTGGGCGGACCTGCTGGCTTCTGTTGTGCTGGGTTATGCGGCGATGGCCGGTGCAATCTTTGCCGCAAATGTGGCTTTGGCCTTGCTGTGCGGGCTGGTCGCGGTGCTCGCGCTGTATCGCGCGGGCAGCTTTATCCACGAGCTTACCCATTTGCGCCCCGATGCGGTGCCAGGGTTCAATTCCGGGTGGAACGCGATGGTCGGCATCCCGCTGCTGATGCCCAGCTTCATGTATGAAGGCGTGCACAATCTGCACCACCAGCGCACCCGTTATGGCACCGCCAAGGACCCCGAATATCTGCCGCTGGCGTTGATGAAGCCTTGGACGGTGCCGCTGTTCGTGGCGGTTTCGGCGCTGGGTCCGGTGGCGGTGATTGCGCGCTATGGCGTGCTTGCGCCGTTGTCTGCGATAATCCCGCCGCTGCGCCGGATCGTCGTTGAGCGCTATTCGGGGCTGGTGATCAACCCCGCCTTTCGCCGCACGATGCCCGAAGGTGGGCCGCGTCGCCACTGGCTGGTGCTGGAGACGCTGGCGAGCCTCTGGGCGATCAGCCTGATCGTCATGGTTGCAACCGGCGTCATCCCGCTGCGTGGCTTGCTCATCGCGCTGGGCATCGCGTCAGGCGTGATGGTGCTCAACCAGATCCGCACGCTGGTCGCGCATCTGTGGGAAAACGAAGAGCAGGTGATGAGCGTTACCGCGCAATATCTTGACAGCGTCAACGTACCGCCGCCCGGCCTGCTGCCCGAACTGTGGGCACCTGTCGGGCTGCGCTATCACGCGCTGCACCACCTGTTGCCCGGTGTGCCTTATCACGCGCTGGGTGAGGCGCACCGGCGGCTGTCGGCGGAACTGAGCGGCCAGTCCACCTATCAGCTGGCCAATTACCCCAGCCTGTCCGGGCTGATCGCGCGGCTGATCCGCAGCACGATGCGCACCAGACATCGGCGCTGACGCCGGATCATCGTCCTCTGGCAAAAGCCGGAGTGCAGGGCGATTACACCACAGTCTGCCTCCTGCTTTCCGGCTTTCGCTCGAAAACGGGTTGCTTCAAACCTTCGGGCTGCGCTTGCGATCCACCATCTCGGGCTTATCGGGATCGCCCAGCACCGCAAGACCCTGGCCCAGCGCAACGCGTTCGTCGAAAACAAAACATCCGCCTGAGAACAGCGACTGATCGGCGGGCACCTCTTCCAGATATTTGAGGATACCGCCCTTGAGGTGGTAAACTGCGTCAAATCCCCGCGCACGCGCATAGGCGGTCGCCTTTTCGCAGCGGATGCCGCCGGTGCAGAACATCGCGATCTTCTTGCCCGATGCGCGCAGCGTCGCCGCCTGACTGTCGAACCAGCCTGGAAAATCGCTGAACCGTTCGGTGCCGGGGTCGATCGCGCCGGTAAAGCTGCCTTGATCGACCTCGAAGCTGTTGCGTGTGTCGATCACCAATGTGTCCGGATCGCTGATCAGCGCGTTCCAGTCGGCTGGATCGACATAAGCGCCCTGGCCGTTGACCGGGTCGATCCCCGGCACCCCCATGGTCACGATCTCGCGCTTGAGCCGCACCTTCATGCGGCGGAACGGTGGCAGGTGTGCGCCGGAATATTTGACTTGCGCCATCCCGAAGCCGGGAAGCAGGCGGATGTGCTCGATCAGCGCGGCAACGCCATCGGCAGACCCTGCCACCGTGCCGTTGATCCCTTCGCCCGCCAGCAGCAATGATCCGCATAAACCATGTGCATCGCACATCGCCCTGATCGGCGCGCACGTGGCTGCAGGGTCGTCGATCCGCGCAAAATGATACAGCGCCGCCACGGTGAGCGGGTAAGGTGAGTCAGCCATCATCCCCGCCCCATAAACCAGTCCATCGTGCAACGCCAATCCCGGGGCTTGCACCTGTGGATGGACTGCGGCATGGCGGTGCCATGGTTCACCTTTCGTTCGCCGGGCATGAGTTTGCGATTATCGACCGGCTGGCGTTGCACTGGCCAGCCGAGCGCGCGCTGTTCGTGGCGGACCTGCATTTCGAGAAGGCAAGCTGGTATGCAGCAGGCGGGCAGATGCTGCCCCCGTATGACAGCGTGGCGACGCTGGACCGGCTGGAGCGTGCTGTTGAAATATCGGGCGCGACCAGCCTGTGGTGCCTGGGCGACAACTTTCACGACAGCGCCGGGGCGGCACGGCTTGATGGCGCGGTCGCTGCGCGACTGGAGCATCTGGCGCGCCGCATCAGCCTGCACTGGATCACCGGCAATCACGATGCCGCGCTGGAGCATGGTTTTGGCGGCGCGGTGGTCGAAGAGGCGTATCTGCGAGGGCTGGCGCTGCGCCACCGCGCCGAATCGCATTGGCCACCAACCGGGCCATTGCATATGCTTGTGCCTGAGCTGTCGGGCCATTTCCATCCGCGTCTGCGGATACGGCTGCGCGGTCGGCAGGTGTCACGCCCCTGCTTTGTGCGGTGCGATGACCGGCTGATCCTGCCAGCGTTTGGATCGCTCACCGGGGGCATGGATGCCGATGATCCGGCGATACTGGCGATCGTGGGCAACAGGTCACAGGCAATTGTCGCTACGGAAAGCAAGGCGGTAGCGTTTGACTTGCAAAAAACGACAGTTTTGCGCGAATAATCCACGCGCGGCCAAGGTGTTGCGTTTTTGCGACAATACGTTGCAAATCTGCAAAATTCCCCGCAAAAGCTGGATTTTGCAGCGATACTGTTTAACGTAAGCGGCAAGGCAGTACGATAACTGCCAGGCAGAAATTCATCAGGAGAGAGATATGTCAATCCGCTTCGGCAAAACCAGCCGCGTGTCCCTTTTGCTCTCTGCAGGCCTCGTGGCCATGGCCAGCCCGGCGTTGGCGCAGGAAGCCGGTGATGAGGAACGCACCGACAGCAACACCATTGTCGTCGTCGCGCAGGGCCGCGAACAGCTGCTCTCCGATGTGCCCGTCGCGGTTTCGGCGGTGAACAACGAAACACTGCAAAATACCGGCGCCAATGACATCCGCCAGCTCAACCAGGTTGTTCCCTCGCTGTTCGTCTCCTCAACCGGCAACGAATCCAATGGCTCGGCGCGTATTCGCGGCATCGGCACTGTGGGGGATAACCCCGGTCTGGAAAGCTCGGTCGCGGTGTTCATCGATGGTGTTTATCGGTCGCGTTCGGGTATCGGACTTAACGAACTTGGCGAGATCGAGCGAATTGAAGTGCTGCGCGGGCCGCAGGGTACGCTGTTTGGCCGCAACGCTTCGGCGGGCCTGATTTCGATTTACTCCATGAGGCCTGAGTTTGAATTTGGCGGCTTTGGCGAGGCGACCTATGGCAATTTTGACAACATCCGCCTGGCGGGCGGCCTCACCGGCCCGATCACCAGCAACCTGGCGGCGCGCGTCGATGGCGTGTTTGAAAAACGCGATGGTTTCCTGCGCGATGTGATCAACAATATCGATCTGAACAACCGCGATCGCTATTTCGTCAAGGGGCAGCTGCTGTTTGAACCAACCGATGATATCTCGTTTCGCCTGATTGCAGATTATACCAATCGCGATGAACGCTGCTGCGGTGCGGTCAATCTTGACCGGGGTTTCAATCCTCTGATCGGCGATCTCAACAATCCATTGACGCCGCTTGCCCCGCTGCGTGCTGAAGGCAACAACATCATCAACGTATTGCGCGATCTGGGCCAGCCGTTGGCCGCCTTCAGCGATCCGTTCAGCCGTAATGCTTTTGTGACGCGCGGTCGCAACTATAACGGCAGCACCACCGATGGCGGTATATCGCTGGAGGTGAACTGGGATCTGGGCGGTGCCAATCTGACCTCGATCACCGGCTATCGCGAATACAAGAACAGCCAGGCCGGCGACATCGACTACAGCGCGGTCGATATCCTGTTTCGCGGCGATGACGAGAACGCCCAGTTCCGCCAGTTCAAGACCTTTACGCAGGAATTGCGTC
>JBBQXX010000197.1:0-4828 GCA_038209235.1 Sphingomonadales bacterium | reverse complement strand
CGCCAGACCGCCCTCGTCACCGCAAACCCGGCCAGTGCCGATGATCCGGTCAAGAACGTCCCCCAGATGATATCCAGCACCGTAATCTTGGTGCTCCACGTCGCCAGCGTCGCCTGGTTGGTGAGATCGTAGGTCATGTAGCAAAAGAAGCCGAGCAGCGCGCCTTTGACCAGCGCGGTCTGCCAACGCCCATCGGCCAGCGCGGGCGCGACCGCAAAAATCTGGATGCCCAGGATATAGAGCAGATAGAACACCACCGCCGGGGCCAGCCGGAACGATGGCGCCAGCATATCGCCGAGGATCGGCTGATAGAGACGCGGTGCCATGGTCTTGAGCCACACGCTGTCGATCAGCGCGAAGGCGAGGCCAGTGGCGAGATAGGCGACGACATAACGCAACATGGGTAGAGCCTTTGCGGAAAGAAGCGGGGTTTGGTCGGAAACGGCTTGCGCCGCCAACCACTCAGTTGCCGGTGCGGGTCAGCCGGGTACGGTTGCGGACCAGCCATTCCTGCGCCTGATCGTCGAGGAAATCGACCTCTTTCAGCGTCTCAAGCTGGTCGCCGTCGCGCACTGTCGTCAGCCGCAGCGTGGCGGGCCGGTCGTCGTCCTTACCCATTGCTTCCTCGATCACGGTCCAGGACCGGGCGTCACGGGAAGCCGGGTCCAGCCGGATCGCATAGGTGGTGATCTCCGCTGAGCGGCCCTTGCGGAAATTGCCGACGCTCACAGTCCCGGCCGCCGCATCGAACAATTCGACCGACGTGATACGGACATTGCCAATCTTTGGACCATCATCGAAATCGGACGAGCGAATGGTCGTTGCGCCATCGCCCTGATCGGCAATGCGGGTCTTGACCGGAATGCCGAACCATTTGTCGGCGGTGTAATCGCGGTACTCCAGGTCCCCTTCCCATGCCCCGGTCAGCGACGCGCGTGCGCCCGCCAGATCGATCGGAGCTGTGGGCGGCACGCTTTGGGCAAACGCTGGCGCAGTAGCAAAAAGTATCAGGCTGAGAATAGAAAACGCACGCATTGGCTGGCCCCCTTGTCGGTCAGATGCCCAAGCTACGCCCACCGGCGCAGCGCAGATGCACCCGTCGGCATCATCCCATCGGCCGGGGTTGGCACAGCTCGACCTTGCGGCCATCGGGGTCGCTGGTATGCGCGGCGCATTGCGCGGGCATGGCATCCTGACAGAAAAGCAAAGCATGCTAGACTTTTGCACCGAACGTTGTACAATCTATCGCATGAAAGCGATCAGCTATTCCGAAGCTCGCGCCAACCTCAAAAGCGTGATGGACAGTGCAGTCGAAGATCGCGCACCGGTCGCGATCACCCGCCAGCGCGGCGAGGGCGTCGTGATGGTTTCCGCCAGCGAATGGGCGGCGATCGAAGAAACCTTGTACCTGCTCGCCTCGCCCGCCAATGCGCGTCATCTGATGGACGGCATCGCTGAACTGGATGCGGGCAATGGCGAAGGGCACGAACTGGTTGAACCGTGAAACTGGTTTTTTCTTCCGCCGCATGGCGCGACTATGTCGCATGGCAGAATGAAGACGCCGCAATTCTGACGCGGATCAACAGTCTGAGCACCGATGCGATGCGAAGTCCGTTCAAGGGGATCGGTAAGCCTGAGCCGCTGAAGCGCAATCTTGCAGGTTGGTGGTCGCAGCGCATCACCGGCGAGCACCGGCTGGTCTACCGGGTCAGCGGATCGAGCGAGACACAGGCGCTCGAGATCCTGTCCTGCCGCTATCATTACTGAACAAAGCTGCCCGCAAAAGAAAATCCGCCGGTGTTGCCACCGACGGATTGTTCCTTTTCCTCCCCAGGAAAACTCTATCGGGTGTCTTGACCCGCTGATGATCCGTCCGGTTATCCGAACTGGTTCATCGTGTTGTTGACACCGCCCGCCTTGAGCGCGGCCTCGCCGGCGAAATATTCCTTGTGCGCATCGCCAAGGTCGCTGCCCGACATGTTCTGGTGCTTCACGCACGCGATGCCCTGACGCAGTTCCTGCCGCTGAACGCCCAGCACATAGCCCAGCATGCCCGCCTCGCCGAAATATTCCCTCGCCAGATTGTCCGTCGAAAGCGCAGCGGTGTGATAGGTCGGCAGCGTGATCAGGTGGTGGAATATCCCTGCCCGGCGCGCGCCATCGGCCTGGAAGGTGCGGATGCGCTTGTCGGCAGCGATGCCCAGTTCGGTATCGTCATATTTCGCATCCATCAGCTGGCCGCGGTCATACTCGGATACGTTCAGCCCACCTGCAACCATCGCATCATAAACCTGTTGGCGGAAGTTCAGCGTCCAGTTGAACGAGGGCGAGTTGTTGTAGACCAGCTTGGCGTTGGGAACGACCTGGCGGATGCGGTCCATCATCCCGGCAATCTGTTCGACATGCGGCCTTTCGGTCTCGATCCACAGCAGGTCGGCGCCGTTCTGCAGCGATGTGATCGAATCCAGCACGCAGCGGTCTTCGCCGGTGCCGGGGCGGAACTGGAACAGGTTGGAGGGCAGCCGTTTTGGGCGCATCATCTTGCCATCGCGATTGAGGATGACATCGCCGTTGCGCGCGGTGGCCGGATCGATCTCCTCGCAATCGAGGAAGCTGTTATACTGGTCGCCCAGATCGCCCGGCGCATTGCTGACCGCGATCTGCTTGGTGAGGCCTGCGCCCAGCGAGTCGGTGCGGGTGACGATGATGCCATCCTCGACGCCCAGCTCAAGAAACGCATAGCGGCAGGCGCGGATCTTGGCGAGAAAGTCCTCATGCGGCACGGTAACCTTGCCGTCCTGATGGCCGCACTGCTTTTCGTCGGACACCTGGTTTTCGATCTGGAGCGCACACGCGCCTGCCTCGATCATCTTCTTGGCGAGCAGATAGGTCGCCTCGGCATTGCCAAAACCGGCGTCGATATCGGCGATGATCGGCACGACGTGTGTCTGGAAATTCTCGACCTGGGCCAGCAGATCGTGTTCCCTGGCGCTGTCACCTGCGGCGCGCGCCTTGTCGATGCCGCTGAACAGCAGGTCCATCTCGCGCGCGTCGGCCTGGCGCAGGAATGTGTACAGCTCTTCGATCAGCGCAGGTACGCTGGTCTTCTCGTGCATCGACTGGTCGGGCAGCGGCCCGAAATCGCTGCGCAGCGCCGCGACCATCCAGCCCGACAGGTACAGGTACTTGCGCTTGGTGGTGCCGAAATGCTTCTTGATCGCGATCATCTTCTGCTGCGCGATAAACCCGTGCCAGCAGCCCAGCGACTGAGTGTATTGCGACGAATCCGCATCATAAGCCGCCATGTCGGCGCGCATGATCGCAGCGGTATATCTGGCGATATCCAGCCCCGTGCGGAACCGGTTCTGCAACTGCATCCGCGCCACCGACTCCGCATTGATGCCCGTCCACTTGCCGTTCTTGCCACCGATCAGGTGTTCATTGGTGCGGATCTGGTCCTGATATGAGGGATGGGGCATGGGGAGGTTCCTTATGCGATCTGGCGCGGTGTCATGAATTGACACCCGATGCAGCTTGGCTACGCGCGGATGGCTTGAATCTCTATCGGAAGTTGCAGGTTTTCATGTCGTGGCGTGTCAGAGCCGGTGTCGAAGTTTGTCACAATGTAAAGGTATTGACATGCGGCTTTACGATTTGAACGCAAGATTGCCGCTTCAGCGCTCTCACGTTCGGTTTGCAGCATGGAATTACGCAGTTTTTGCCTGATCCGTCACCCACGCGCATTTGAGGCGCATGCCCAGCGCCGACATGACCTTCAGCAGGGTGTCTAGCTTCGGATTGCCGTCTTGCGAAAGCGCGGTGTAAAGTGCCCGCCGGTTAATACCTATTTTTTCGCTATTTTGGTCATACCCTCGCTGCGAGCGACATCCCCCAGTACGGCAGCGATGTGGGGGCATTCCCGCTCTCGAAGGCATCGTTCAGAAATTCGACGACATCTGCGGGCTCACTAATGTACTTCGCTGCATCGAACGGTGTTCGTGCCAGCTTTGTCATTGCGTTACTCCGTTGTCCGACGGACAAAAGCCGTTCTCTTCTAAAAAATCCCTTGTCTTCGAGATGGATTTGGCCAGTTCCCGCTCGTGATTGATCGCGCGCTGCTGTCCGCTCTTGTCGCTGTCGCACAACCGGATGACGACCACCTGTCCACCAAGCGTGTAATAGTGACGACAGCCTGACCCGCAATCGACCCGCAATTCGCTGACCCCATCGCCGACAGGTTGCCAGTCACCCAGCAGCCCTGCCTCGATCCGCCTGAACCGCATGGCAAATCTGCTTCTGCGCCATCCGGTCACGCAGTCCATCGAGCCAGCTTTCAAACTCGACAGCTTGCTCGACGCGATACCTTGTCGTTTATATCCGACACTTCTGGACGGGTGTCAGGGGATCGCGACAGGCTTGGGTGGACTGATGGGACTCCCGGGAAATTCATCAAATTCAGTATCGCATTCCCGGAAGCCACACTGAAACCCGCCCAGATCAAGGTGGGTAAGCACAAATTTGCGGTTAACTGCAAAACTACCGGAAGCAAACCGTTGTCAGGCAACCGCCGCCGCCAGTCCTACGCCCACGCCCCGATGCCGCGCATGACCAACACCTTCATGCACGCGGGCAACGATAATCCGGCAGAACTGCTGAGCCGCGTCAGGAACGGCATCTTCGCCAAGAGCTTCGGCGGCGGGCAGGTCGACATCGTCTCGGGCAAGTTCGTCTTCTCGTGCACCGAAGCCTATCGCATCGAAAACGGCAAGCTCGGCGCCCCGATCAAGGGCGCAACGCTGATCGGCGACGGCCCCACCGTGCTCACCAA
>JBBQXX010000196.1:0-4828 GCA_038209235.1 Sphingomonadales bacterium | reverse complement strand
TGCTTGCAGGAGGGGTTGGGGTGGCCGGTTGTTGACGACCTGGCTTTACCCCGCATGCCCCTTAAAGCCTTTCCCGTAAGCGGGAGGGAAAAGAGTAAAAACCATGGCGCTGCAATTTGAACTGGTAACCCCTGAAAAGCTTGTCCGCTCAGAAGCGGTCTATATGGTCGTGGTTCCGGGCAGCGAAGGCGAGTTTGGCGTGCTTGAAGGCCATGCGCCGCTAATGTCGACGGTCCGCGATGGTGTGGTGTCGATTTACAAGAGCGAAGGTGCACCGCCAGAAACCATCGCCATCGAAGGCGGCTTTGCTGAGGTCAACGAGCAGGGCCTGACGATTTTGGCCGAACGCGTTTCAGGCTGAGCCGATTTCCGGCGCAAGTCGCGGATCCAGAGCGTTTACCGTCCGATCTTGATCCTGGGCCATGGCCTTGGTGCCATAACCACTATTGACCAGCCACCCGTTTATACCGCCAGGCTTGTGGCTTGCTGCCATCGATCATCGACGCCTCGGCATAGAGCATGTCGCCTTCCATCCAATAGCGGATGCGCTGGGGGTAATCGTGGTTGGGATTGACGAAGACGATCTCGGCAGGCCCAGCCTTGACCGCGCGGAATGCAGCGGCAGGATTGCCAAATGGTGACCCGTAAAACATCAGATCGCCGTTCTCGTTGCGCGCAATACGCATGAATTCGAAGCTCGTCGCCTTGTCGGCACGCCCGCCGCGGCCCGTGCCCAGCATCGTTGCAGCGCGGCAATCGCTCCAGTTTTCTTCGGTCCAGCGGCCCTCGGTCTCTTCGGACAGCCAACTGCCTGCGATCCAGCACGGCAGCGATGGTGGCGCGGGCAAGGTCGCAGCCTGCATCGCCATCCCGAATATCCAGCCAGAAATGCCCATAAATCCCCCCGCCGTGTTTAGCCCCTGGCCTGTTTAGCCTCTGGCCTGTTTAGCGCTTGCCCCGACCAGCGCGACTTTGCCGCCACAGATACAGCCCGCTGGCGATGATCAGCGCGGTACCGCCCAGCGCTACCAGATCAGGATAGTCGCGATAGAACACCACGCCAATGCCGATTGCGACGAGGATCTGCACATACACCATCGGTGCCACCGTCGCTGCGGAACTGCGCACCGTCGCGACATAGATCAGCATATGGCTAAAACTGGCGGTAACCGCAACGACGGCGCAAATCGCAATAGTATACCAGTCAGGCCACGCAATATGCAGCGCCCGATGGCCCGAAACATGGCCGATGGTCGCAGCCGCAATCAGCATCGGAGAGGCCAGCGCAGCAATCAGGAACTGCATCAGCAGCACACTGCCTGATCCTGCGACCCGGGCGTTGGCCATCATCAGACCGCTCATGCCCAGCGCTGCGACCAGCGGTAGGACCGCTGCCCAGCCCAGATCCGAAAAGCTGGGCCGCAGCACGATCATGACACCGATAAAGGCAAGCAGCGTCGCCAGCCACCGCCCCCGGCTCAGCTTCTCACCGTACAGCACCGCCGAGATCACCGCCGTCAGCAGCGGCGCAATGAACTGGATCGATGTCGCCGTCGCCAGCGGCATCAGGAAAATACTGGAGAAAAAAGCCAGCGTCGCGATCGCCACGAAAAACGCGCGCGCCAGTTGCACCTTTGGCAATGGCATCCGAAAACCCTGAGGACCCTCGGCGATCAGCAGGATCACGCCAAGGCCGATTGCACCAAGCGTATAGCGCAGCGCAGAAACGGCAGTGCCGGGCCACTCGCCGCCCAGTGACTTGATCAAACCATCGCCTATCGACAGGCAACCAAATCCGGCCAGCGCATAGAGCATTCCTGCTGCGATATTGGGTGTGGCTGGCGCGCTTGTTGGCGAACCTGAATTCTGCTCGGCCAAATCGGGGCGCCTGCTTAGCTGTTGTTAATCTTTGCCGGGCTTAATGCCTGATAACGGCCGCAACGCAAGCTGGTTGAACGTGTCCCGGATGCCGCATGCCGCTGATCGCATGGTGCTGTTAGGACATTGTCAAAGTTTCCCGGCTATTCACCATAGATGACAGTGGCAGGCTGTTCGTTTTGCCCTCCAACATCCAGGAAAACGGCCATCATGAGCGCTTTTGGCAGGAAAAACGGGATAGGTCAGATGGGCGCAGGCGCCCGCCCGAGCTTCGGCGTAGCGCGCCCGATGAAGGGCGGCTCGGCCCCTGCCCCCGAATCCCGCCTCGGGCTGTCGCTCGACATGGGCGGCGACCAGTTCCCCGATCTCGATTCCGTCGGTCTGCCAGGGCTCGACATGGCCGACGAAACGCCCGAAAGCGCCGCGCTCAACGATGCCATGAACCGTCTGTCCGATCGCGCCAATTCGGTCGTCGATAACGGCCCGCGCGTCGAGGGCTTTGAGGCGTCGGTTCACAAGATCAAGGAACAGGTGCTGCCGCGCCTGCTCGAACGCGTCGATCCGGAAGCTGCTGCGACGCTGACCAAGGATGAACTGGCCGAAGAGTTCCGCCCGATCATCCTGGAAGTGCTCGCCGATCTCAAGCTCACCCTCAACCGCCGCGAACAGTTTGCGCTCGAAAAGGTGCTGATCGACGAACTGCTGGGCTTTGGGCCGCTCGAGGAGCTGCTCACCGACCCGGAAATCACCGATATCATGGTCAATGGTCCCGAGCAGACCTACATCGAAAAAAAGGGTAAGCTGATCCTTGCCCCGATCCAGTTTCGCGATGAAGAGCATCTGCTGCAGATCGCCCAGCGCATCGTCAACCAGGTTGGTCGCCGCATCGACCAGACCACGCCGCTGGCCGATGCTCGCCTGAAAGACGGCAGCCGGGTCAACGTCATCATCCCGCCGCTGTCGCTGCGCGGCACTGCCATCTCGATTCGTAAGTTTTCCGAAAAACCGATCACGCTGGATAACCTGCGCGATTGGGGTGCGATGTCCGACAAGATGTCGACCGCACTCAAGATTGCGGGAGCCTGCCGGTTCAACGTCATCATCTCGGGCGGTACCGGATCGGGCAAGACCACGATGCTCAACGCGCTGTCCAAGATGATCGATCCGGGCGAGCGTGTGCTGACGATCGAAGATGCTGCCGAGCTTCGCCTGCAACAGCCGCACTGGCTGCCGCTCGAAACCCGGCCACCCAACCTTGAAGGCAAGGGTGCGATCAGCATCGGCGATCTGGTCAAGAACGCGCTGCGTATGCGGCCTGACCGGATCATTCTGGGCGAAATTCGTGGCGCGGAATGCTTCGATCTGCTCGCCGCGATGAACACCGGCCATGATGGGTCGATGTGTACGCTCCACGCCAACAGCCCGCGCGAAGCACTGGGCCGTATGGAAAACATGATCCTGATGGGCGATATCAAAATCCCCAAGGAAGCGATCAGCCGTCAGATCGCCGAATCGATCGACATCATCGTTCAGGTCAAGCGCCTGCGCGATGGCTCGCGGCGGATTACCAACATTACCGAGGTGATCGGAATGGAAGGCGACGTGATCGTCACGCAGGAACTGTTCAAGTTCGAGTATATGGACGAGGGAGCCGACGGCAAGATCATCGGCGAATATCGCTCGAGCGGCTTGCGCCCCTATACGCTCGAAAAGGCGCGTCAGTTCGGCTTTGAACAGGCTTATCTGGAAGCGTGCCTTTAAAAACCTTTGAGCGTCAGCGCGGTCGCGAACACCGCCACGATCAATGACAATATCAGGATCAGCGGCCACGGCATGAAGCCAACCCGGTCAAAATCACGGCGGCGCATCCGGCGCGCGTCGGCGATAGCGGCGGTTCCGGCGAGAGCCGACATGGCAAGCGCAAGCTGTCCCCAGATGCTGTGCATCATAATATCTCCTGTTGAACCGCTATGTGGTGTTGCGCGCCCGAATGTCCACGCTCGATTGTGCGCATTGTTGACGGCACCGCAGGATAAGCTAGCATCAACCGATCATGACGCGGGGGAGGCAGGGGCATGCGTGGATCGGGAATGGTTTGGCGGCTTCTCGCCAAGGCGGCTCAGGCAGATCGACCCAGGCAAGCCGGCGGTCGCGGGCCGGGGCTCAATCGACGCGATGTTCTGGCTGGACTGGCTGCGGCCGGGATAACCGCTAACTTCGATCACCCGGTATTGGCTGCGACGCCGCGAAATTCCAGAATTGCAATTATCGGCGCTGGGCTCGCCGGGCTGGTTGCGCTCGACCGGCTTGTTGCCGCCGGGCTTGACGCGACGATTTACGAGGCGCGCGGGCGGATCGGCGGGCGGGTGCTGACTTCAACCGGTTTGCCCGAGAAGAATGTGTATGTCGAAGATGGCGGGCACCTGGTCAACACCAACCACACCGATATTCTGGCATTGGCAAGGCGCTTTAACATCGGACTGATTGATCGCGGCGCGATGACCACGCGCGAACGCTTTGTTGTCGATGGCCAAGAGATATCTGAAGCCGACCTGGTGACAGAGTTCACCCCGCTTGCGGCGCGGATTGCGGCTGATGCCAGCGCAGTCGATGCCGATTTCGATACCGCAGCGCCGCGTTTTGACGCCATGTCGGTGCGCCAATACCTTGACATGGCAGGTGCTGCGGAAAGCCCGCGCACGCGTGCCCTGCTCGAGGCAACGATCCGCACCGAGTACGGGTCGGAGCCCGATCAGGTATCGGCGCTGGAGCTGTTCTTCAACCTGCCTGCCATTGCCGGGAACCGCGTTGCGCTGATCTCTGGCAGCGACGAACGTTACAGTCTGGCGGGCGGCTCTTCTACAATCCCACGCGCGCTTGCCGAACCGCTGATGCCGAAGATCAAGACCGGTCATGCGCTGCTTTCCGTGCAGCGCACAGGCAAGGCGGT
>JBBQXX010000195.1:0-4879 GCA_038209235.1 Sphingomonadales bacterium | reverse complement strand
ATCGCTGACATCGCCCTCGATCTCGACCTCGATCAGCATCGATCCGATCGCGATCACATCGCCTTCAGCCCCCGCCACCTTGGTGACCACGCCGGTGACCGGCGATTCCATCTCGACGGTCGCCTTGTCGGTCATCATGTCGGCGATACGGCCGTCTTCCTCGATCCGGTCACCGATCCTGACATGCCACGCGACGATTTCCGCCTCGGCAATGCCTTCGCCGATGTCGGGCAGGTTGAAGGTGTAGGTTGCCATGTCCGGTCAGTCCTTCATGATTTTGGCAATGGCGCGACCGATGCGGATCGGGCCAGGAAAATACGCCCATTCCAGGCTGTGCGGATAGGGCGTGTCAAAGCCGGTGACGCGTTCGACCGGCGCTTCGAGATGGTAGAAGCAACGTTCCTGAACCAGCGCAGACAGCTCGGCACCAAAACCGCTGGTCCGCGTCGCCTCATGCACGATCAGGCAGCGCCCGGTCTTCTTTACCGATGCCTCGATCGTCTCGATGTCGAGCGGCAACAGGGTGCGCAGATCGATTACCTCAGCGTCAACGCCATTGGCCTCGACCACCGCCTTGGCGACATGCACCATCGTGCCATAAACCAATATGGTCAGCGCCTCGCCCGCACGCACGATATTGGCCTTGCCCAGCGGAATACGGAAATACCCCTCGGGCACTTCGGAGGCAGCGTGCTTTGACCATGGCTCGACCGGGCGATCGTAATAGCCGGTGAACGGCCCGTTATAGATGCGCTTGGGTTCAAAAAAGATCACCGGATCATTGTCTTCGATTGCTGATATCAGCAGTCCCTTGGCGTCATAGGGCGTTGACGGGATCACCGTCTTCAGGCCCGACACATGCGTGAACAGGCTTTCGGGGCTCTGGCTGTGCGTCTGTCCGCCGAAGATGCCGCCGCCAAACGGCGAGCGCACCGTGATCGGCGCGATGAATTCGCCCGCCGACCGATAGCGCAGCCGCGCCGCTTCCGAAATCAGCTGATCGATACCGGGGTAGATATAATCGGCAAACTGGATCTCGGGCACCGGGCGCAGGCCGTAAGCCCCCATGCCGACCGCGACGCCGACGATGCCGCATTCGCTGATCGGCGTATCGAACACCCGGGTCTTGCCGTGTTTGGCCTGCAAACCCGCGGTACAGCGAAACACACCGCCGAAATAGCCGACATCCTCACCCATCACCACGACATCGGGATCGCGATCCAGCATCACGTCCATCGCGCTGTTGATCGCCTCGATCATGTTCATTTTCTTGCTGGTCATCTCAGCAGCAATCACTTCGGCCATTTCGCGGCCCTTTCTTCGAGCGCTTGTGCCATCTGTTCCTGCAAGTGCCAGGGCAGTTCCTCGAACACATCCTCGAACATCGTCTCGAACGGCTGGTGCATGCCATGGCCGAGCACGCCGTTCTTTTCAGCCTGTTTGGTGGCAGCCTTGACCATCTCGGCCAGTTCAAGATCCATCGCGGCGTGGCGCTGGTCATCCCAGATGCCCAAGCCGATGACGTGCTGTTTCAGCCGATGGATCGGATCGCCCAGTGGCCATTGTGCCGATTCATCGGCGCTGCGATAGGCGCTGGGGTCATCCGATGTGCTGTGGCCTTCGGCGCGATAGGTGAAATGCTCGATCAGCGTCGGCCCCTTGTTGGCGCGCGCGCGTTCGGCAGCCCAACGGGTGGCAGCATAAACCGCCAGCGCATCATTGCCATCGATCCGCAGCCCGGCGATGCCATAGCCCAATGCGCGTGCTGCAAACGTGGTGCGCTCAGCGCCTGCGAACCCTGAAAAGCTCGATATCGCCCATTGGTTGTTGACGACGTTGAGGATCGCCGGCGCGTTGAACACCGAGGCAAAGGTCATCGCGCTGTGAAAGTCGCCTTCTGCGGTAGACCCTTCTCCGCACCAGCCGCTGGCGATCCGCGTATCACCCTTGATCGCACTCGCCATCGCCCAGCCCACAGCTTGCGGGTATTGCGTCGCCAGATTGCCCGAGATGGTGAAGAAGCTCAGCTCGGGTACCGAATACATGATCGGCAGCTGGCGACCTTTCAGCTTGTCACCCCGGTTCGAGTAGATCTGGTTGATCATCTCGACCAGCGAGTAGCCGCGCCACATCAATATGCCCTGCTGGCGATAGCTGGGGAACACCATGTCATCGCCCTGCATCGCAGCAGCAGCGGCAACCGAGGTTGCCTCCTCGCCGGTGCACTTCATGTAAAAGCTGGTCTTGCCCTGCCGTTGCGCGCGATAGAGTCGCTCGTCAAAGGCGCGGGTCAGCGCCATCGTGCGCAATATCTTGAGCAATGTCTCGTGCGGCAGACGTGGATCCCAGCTGCCCACGGCACGGTGATCATCATCCAGAACGCGCACCAGCCCATAGGCCAGATCGCGCATATCGTGCGGCGATACCGCTTCATCGGGCCGGGCAATCGCACCGGCTGCGGGTACGACAACATCGCTGAAATCGACCGGTTCGCCGGGCCGCGAGCGCGGCTCTGGAACATGCAGCTGCAACGGCGGCAGGTTCGATCTGGCGGGGCCATCGGCCATCAATCATCCTCTCGAGGTCAAGCGTATCAGCCGAGTCGGACTCTTAACGGCCTTTCGACTAATTGCACAGTCGAGACATATTATTTCAAGATGCCAAATAGGTCAATAGTGCTGCCCTTCATACCGCGACGGGTGCCTTCAAAGGCCCGTGAGGATCATAATTATAGACCTCGAAATCCTCAATCCTGTAATCGAATATCGAATCTGGTTTCCGGGTCAAGGTCATCCTCGGACGTCCACGGGGACTTCTGGAGAGCTGCTCCTCGATCAGTCCAATATGGTTCAGATAAAGGTGCACATCGCCTCCCATCCAAATTAGTTCACCGGGCTCAAGATCGGTTTGCTGGGCAATCATTCGCAGCAACAGGGCCGCAGACCAGAGATTGAACGGCAGGCCGAGGGCGACATCGCAGCTGCGTTGATAAAGCACGCAGTTCAGGCGGTGATTGGCAACATGAAACTGGTAGGTTTTGTGGCATGGAGGCAGCGCCATCTGCTCCAGTTCAGCGACGTTCCAACCTTCGATGATATGCCTGCGCGAACCGGGGTTGTTCCGCAGACTTTCGATAACCCCAGCGACTTGATTTATCCCGTTTGGCCTCAGACGAAAAAGGCCAGTGTTATCCACAGGCTCGTAAACCGGCCAGTTTACCCACTGTTTGCCATAGACGGGTCCCAGATCGCCCCACTGAGCGGCAAACGCCGCGTCGGATGCAATTCGTTCAACAAATGTGTCAAGGCTGATGTCATCGCGGGTTTCTCGCACATAGCGAGCATGCGGCCAGTCGTTCCAGATCTTTACGCCCTGTAGCACCAGCGGGCGGATATTGGTTTCGCCTGTAAGAAACCAGAGCATCTCGCGCGTCGCGGTTTTCCAGTAAACTCGTTTGGTGGTTAGCAGCGGCATGCCCTCACCAGACAAATCGTATCTAAGGGTGGCACCAACGATTGATCGCGTTCCAATACCCGTGCGATCTGAGCGCTCAGAGCCGTATTTCCAGATTCGCTCCATCAATCGGAGATACTGTTTTTCCGGATGGTTCTGCTCCGAGAGAATCGGCAGATCGAGGGGAAGTTGGAAGGCCATTCCGCGTGATAGTCCTAACAACGCGGGTTGTATCTTCACTCATTCCCAAGGCTGTCGACTACCCTGTTTATAAAGAATATCCTGTCTGTGGATTGCGTGGATAAGTGTTCATTGGTGTGGAAAACATCTGCGCAAAATGCTCGCTTGCATGGGAACGGGAGCTTGATTATACGCACGGCCCTGCCTCCCAGGCGCCGCAAGGCATCGTGAAGTCTGGGTCGGGGAGTAGCTCAGCCTGGTAGAGCACTGTCTTCGGGAGGCAGGGGCCGGAGGTTCGAATCCTCTCTCCCCGACCATTTTTATAATTCGTTATAAATCAGTAACTTAATGCGGCCGATCTAGCAGATTAGCAAGAAAATGTCTAGCAGTCTGGCTAGCGGTTTGGGTATTCGAGCTGGACGATGGCTGGCGTTGGTCTAACCAAAGATGATGGCGCTGGAACGATATTTACACAAGCGCGCTGGCACGCTGAATTGGCAACTGCGATGGCCGCTGCCTCCCGAGGCTCGAAACATTACTGGCACCAAGGAATGGACCAAGAGCCTCAAGACGTCAGAAAGGCGGCTTGCGGAGAAAATGGCGATAGACCTCCTGAGCGATTGGCAGCGTAAAGCGGCGGGAATGATCGCAGGTCGATCCGGGGATGAGCCTGTCGGGTTGGACATTTATGAAGATACACACTAACGTTTTTTCGTGAATGCAGAATTGAACTTTGAAAGGAAAAGAGACAAGCACGGGCTGGCCGACTTTGACGCTAACCTTAGCGCGCTCTCTCCCAAGCGTGACTACGCCAATCGCAGCTATATCCTCGATGACCATACGCACATGATGACGGTCTTTTAGAAGATGCTCTCGGAGCACGGCATCGAGTATGACCCTACCAATGCCGAGCATCAGGAATGGTTAAGAGCCCGATTCAAAAGTTTATCTTGCGTAGCAGTAGCTTGCGGTTCGGCGGGTGATCATTCGAATGGACGCGATGAGAGCCCATGCCGTTGATGATGCGATGGAGGTTTCCCAGTCCCTGGCTAGGCGTCTGCACCGTCCGAGCCATGCAAATGTCCGTTCGACCACCCATCGGCGCGGCAGGAGAACGAAGCCTTTGGCGGCATCTGACCGCTTGATGATTTCGATATTCCAGGTGCCAATGCCAGCCAATGCATTCTTGAGCTTGTCTCCGGCATAGCCACCGTCGGCAAAGATGTGCCGCAGCCACGTAAAAGCG
>JBBQXX010000194.1:0-4912 GCA_038209235.1 Sphingomonadales bacterium | reverse complement strand
GCCGCTGTCGCCCGATACATTGGCCCATAAGGCGCGCGCAAGCCCGCGCGGATCGATTCCCCAATGCGAATAGAAACGCCGGTCCTCGATCGCCAGAAACGCCTGCACGGCATGGTCGGGCAAGCGGTCAACCGCCACCGGTTCCTCGACCACCGCCCCGATGCGCGCAATCGGCGATCCATCGGCGGCAAGCAGGGTGATCTCGGGCGGTGCAATCGGCTGCAAGGATTTTGAAAGCGGCGCGGTGATCGCCAGCCATGCCACCATGATCAAAAATAGCACGGTGAGGCTCGCTATGATGCGCCTGCCCCACCACCAGCGCGTGCGCGGCGGCTTGACGGGGTCATGCTCCGTCGTTGCGGCAGGCTCAAGCCAAGGATTACGCGGCTGACCCAGCCCGGGATCCACCCACGCAGCCCCCCCGGTAACCTCCGCCCCCGCACCACCAAAGCGCCCTGATCCGAATCGAAACTTTTTTCGCACGGGCGGTGTATTATATCAATATGACAGCTGGGGCGAGATGTATCCTCAACTGCCCAGCGCATTCGTGCAGCGGGTGGCGAGCAGGGGAAGGTCGTGTTTCACCGTCGCATAAATTATCTCATGATCCACGACATCATAGTCGTGACGAAGCCGGTTGCCCAGTCCACGCAATGCGTCAAACGGGACTTCGGGGGCGATGATGGCCATCCGGTCATGCCCTATCTTTATGACGGCCTCGGTTATCCGCTGGAGGCACCGCTCAACGGCATCCACCACAAATCTGTTCCGCGTGAAATCGGCAAACGACATATTGGCCACATAAGATTGTACCGCGGTGACATTATCAAGGATGTCCAGCAGCCGCTGCTCTTCCCGGTTAGAAGACATGAACGCGGTCCTGATCGATTTCGATCTGCATTCGCGGTTTGCGCGCAGGCTCGGCAACAAGATCGACGTTGGTGGCAAGAATTTGCTCCAGCCGATGTGCGATCGTGGCATACTGAAACATGCCAACTTTCGCCGCGGGTGCAAAACGCGCGGCAAGGTCGACGTCTGAATCCACCCGTGCATCGCCCCGTGCCGTCGATCCGAAAATCGACAACCTCTCCACGCCCAATGCGCGCAACTCGGCCTCGTGCGCCTTCAGCGTTGCAATCACCTTTGCTTTTTCCATCGCAACCTCCGCAAATCACCGCTTGCCGATGATGCTCTCCGGCAGATCCTCGCCGAACACGCGCTGGTAATATTCGGCGACCAGCATGCGCTCTGCCTCGTCGCATTTGTTGAGGAACGACAGGCGGAAGGCAAAGCCGATGTTGTGGAAGATCGCCGCATTCTGTGCCCAGCTGATCACCGTGCGCGGGCTCATAACGGTCGAGATATCGCCGTTGATAAAGCCCTGCCGGGAGAGGTCTGCCACCTTGACCATGTTGGTGACCACCTTGGGATCGGTCTCGCCGACCTTGGCCAGCACCACCCGCGCCTCGGTTTCGGCAGGCAGATAGTTGAGCGTGCACACGATGTTCCAGCGGTCCATCTGGCCCTGATTGATCTGCTGCGTGCCATGATACAGCCCGCTGGTATCGCCTAGCCCCACCGTGTTGGCAGTGGCAAACAGGCGGAAATACGGGTTGGGGCGGATGACGCGGTTCTGGTCGAGCAACGTCAGCTTGCCTTCGGTTTCGAGCACACGCTGGATCACGAACATCACATCGGGGCGGCCCGCATCATATTCGTCAAACACCAGCGCGGTCGGCGTCTGCAGCGCCCACGGCAGCAAGCCCTCGCGAAACTCGGTGACCTGCTTGCCATCCTTCAGCACGATGGCATCGCGGCCGACCAGATCGATCCGGCTGATATGCGCGTCCAGATTGATGCGGATGCACGGCCAGTTGAGCCGCGCGGCAATCTGCTCGATATGCGTCGATTTGCCCGTGCCATGATAGCCCTGGACCATCACCCGGCGGTTGTGCGCAAACCCTGCGAGCACCGCCAGCGTGGTTTCCGGATCGAACACATAGCCTGGATCAAAATCGGGAACGCGCTCGTCCGCCTCGCTGAATGCGGGAACCTGCATGTCGATATCGACACCGAAGACTTCGCGCGCATCGACGATGCGATCGGGCGCATCAAGCAGCGTGCCATCACGGCTGTCGGGTTGGGTATTTGAAATATCGGTCATTGTGTATGTTCGCTTTTACCGGTCGTTTGGGGGTGCGCCTGCCCGATAGGATGATCAGGTAAAGGCGGCAAGTTTGCGCAAGTGCGTATAGGCGGCGATGACCTCCTGCAAGGCTTTCTCGTGTGCGCGATCGCCACCATTTCTGTCCGGGTGATAGGCGCGCACCAGCCGCGAATAGGCTTGGCGGATGCTGGCGCGTGTCGCATCGCGGCCCAGCCCCAACGTTTTCAGCGCGTTGTGATCGGCAGCGGCCAGCCCCTGCCCCGGCCCTTGCGCCGATTGGGCTTGCGCGGCCCGGTCGCGCACATTCTGTTTGAACCGCGCGCCAAGAGCGTCGATCGGATCGGCAAAGTCGCTCCAGCGCGGCGTCTGCCCCGCCCCTGCGGCAAAGGCGCGGGTCTCGCGTTCCCATCCGGCGGCGGGGTGCTGCGCTTCATAAATTTCTTCGGCGCTCATGCCGGAGAAGAAATTGTAGCGCTGGTTGAACTCGCGGATGTGATCAAGGCAAAACCAGCGATACCGGCCCGGCCCGTCAAAGCGCGCGCCGCGTCTTGCTTCTTCGTCGGGAGGAGCACGGAACTCGCCATCCCCGGCGCAGCCCTGCCAGTCGCAGCACCGTCCCGTGCCTTCGATCCGGCCGTGAAAACGGCTTTGGCGACGCGGGCCACCATCGTCTTGTCCTGATCCGCCAGAGCTTGCCAAAATCGACCTGTCCATTGCTGCGCGCCGCCTCGCATTACGGCAAAGAACGGTCTATATAGGTTGGCATGAACACGAAAACCACAGGGCCTATGGCCGAGAAAGCCAACGGGCCTATGGCCACGCAAATCGAAACCCGGCTGACGGCGGCGCTCGCCCCATTGCAGCTTGCGGTGATCAACGACAGCGCAAAGCACAGCGGCCATACCGGCGACGATGGCAGCGGCGAATCGCACTTCACGGTTGAAATCGAAAGCGCGATGTTCGCGGGAAAATCGCGGCTTGAGCGCCAGCGCATGGTCAACCACGCGCTGGGCGATCTTCCCGGACAAAAGGTCCATGCGCTCGCGATCAAGGCGAAGGCACCGGGTGAATGAGCCAACCAGCCGAGGAAAATTCGGCGCATAAATTAACGTTCGACCGCGCAAAAAGTGAGGTCAACGAGCAAAAGCACGGACTTCGTCTGGAAGATTTCAAAGGGTTTGATGCAGGCACGTTATTGACACTTGCAGATGAGCGCAAAGATTACGGTGAATTCCGTTATCGTTCATTCGGGCGTATCAATGGACTGGCCCACATGATCGCCTTTACGATACGCAATGAAGAGTTGAGGCTGATAAGCTTCCGTCGGGCACACAAGAAGGAGATGCAGCGATATGGCCGATGAAGACACAATCGATTCTGATAACCCGATTTGGACCGTTGAGGATTTCCAGAACGCCAAGCCAACCCACGAACTGCTAGGTCAGGCGGTGGAATTGCTTCTGACCAAGCAAACCGTTGAAGGGGAGCGAACACCTAACTTGCAGGCTCAGATTGCGCGCCAGCATAGCTGGCTCACGAAAGGCAGTCTGGCAGCATGAACGACGAATCGCGCATCCGTGCTGATGAAGCCCTGACGCTGCTGACAAATCGAATCTTGCTCGATTTCATCTCGCTTCAAGTAGATTCGGGCAAGATGACGGTCGAAGAGGCAAAGGCTCTTATCCGTTTTTCGGCGACCGAAGTGGTGCGCGGTGGCAGCGAAGTTGCCGAGGAAGTCAATTTCTTTGCCGACGTTTTTATCCGCCGGTTTGACGACACACAATATGGTTCGCCCTGTGAGCCAGCAAATTGATCAGCCCCATCGTGCTGACCCTGCTGCCAACGACGCATGATCTGGGTGGCTTCAAGGTGCGGCGGGTGTTGCCGCAAAAGCGGCGGGCAATGGTCGGGCCGTTTATCTTTGTCGATGAATTCGGCCCGGTGCGGCTCGAAATCGGGCGCGACCTTGGGGTCAGGCCGCATCCGCATATCGGGCTGGCGACGGTGACGTACCTGTTTGACGGCGCGATCGATCACCGCGATTGGCTGGGCACGTTCCGGACCATCGCCCCGGCAAGGTCAATCTGATGACCGCAGGGCGCGGCATCGTCCATTCCGAACGCAGCCAGGCCGAGCAGATGGCGAAAGGCGCGGCTATGTTCGGCTTGCAGACCTGGCTTGCGCTGCCCGATGCACTGGAGGATACCGCGCTTGGCTTTGAGAATGTCGGTTGCGATCGTCTGCCGATGATCGCGGACGGGTCGGTCAGCGCGCGGGTCATCATCGGATCCCTGTGGGGCCAGAGCGCGCCGACCACCTGCCATAGCCCTACGATTTACGCCGATCTGAAGCTTGGCGCGGGCGGATCGATCCCGATCGACAGCGAGGCCGATGAACGCGCGGTGATGCTGGTCGATGGCGATGCCGCGCTCGACGGCATGCCGCTGGAGCGGTATGGGCTTTATCTGATCGCGCCGGGGGCCACGCCCAGGCTTGCCAGCATCACCGGCGGTCGTGCGATGCTGATGGGCGGCGCAGCATTTGGCTCTGCGCGGCACATCTGGTGGAACTTCGTCGGATCGACCAACGGTCGCATTCGCGATGCGGCCGAGCGCTGGAACAAGGGTGAATTCCCCAAAGTGCCCGGTGACGAGAAGGAGTTCATCCCGATCCCCGCAGTGCCGCTGACGCAGGGGCGGATGTGACGCCGACAAAATCCGATGAACGCCGATGAGCAATCTCCCG
>JBBQXX010000193.1:0-5033 GCA_038209235.1 Sphingomonadales bacterium | reverse complement strand
AGGCAGACACTTTGGGTGAGCGATGGTATTCGGCAACGCTCAACACCCGGATCGCGCAGAAATGGCGCGGCGACGCCGAGGTCCAGCGTCTGCTGACGAGGGTGGTTGTGGCAACCCCCAGGGTGCACCTGTCCTGACCGGGCGTTGCACGGTAGGACGCGGGTCACCCGGCTATTATCTGCACATTGCCACAATTTACCACACGATGATTTGCCCGTATTGGCTTAGCGTGGCGATGGTCTGATCGTTGGCACCGGGGATTTTTCGTCGACCCAAAATGGCTGCTGGCCACCCTTCGTGCCCCGGTGCCGACGATCGGACTGTCTGCTGCGGGGCGCCATGTGTTTAACTCCCGACCGTGTTGGGGTCATCATTGACGCGGTTGAAGACAACACTGGTGCTGATCATGCTCACCGCCACGATTGCCCCGATCATTCCGCTGGCGTTGGCGCCTGCAACTCCAACCGACGCGCGCACGCCGCGCTGAAACCCGCCCGCGCCCGCTGGCTGGGTAGTCAGATGGTGGCGCGGCCCAGCGGAAAACCGACGCGATGGCGCTATCACTCAGGCGATGTCTGGACGCAAAAACCGGATAATTGGGGGCAAAAGGCAGTGCATCGCCGGCTTGCGCAAGCTGATCGCCTACGCCGATTTCCGACAGATGGCGGCAACCGGATTTGCAGACTTGGCAACGGCTCGACAGCAACTGCTCAACATTATATCCCCACACCCCGTTGTCTGGCGAAAGCCAGAGCCCAGGAGTTAGATCGCACTGTCGTCGCCCAGGATTCCGACTTCCGCCAGAAAACGGTAGCGACACGCCCGTGCTACGCTTGCTCCAGCAACTGCTCGCTCAGCGCCCACAGCCGCTCGGCGCTGTCCGGATTGACCGCGTGCGGCTCGACATCGCGATAGCGCACCGGTGCCTCGCCAGCCACCGCAGCGATGTTGCAATCCTCGCAATACACGCCGCCCTTGCCGACCAGCAGCGCGCTGGTTGCCGCCCACAAGGTCGTGGTGCAGCCCTGCGGTGGTGATTTGAACATGGCGCGCGCGCTATCCGATATTTCGCCCTGCGCGTTCAGCCAGCCCAGCGCGACCATCTCCTCCAGCGGCAGGTGGCGTTGCAGCGGCGTGATGATGCCGCCGGGGTGCACAGCAAAGGCCATGCCGCCGCTATCCTTCAGCCGCGCGTCGATGGCCAGCGCAAACAGCGCATTGGCGGTCTTGGACTGGCCATAGGCCTTCCACTTGTCATAGCTGCCATCGGTCCAGTTCGGGTCGTCCCAGCGGATATCCGACAGCTTGTGGCCGGTGGAGGACAGTGCCACGACGCGCGCGTTCCGGGTGCGCTGGATCAGCGGCAGCAGCGTCGTCGCCAGCGCGAAATGGCCCATATGGTTGGTGCCGAACTGCATTTCCCAGCCCGGCCCCACCCGCGCTTCCGGGCAGGCCATTACGCCGGCATTGTTGATCAGCAGGTCAAGATGGGTGTTGTCAGAGGCATAGCCCAAGGCAAAGCGGCGCACGGATGGAAGATCGGCCAGGTCCATCAACGCGATGCGGACATCGCCCTTGACCCCGGCAAGCGCCGTGTTGGCCTTGGCGGTATCACGCGCGGGCACCGTTACGCAGGCACCTGCCGCTGCCAGCGCCTTGACCGTTTCAACGCCAATTCCCGAATAGCCGCCGGTGACGATCGCGGTCTTGCCGGTCAGGTCGATCCCATCGAGCACGTCGTGCGGCTCGCTGTGACGACCAAAGGGCGAATCGACGGGCTTCTGGTGGGCGGCGATCATGCTGTTCTCCTTAGGCGCGGGCTTGGGCTTGCGCGCCTCAGGCGAGCGCCGCTTCGAGCGAACAATAGGCATAACCCAGATCATCCGCCACCGCCTTGTAGGTGACCTGCCCGTTCCACACATTCAGCCCCGCCGCCAGGTGCGGATCGGCCTTTAATGCCGCTTTCCAGCCCTTGTCGGCCATTCGCAGCATATGCGGCATGGTGACGTTGTTGAGCGCGTAGGTGCTCGTGCGGGCGACCGCACCGGGCATATTGGCGACGCAATAGTGGACGA
Source organism: Sphingomonadales bacterium (assembly GCA_038209235.1). Lineage (GTDB taxonomy): Bacteria > Pseudomonadota > Alphaproteobacteria > Sphingomonadales > Sphingomonadaceae > Blastomonas. Next base: position 2,958 of record JBBQXX010000193.1, on the reverse strand, counting down.
TGCCATCGACCAGATACGTCGGCTCTGCATGCGTGGTGGCATGGCTGGTCTCGAAGCAGCCGCCCTGATCGATCGCGACATCGACCAGCACCGCGCCGGGGCGCATCGTGCCCAGCATCTCGCGCGTGACCAGCTTGGGCGCTGCTGCACCGGGGATGAGCACCGCGCCGATCACCAGATCAGCCTCGGCGACGCACTCGGCGACATTGGCGGCATTGGCAAAGCGCGTTTCGGCGCGTGCCTCGAAATAATAACCCAGCCGCTCGAGCACTTCGGGGTTGCGGTCGAGAATGGTGACATCCGCGCCGAGCCCTGCGGCCATCTGCGCAGCGTTGAAGCCGACCACCCCGCCACCGATGATGCAGACATTGCCCGGTGCCACGCCGGGCACCCCGCCCAGCAAAATGCCCCGCCCGCCATGCGCCTTTTCAAGCGCGGTTGCGCCTGCCTGGATCGACATCCGCCCGGCGACCTGGCTCATCGGCTTGAGCAAGGGCAGACCGCCGCTGGCATCGGTTACGGTTTCATAGGCGATGCAGGTCGCCTTGGAGGCCATAAGGTCCCTGGTCTGCTCGGGGTCAGGCGCAAGATGCAGATAGGTAAACAGGATCTGGCCCTCGCGCAGCATCATGCGCTCGGTCGAGTGCGGCTCCTTGACCTTCACCACCATTTCGCACTCGGCGAAAATCTCGGCCGCTGTGTCGATCAGCCTGGCTCCGGCGCGCAGATAGTCACTGTCGCTTTCACCGATGCCAAGCCCTGCACCCTTCTGCACCCACACCTCATGGCCGTGGCGCACCAGTTCGCCCGCACTCTCAGGCGTCAGCCCGACGCGATATTCGTGGTTCTTGATTTCCTTGACGGTGCCGACGCGCATGACATGCTTCTCCTGCTGCAGATCTTGGTCAAACCCTTACAGCAGCCCAAAAACCGGCGCGATACCCATCTGTTATTTTATTACATTATTGCGCAATTTTGCGAATCGGCACCGGAATATTGCAAATATCCGCGCCCCCGGCAGCCACATTGAAAAACGGGTCCCGGCGATTGGCGCGGGCAGCGGCATAGCGCCCGAACGATTCGCTGTCGGTGTTCAGATATTCAAGCCGCGGTCGTTCCGCTTCCGGCAGATCGGACGCGAGCCGGACAGAGCGGATGACGGTGCGTTCTTCAGGCGTTTCATAAAAGCCCAGCGCGCCGGTGCCACGCGGCAGGCTGGAGAGATGCTCGATCGCCGCCACCACTCGGCCGACCAGCGCGATGTTGCGATCCAGATGCCGCGGCGCGTGGCCGATGACGGTATAAAGCTCGGCCCCGCTGCCCGTATCGGGCGACAGGTCGCGGCCCACGCCGACCATGCCATAGCAATGCACCAGCCAATGGCTGACGCCACCGGGCGTGCCGCTGCCTGCGACCGGAAACCCTTTGTGAAAGCTGGTCCAGCGCTGGATATCATTCGGCGGCACGAACAACGGATCGAGCGCACGCGGACGCGGCAAGTCACGCTGGTAGGTGTATTGGGCCGCTGGCACCGTTGTCACGCCTGCGGGCAGCGCTTTTGCCTTGGACAGGTCCTCTGCATCGGGGTCACCCCATTGCACGACATAATTGTCCTGCACCCGCACGATCGCCGTCGCGTCCCACCACCGGGCGGCGGCTAGCTTGCGGATATTGGCGATCCACCCCGCGCTGAACGGTTCAGGCGCGATCTGGATGACGACACGGCGAGGCTTTCCCGCAGCATCGGGCGCAAGGTCCATCACCAACAGTTCGGTTGGCGCAATCGCCACCCAGTCCGATGCCGGTGCTGCCGCAACCAGATCGGCCGGGCCGGGCTTGGCGGGTGGCTCTGCTGCAGCCAGCAGGGCGAGGGGCAAAAGAGCAGCGATCATGCGGACTTGGGAATGTAGCATGGCGACAAGGCTATCACGGCCTGAACGCTTGCGAAAGTGCCCTGCGCAGTACAATCTTATCTTCGCCGGACGGACAACCTCATGGCACAGTTTGACGAAGACGATGATAGCGGCACCCGAAAAGCGTGAGAGCATCGCCGCCAGCATCGACGGCGTTTTTGGCGAAACCTGCGCGCGCCACATTGACGGTGGCCAAAGCCAAGACCCGGCCAGAGCTGTTGAGCATATCGGGCCTGATACTGAGTTATCACGCGTTGCTGTGATCAAATCGCCTGGTCCATCATTGATCGCGCCGAAGCACAAAGCGCCCTTGCGCGATGCCATTCATCGCTCTAGGGGGGCGGCTTCCAGCAGCGCGGAGCGGTGGCCGAGTGGTCGAAGGCGCACGCCTGGAAAGTGTGTATAGGCCAAAAGCCTATCGTGGGTTCGAATCCCACCCGCTCCGCCACTTGCTATTGATTTTAAAGCATTTTTCTATGCTTTTTCTCATTGACCCATCTTCTCACCCATCAATCAGCAAATGAACACGGTCCAGCGACTGTGGCTGCGGAGATCGGTTATCCTCGCAGCCCGTCCAATGATCGGCAAATGAAGATTCTCACCGAGGCTCTTTTTTAAGGCACATCGGTTTGGATTAGCGCTTCAATTTAATCGTCGCCATCAGGTGCGGTTGTAGCGAGCGCCAGCAGACCGGCGCTCAAATTCACAGCTGGCACTGCCTATCAGGATGATGGCCTGAGCTCATCGGCCATTCGAGCGCGATCCGCTGCGCGTCGAAATTAGCAAGGCAATGCTGAGGTGAACCGTCCCACGCGGGGATTGGGTACGGTCAAACTCCAAGCAACCGCAAAAATCTCTGTACCCCTCAGCGAATTTTTGGACGCGATTAGCTGCAAATCGGCTGCTGATCTTACTACATATCTTACTACCTACCTATTTACCTTCTCCTTCTCCTTCTCCTTCTCCTTTTCCATTCTCCTTTCCCTTTCCATTCGCATTAAATTCCAGAATCCTTCTCTTGCATTGGTTTCCAGTTGCTTTTTTT
>JBBQXX010000192.1:0-5097 GCA_038209235.1 Sphingomonadales bacterium | reverse complement strand
GCATCGGCGGTGTTCGATTATATCACCAAGCTGGGCTCTGGCCAGCGCGCGCGCGGCGGATCGACGATCACCCAGCAGGTCGCCAAGAACCTGCTGCTGGGCGATGAATATTCGGTGCGGCGCAAGATCCGCGAGGCGATCCTGGCGTATCGTATCGAGGATGTGCTGACCAAGCAGGAAATCCTGGAGCTGTATCTCAACCAGATTTATCTGGGCCGCAATGCCTATGGCGTTCAGGCGGCGGCGCGCGCCTATTTTGGCAAGGATGTCGGCGAGCTGGCGTTGCACGAGGCAGCGTATCTGGCGATCCTGCCCAAGGCCCCGTCCAACTATCGCCCCGAAGTGCACATGGAGCGCGCGCTGGAACGTCGCAACTGGGCGCTGGCCGCAATGCAGTCCAACAGCTGGATCACGCCGGCGCAGATGTCGGCAGCACAAGGCCAGCCGCTGGGCGCGATCCAGCGTACCGGCGATGGCTTCGACAAGATCGGCGGGTATTTCGTTGAGGAAGTGCGCCGCCAGCTGGTCGAAAAATATGGCGAAAAGGCCGAGGACGGCAAGAACAGCGTCTATGCCGGCGGCCTGTGGGTGCGCACCTCGCTGAACCCTGCGATGCAAAGCGCGACCACCAAGGCGTTGCGCGATGCGCTGCTGCGCTATGATCGCGGCAGCGGCTGGGCCGGGCCGGTCAACACCATCGAGATGGATGACCAATGGGCCTCGCGGCTGGCGTCCACCTATATCGATATCGATTACGAAAACTGGCGCGTTGCGGTGGTGATCGGCAAATCGGCCAGCGCAGCTGAAATCGGCTTTGCCAATGGCAATACCGCCACGCTGCCACGTTCGAGCGCGACCATGCCGCGCAAGCGCACCGGGCAGAACGCGTTCGATTCGATGAAGCCGGGCGACATCATCGTGGTCGCGCCGATCGCAGGCGACAGCTACGGATTGCGCAATGTGCCCGAGATTTCAGGCGGCATGGTGGTGCAGAACCCGCGTTCGGGCCGTGTCTATGCGATGCAGGGTGGCTTCGATTCGCAGATCAGCCCGTTCAACCGCGCAACCCAGGCCGACCGGCAGCCCGGCTCGACGATCAAGCCGTTTGTGTATGCGACCGCGCTCGATAATGGCATGACGCCTGCGACGCAAATCGTCGATGGCACGTTTTGCGTCTACCAGTCGGCAAGCCTTGGCAACAAATGCTTCCGCAACTTTGGTGGATCGGCAGGCGCAGGGCCACAAACGATGCGCTGGGGGCTGGAGCAGTCGCGCAACCTGATGACGGTGCGCGCCGCAAACGATGCGGGCATGGCCAATGTCGTCAAGACGATCAAGAAGGTCGGCATCGGCGATTACAAACCCTATCTTTCGATGGCGCTTGGCGCGGGCGACACCACGGTGATCAAGATCACCAATGCTTATTCGATGCTGGTCAACCATGGCCGCGAGCTCAAGCCGACGATGATCGATTATGTGCAGGACCGGCGCGGCAAGGTGATCTTCCGCTCTGATCCGCGCACCTGCGAAGCGTGCAACATGGCCAAGTGGGATGGCAAGCCGATGCCCCGCTTTACCCCGCGTGGCCGCCAGATCATCGATCCGATCACCTCCTATCAGGTGGTGCACATGCTCGAGGGCGTGGTTACGCGGGGCACTGCGGTGAGCCTGGCCGATCTGAAGCGCCCGATGTTTGGCAAGACCGGCACGACCAGCGGCCCGACCAATGTCTGGTTTGTCGGTGGCACGCCTGATGTGATTGTCGGCGTGTATATGGGCTTTGACCAGCCACGCAGCATGGGCGGCTATGCGCAGGGCGGAAGGCTGGCAGCGCCGGTGTTCAAGCAGTTCGCCAAGGAAATCCTGCCATCGATGCCGATCACCGAGTTCCGCGCGCCTGAAGGCACGCGCATGGTGCGCATCGACCGCCGCTCGGGTCGCCGCGTCTATGGCACATGGCCAGGCGACGAGGCCAAGGCAGCGGTGATCTGGGAAGCATTCAAGCCCGAGACCGAGCCGCGCCGCTCGATCCGTCAGGAAGAAATGGCGGCGGCGCGCACGGTGCAAAAGCGCACCGGCCCTGCGGTGCGTGCGGGCAACGACAACGAATTCCTGCAACAGCAAGGCGGCATTTACTGATCGCCTCATCGTGCTTTCAATGGGGCGATCCACCCCCACTCTACCAAATACATTGAAAAAGCCGTGCGCCCGGCGTAGGCGTCTGGACCATGCTTAGCCAGAAAGTCCGCTACACCATCCGCGCCTTGCAGCATCTGGCTGACCATTACGGCGAGGGGCTGGTGCATCTCGAAGATATCGCCGAGGCGCAGAATATCCCGCCCAAGTTTCTGACGGTGATCCTGTCGGAAGTGGCGCGTGCCGGGCTGATCCATTCGCAGCGCGGCAAGGATGGCGGCTATATGCTGGGGCTCGCCCCGGTCGACATCCGCTATGGCGATATCGTGCGGATCACCAGCGGATCGCTGGCTCTGGTGCCATGCGCCAGCCGCTATGCGTATGAAAAGTGCAAGAACTGTCTGGCCGAAGACGATTGCCGCCTGCGCGCGCTGATGCTGAAGGTGCGCGATGAAACCGCGATGATCCTTGACCAGATCACCCTGGCCGATCCCATTCAGCCGGTCGCAGCTTTCGATCCTGCTGTCGCAGATCAAGCCCCCCATTAGCAAAACTATCTTGTCAACCAATCCGGTTGATAATATGCCTGTGTTTGCGGGCCACGCTGCATGCAGCCGGTCCGCACCAAAATCCACAGGAGAATTGCCGTATGCCTCCTTCAAAGCCTGCCGAATCGCAGGACGCCGCGCGCCCGATCGTGCCCTGGTCGGCCATCACCGATGCCATCGCCAAACTGCGCTTCGGCGCGGTCGTGCTGACGGTGCATGATGGCAAGCTGGTCCAGATGGACGTGACCGAGCGCCAGCGTTTCACCTGATTGCCGCGCTGCAAATATGCACCCGGCTGCCGCAACTGGTCATCGAGACGGGCATGTTGGTTTCAGCCAAACCACCCCATGGGAACGACCGGACAACCCGGCGATCCGCGCACCTTTGGTCTTACCATTGCATCGAGTTTCTGATGCCTCCCACCCGGAAAGGGACCGCACGTGCTGGACCTGAGCATCTTCAATCCCGCCGATATCTGGCCCTATGTGCTTGTCGGCTTTGCAGCGCAGATGGTCGATGGAGCGCTGGGTATGGCGTTTGGGGTGATCTCCAGCACGCTGCTGGTCTCGGTGCTCGGCGTACCACCTGCGCAGGCGTCTGCCGGGGTGCATCTGGCCGAGGTGTTCACCACCGGCGCGTCGGGGCTGAGCCATGCCTGGCACCGCAACATCGACTGGAAGCTGTTCCGCAAACTGGTGTTGCCCGGAGTGATCGGCGGGGTGCTGGGGGCGTATGTGCTGTCCACAATGGATGCCGGGGTCGCCCGGCCCCTCGTGATGGGGTATCTGGCAATCATCGGCGTGATGCTGCTTTACCGGGCCTGGCGCTTCCCTTCGCCCAAGTTTGAAGACCCGCGCGTCGTCGCGCCGCTGGGGCTGGCGGGTGGCTTTCTCGATGCAGCAGGCGGCGGCGGCTGGGGGCCGGTGGTGACATCCAACCTGCTGATCCAGGGCAGCGAGCCGCGCAAGACGATCGGCACGGTGAGCGCATCGGAATTCTTCCTGACCATCTCGATCTCGCTGACCTTCATCCTGACCCTGGGTTTCGAAGCCTTTACCAAGGCGACCATCGGGTTGCTGATCGGCGGCGTGCTGGCCGCACCCTTCGGCGCAATCCTTGCCAAGCGCGTCAAACCCCGCGCACTGCTGGTCATGGTCGGCAGCGTGCTGACGCTGACCAGCGCGTTCAGCATCTACAAGGCTTTGGCTTGATCAGAACGCAACCTTGGGCACGCTGCCGACCGTCGTGCGTTCTTCGATGGCGAGTTCCCAGAAAGATTGCGGCTTGAAGCCCAAAGGTCCGGCGAACAGCACTGCGGGGAAGGATTCGATGCCGGTGTTATAGTCGGCGCTGGCCGCGTTATAGGCGCGGCGCGCGGCGGCAAGCTTGTCTTCCACATCGGACAATTCGTGCTGCAGCGTCTGGAAGTTGGTGTTCGCCTTGAGATCGGGATAGGCCTCTGCCAGCGCAAACAGGTTTCTCAACGCGCCGCCCAGCGCCATTTCTGCACCCTGGCTTTCGCCTGGCCCCTCTGCGGCCAGCGCATTGCCGCGCGCTGCGACCACCGCCTCCAGCGCAGATTTTTCGTGCGCGGCGTAGCCTTGCACGGTGCTGACCAGATTGGGGATCAGATCATGCCGCTGGCGCAGGCCTGCATCGATATCGGCCCAGCCCTGACGGCAATTGGCGCGCAATCCGACGAGCCGGTTATAGATCAGTACGATCGCCACAAGCGTGACCACCACGATCCCCAGGATAATCAGTTCCATCTGCGTAGTTCCCCTAACCGCGTTGCAAGCACGAAAACGCCTTGCCGATATCTGCAACCCCGGCGTAGACGTAACACGGGTCGCGAGCGGGGGGAAATCATGATCGCGATACCTGATGCCGATAGTCTGATGGATGGCGAACTGGGGATATGGCTCGCCCAACAGGCGGACGCGCGCGCCCAAACCAGGGTCAAGATCGTAAAGCGCATCGCCGGCGCGCTGATCATTGGTTTGCCACTGATCGCCTATGGCTGGTTTTCGTTTGCATTTTTTGGGCAAGGCATTGCCATGCTGGGCCTGCTCATCAGCGGCGGTGGTTTGCTCTTTGCGATGATTGCCCGCCAGAAAATGATCAACAGCCTCAAAGAGCAGATGAACGGTGCCTTGGCGCGCGCGCTCGACATCAGCTACAAGATCAAGGCCGAACCGGGGGAGGAATATGACCTGGTATGCAGCTTCGATCTGGTTGGCGGGCACAACCGCAGGACGTTTGAGGATTTCTGGGAAGGGTCATTGAACGGCACCAGCTTCCGTTTGTATGAGGCCGATCTGGTGATGAAGTCAGGATCGGGCAAAGATGAAACGACCACGACGGTCTTTCACGGCGCGATCCTCAAATTCCATTTCGCGCGCGAGTTTCACGG
>JBBQXX010000191.1:0-5110 GCA_038209235.1 Sphingomonadales bacterium | reverse complement strand
TGGAAATCGATGCTGACCGCAGCATAGCCCTGCGATGCGATCACCGCCGGGTTCCAGCGGAATGACCAGCTGTTGTTAAAGCTGCCCTGCGGCCCGCCGTGGACCAGCAGCGCGACGGGCAGCTTGGCCTTGCTGGCTTGCGGCTTGACGATCTGTCCGTAGACAAGGTCGCCGTTCGCACCCTTGAAGCTGAACTTTTCGTAGGCCACCGGATCGAGATCGGCAAACCTTGCCGCGTTGACATCGGTCAGGCGGCGGGTCCGGCCCGCCTTGTCCATCAGCACCAGATCATCGGGCGCTGCGATCGAATTGATGGTGTAGATCAGCCCGCCATTGGCCAGCGGGATGACGTTGTTGACGTTGCCGCGCTGGGTCAGCCGGGTGACCTTGCCGGTCGGCACAGCGATGCGGAACACTGGATGTTCCAGCGTGTCCTGCGCGGTGACATAGATCGAAAGCGAATCGGCTGCCCAGGCGATCGAGCCTGCCGATCGGTCCCATTCGGCGGTCAACGCCATCGTCTGGCCGGTCTGCAGGTCGCGCAGGTGCACCACCATCCGGTCGGCTTCATAGCCGGGGCGCGCCATCGCCGCCCACGCCAGCCACTTGCCATCGGGTGATGCGGCGGGCAGCGAGTCGCTGGCCTGATTGGCCTGCGTCACATTAGTCGCAGGCGCGTTGGTCGCAGGCGCATTGGCGTCGATCGGTTTGAGCACGATATCGGTGTTGGTCGATCGCGGCTCGTTGCCATCCGATGGGCGGATGGTAAAGGCTAGCGCGCTGCTGTCGGCCAGCCAGCTGATCTCTTCGCCGCCGCCAAAGGGCTTGGTCGGGGCATTGCCCTCAATCGATCCGCTGATCGCACGCGCAGCGCCGCTAACCTTGCCGTCGGCACCCAGTGCATAGGTGTAAACCCGCGAATATTTGCCCGGCTCGCGCCACGTGTCCCAGTGGCGCACGAACAGCCGGTCATACTCGCGGCCCGATCCGGGCAGTTTGGCCTTGCTGTCAGCGCAGCCTTCAAGCGTGCAGCCCTCGGCGACATCGGCCCAGACCGCAAGCTGCTGCCCATTGGGCGAGAGCCTAAAGCCGCTGAGGCCGGTGGCGGCGCTGGTCACCTGCTCAGGCGCGCCGCCGGACCCGGCACGAGGCAGCGCGATGCGCCAGACCTGATCGCTGCCCGACTGGTTCGACAGGAAATACAAATGCTTGCCATCGGGCGAGAACGCGGGCGATGTTTCGTTGTGGCCGAGCGAGTCGGCAAGCGCGACCGGCTGCGCATCCTTGCGGCTGGAATCGAGCAGATATAGCCCGGTGCTGCGTTTGTTGGCGGCCAGATCGGTGCTGGTCAGCTGCCAGGCGACCCATTTGCCATCGGGCGATGCGGCAGGTGCAGCCAGCCGGTCGAAGGTGGCAAGGTCGCTCTCGGTCATCGGCCGGGCGGCGGCGGGGGTGGCGAGCCAGAGCGGCAAAAGGACGCTGGCGAGCAGCACGGCAACAATAGGCTGTTTCATGGTTGCACCTGCTACCAGCAAGTGCACCAAGCGCAAGGCCCCCGCGACGCGAGAGCTGCGCTATTAGACGTTGCGGCCGGTAATCCTGCCAATTTCCTTGGCCACCAGCGCCTCGACCATATCGGGCAGATTGCGGTCCAGCCATTCGGCGAGCATCGGCCGCAGCATCTCGCGCACCATGCCCTCCAGCGAGGTCTCGCCCGAGCGCACGATCTGCGGGGCGACGCCAGGTTCGGTCAGCGTGCTGAGGACGGCGAGCGATTCGCGCATCGATTGCGCGCCGGCGCGGCTGATCAGCGGGGTTTCCTCCGGTTCGGCAGAATCAGCATGCTCGACGCTGTCGGTCAGTTCCAGGATGTCATCGGTCGGTTTGTGCTGAGGCGCAGGTGCTGGCCGGCCAGCCGAGGATTGGCCAGTTGAGGATTGGGCAGCTGAGGATTGGGCCGGTGCGGTGCGGGCGGGGGCAGGCCTGCGCGGTTTGCGGCCATCCTCGGCGATCACTTTCTTGATCGAGGCCAGAATCTCTTCCAGGCTTGGTTCGCCGATATCCCGTGTCATGCCGCAACGCGCCCCCGATTCGATTGGCCGCAACCTGCAATAAACCCGCATTACTGGTTCGGCGGGCCTATCAGTGCGGCATTTTGCGCCGGGCTGTCAACGGTTCGCGTCGATTGCGGCAACGCATCCTTGTCCGAATCGAAGTCGTTGATCTTGTCGCGGACGCGCTGATAGTTGATTTCAGGATCATACAACACGCCGCCGTCAAGACCCAGATCGCGCGCCTCTGCCTTGCCCATCGCGGCCAGCAGGGTAAAGCCTGCAACATAGGCATTGCGCCGCGCGGTCACCAACTGCACCTGCACGTTGAGCAATTCGCGCTCGGCATCGAGTATGTCCAGGATGGTGCGGTTGCCGACACTGTTCTCGGCGCGCACGCCCTCCAGCGCCAGCGAGTTCGCATCGACCGCGGTTTGCGAGGATTCGATCACCTCAATCGATGCGTTGAAGCTGGCGTATGCAGCGCGCACTTGTGCGATGATGCCGCGTTCGACCTCGATTTCCTGCTCCATCGCCTGTCCGGATACCGCCTGTGCCCGCCTGATCTGCGCGCCGGGACGACCACCCTGATAAACTGGAACGGTCAGCTGCACGCCGGCTGTGGCGTTCGATTGCTGCTGCACGAAACGGCCCGCAAAAAGCGTGCTGCCCAAGGTGCCGAGGAAGTTCTGGTAGTTGCCCTGGCTGAACAGGTCGATCTGCGGCAAGCGCGTGCCACGGGCTGACTTGACATCGAAATTGGCCGCCTGAACCCGCTCGCGGGCCGCTTCCAGATCGGGATTGTTGTCGAGCGCGGTGAATACGGCGGCCTCAGGTGCTTCGGGCAGATTGGGCAGCGGGGGTGGCGGCTCAAGCTGGCCCGGGGCGACGCCGACCAGCTGGATATAGGTCTCCTTGCTGCGGATCAGATTGGCTTGCGCGGTCTGCAGGTCACTGCGCGCAATGGCCAGCCGGGCGTCGGACTGCGCGACATCGGTGCGGGTCAGATCGCCGATCTCGAACCGGTCCGATGAGGCCTGCAGGTTGACATCAAGCACGCCGACATTCTGGCGTTGCAAGCCGACGATCGCCTCGTCGCGGATCACGTCCATATAGGCGGCAACGACATTGCTGAACACGCTCGCCTCTGTGCCGCGCAGATCGGCCTGGCCTGCACCGACGCGGGTTTTTGCAGCCTTGATCGCGTTGCGCGCGCTGCCGCCCGAGTAGATTGGCACGTTCAGGCTCAAGGTGCTGCTGACCGAGCGGGTCGGTGCAGTAAACGCGTTGGCCGGGATGAGGAAGTTCTCCGAATATTGCGCCTGCGCCTGCGAGTTTGGTCGTCCGTCGGCCAGCGCAATCGGTACGCCTTCATCGGTCGCGCGCTGCTGGGCGCGCGCCGCGTTGAGCGTGGGATTTGTCTGATAGGCAGCGATCAGCGCATCGCGCAGCGTTTCCGCCTGCAACGGGCCATTTCCCAGCACCAACGCTGCGCCGCAACCGGCCAGCCAAAACGAAGTCTTCATCAATCCCGTTCTCGTGTCGTCCATCGCCCTTGCTGTCGGGCAATGCTCATGTTTCAGAAGCTGTAGCTTTTTGGCCGCGTGAAGGCCGCAAGCGGGGCAATATCGGTATCAGTAAACGGCACCAACGCAAATGCAGTGCCATGCTTGCGGCCAATGGCCAGCCGCGAAACGCCGTCTTCATCCAGACCGCTGAGCAGCCGCCCGTCATCGGCCAGCTGCGCGACCAGCGCATCGGGCACCTGTTGTACCGCGCCATCGATGATGATCAGGTCATATGGCGCTCCTGCTGCGTAGCCTTCAGCCAGAGCCGATTCGACCACCGTCACGTTGGCGGAACTGGCCAGCGTTGTTTGGGCATATTCGACCAAGGCACGATCCGCTTCGACCGCCACCACCGATGCGACGATCCCGCTGAGCAATGCGGCGACATAGCCTGTGCCAGCGCCTATCAGCAGCACGCGGTCATCGCTGGCAAGCGCTGCGCGCGTCAGCAGCAGGCCGGTCGACAGCGCCGGATTCAGCATCCGGCCACCAGGCAACGGCACCGCGCGATCGATATAGGCCAGCGCGCGCTGGCCTGCGGGGACGAAGTTTTCGCGCGGGGTCAGCGCCATTGCGGCGATCACCACCGGATCGCTGACATCGCTGGGGCGCAGCTGGCTTTCGATCATATGCCTGCGGGCAGCGGCAAAATCCGGCGGCGAAAGAGTGTGTGTGTCGGTCATGTTCAAGCGCCCTAGAATATGCGACCAGCGATGCAAGCCCCAAACGGTCCGAAGAGCGCTGCTTTGATACCTGTCCGGTTGCAAAATGCAATCGACATCGCAGCTCCCGGCCCAGGGTATGACACGGCTGTATTATTATGGCAATACAGCATTTGCGCCGATCCGGCGCTATTGCGGCAGGCCGTGGTGAGCGGCTCGTCAGCGCCTTGTCGCCTGTGTTGATGCTTGACTTTCCCCCCAAATCCGCACAATGCCGCGTCCTTCCCCACAGGCGGCCCGATGGCGGAGTGGTTACGTAGAGGACTGCAAATCCTCGCACGCCGGTTCGATTCCGGCTCGGGCCTCCAGATTTTATCAGATTTCATTAACACCCCCTCATTTTTGCACTTTGAGGGGCTTTGTTGTGCCTCCCTAACGTAACAAATCGCTTGGCCAATGGGATTTATCCACTTAATTTATAGGTTTCTTGGTTTGGTTAATGGCTGAGACAGCACACTCAGGAAGGGCGCCAGCACCCGTCTCGAATAGCCGAGCTACACACGCAAAGTCGCTGTTTGCATGCGTTCGTCCGCGAGCAGCTTCGCGCTAGCAATGGTGGCCTGGGCGGAATGAGCACTGAGCTAGCCCGTAAAATTCACCTGATTGACCGATCTGGACCGGAACTTCGTTTAGGTTCGACGGCTGGCGCGTTTTATACTGCCCGGTGATGTGCCGAGGTTTGTGTATGTCGAGAGGTTTGCGGGTTGAAAGGTGCAGGGTTAGTTTCGGGGGCATGGCCCTGCGGTTTAAGTGACGAGTCGGGGGATAC
>JBBQXX010000190.1:0-5119 GCA_038209235.1 Sphingomonadales bacterium | reverse complement strand
CGATGATGACCACATATTCTTTTGCGGTATGGCGGTCGGCTATCGTGATGTGGACGCGCCGATCAACAGCTTTGCCGTACCACGCATCGACGCTGGTGATGCGCTGGACTATCGGGGGTTTTGAAGGGCCACGCTGCCCGGGCAGGCTCGGTTCATTGAACTGGCGGTAACTTGAAATCGGTTGTTTGCACAACTGGCTGCAACTGGTCATGGCGTTGCTAAACTCCTATAGAGCCTTCAGAACGAATCCAAACCGGGTCGCACCGAACATGAGCTTGGGCCGCTGCATCGCTTGCGGTTGGCAAAACGGAGCTAATCGATGCGCGTGATCCGGGTAAGCATGAGGTGGCAGGTCGGCGTGTTGCGCGCGGACCAGTCCCAGGGCCCGCCCATGATGTTTGCGGTATTGGTGTCGGCCGCTGAAACAATAATCGCAGTGTCGATGACGCTCGGCGGGGGGCAGCACTGACATCATGGCTTTGAGACCAGATTCCGCATCGCAGGCAAACAGCCGGGGGGAAGTGGGCCGGTCCGCTGGGCGGTTGATTCGCCAACTGGGGTTGGTCCGGCTGCTTGCCACTTTGGGTTTTATGGTGTTTGCCATCGCCGTGGCGCGGTACAGCACCCAGATGCCGTTGCTGGGTTCTGCCGAAAACGCGATGTACGATATGCGCGCGGCCAATTTTGCCGAAAAGGTTGATCAGGACCCGCGCATCCTGATGGTCGTCTATACCGATGATACGCTGATCGATACCGGCCAGCGCTCGCCGGTGGATCGCACGATCCTGGCCAATGCGCTGACCAATCTGGACACGATGGGCGCCAGGTCGATAGGCATCGATATCCTGTTCGATCAGCCGCAGGATGACGACGCCACGCTCAAGTCCGCGCTGCGATCGATGCAGACGCCCACGCACGTTGCCTATGCGTCGAATGACACCAACACCGAGGCTATCCAGTTCCGCCAGCAGGAGTTTCTGGAACAGTTCCTGAAGGACGTCACCACCGACAAGACGGTGCCGACCAGCATCCGGCTGCTGACCGACGCAGATGGCGTGGCGCGGCGTTGGCCTGACCAGCCCAAAGACCTGCCGCCGATCATGGTCCGCGCGATGACGCCGGCCAATACCGCGTTTGCCGATTATCGCGGGGCAATTCGCTTCCGCCTGCCGCTGTCGTCCGATCGTCCGGTGATCAACAAGCTTCCGATCGACCTGTTCGCAGACCCCGAAACCGCAGCGTTCGTGGCCAGTGAGGTCAAGGGCAAGCACATCCTGATTGGCGGCGACTTTGTCGACTTCGACAAGTTCGATACGCCGCTGACCCGAATAGGTGATCCGGTCACTGGCGAGTCGCAGATGATCGGGCTGGAAGTCCACGCGCATCTCATGTCGCAGCTGCTCGATAACGATCAGCCGTTCTCTTTCCCGACGTGGTCGTTGTGGTTGATGGCAGCCGGAGTGGTGATTGCTGGATGCCTCACCGCGGCCAGCCAGGCGCGTGCCTGGATCATGGGGTTGTTGCTGACGACCCAGATCCTGTTCTTCATCGCGGTGCCGTTTATCCTCCAGAGTTCGGGCTTCGATACGCTCAATCTGCCAAGCTTTGGCTGGGCGATGGGCTGGCTGCTGGCGTATACCTCGGTGGGGGCGGCCGCGCGGGTGGTCGGATCGAAGCAGCGCGCGTTTGCGCAGAGCGCCCTGGGCAAATACCTGCCGCGATCGGTGGCCGCAGAAATCTTGAAGGACCCTGACAAGCTGGCGCTGCATGGCGAGAAGCGCGAGATTTTCTGCGTCTTCACCGATCTTGAGGGATTTACCAAGCTGACCCACGCCATCGAGCCTGAGATGGTGGCGTTGTTGCTCAACAACTATCTCGACCGGCTGGCCGAGGTGGTGCTGCAATACGGTGGCACGCTCGACAAGTTCGTCGGCGATGCCGTGGTTGCCTTCTGGGGCGCGCCGATTGCCTTTCCGGATGATGGCGAGCGTGCGGTGCGCGCTGCCTGGGCAATGTACCAGGAAGGGGAAAACTTTCGCAACAGCGCGCCCGATGGTGTGCCGCCGATTGGCCGCACCCGTGTCGGCGTGCATTTCGGCGAGGCGATTGTCGGCAATTTTGGCGGCGAGGGGCGCATCCAGTACACCGCGTTCGGCGACAGCATGAACACCGCAGCACGGCTGGAGGCGGCGAACAAGACGCTCGACACGCGCGTGCTGGTCAGCCGCGAGGCTGCTGAGCGTTCGGGGCTCGACTGGTATCGCCCGATGGGCCGGATCGTGCTAAGGGGCCGGGCCAAGCCTGTCGACATTTTCGAGCCCGCACCCGACAAGCCGGAAAGCGAAAGGGCCGAGGTTTTGCAACTTGTTACTGCGCACGACGCAGGAGATTCGCACGCTGTGGTGCAACTCACAACACAGTTGGCCCGATTGGGGCAAGACGTGGCCATCGCGAATTTATTCAAGCGACTTGGTCAGACACAAAAAGGAGAAAGCTATGTTCTCGGTTGATAAAAAGTCACAGCTTACCCGCGCGCTTGCGCTGGGAGCTATCATCGGTTTTGGCGTCGTCACCAGCAGCGCGGCGATCGCGCAGTCGATGGTCGTGCGTTCGGCAGGCCCCTCGGCGGCGCAATACCCCGCAGGCAAGAAGCTGCCCGCCAGCACCAAGCTGGTGCTCAAGGCAAGCGACCGGGTGACCGTGCTCGACAAGGCGGGGACGCGGGTGTTGTCCGGTCCGGGCACGTTTACGCTCGATGGCGCGGTCAAGCGGGACCAGACCCAGAGCACGCAGATCGCCAGCCTGCTTTCGACCAGCGGAGCCGCCAGCCGGACCCGCACCGGAGCGGTTCGCGGTGCCCCTGCCAAGGTTGCGCCCTCCTCGCCGCGCAGCCCCAACCTGTGGTTCATCGATGCCAGCCAGTCGGGCAAGTTCTGCGTTGCAGAGCCCAACCGGTTGCTGTTCTGGCGCGCCAGCGTGATGGGCGAGTTGAACCTCAAGCTGACCAGTTCGGCCGGTGCGAGCACCAACATCTTGTGGAAGAACGGCTCGGTCAACCGCGTCTGGCCATTTGCCGAGGTGCCGGTAACCAGCGGTGCCAGCTACACATTGACCGGCGCCGACGGCAAGGCGCAGAAGATCGATCTGGTGGTGCTGCCCAATGTGCCGACCGAGATCGATGATGTCGCAGGGACGCTGATCGAAAATGGCTGCAATAATCAGCTTGGCCTACTGGTCGAATCGATGGCCGCGGTGACGCCCGAAACCGGCCCCAGCGGCGATCGTTGATCGGATGATGTTCCCCCGTCTGCACGGCTGACAGGCTGCGCAGGCGGGCGCATGTTTTGGCTGGTCCAAAGCTCGTCCCGGCTTGACGCGCTGCGCGGTTTGCAGGCAATGGCTTGGCCATGGACCAGCCTGAACCTGCCGCCGCCCCCCTGATGCTGTTCAACAGCCTGACCCGCTCTGTCGAGCCGTTCATCCCCGTCCACCCCGGTGAGGCGCGGGTCTACAGTTGCGGACCCACGGTGTATAACTACGCCCATATCGGCAACATGCGTGCCTATGTGTTTGCCGACACGCTTGGGCGGGTGCTCAGCTTCAAAGGCTACAAGCTCACCCACATCATCAACATTACCGATGTCGGCCACCTGACCGATGATGGCGATGACGGTGAAGACAAGCTGGAAAAGGCTGCGGCAGCCAATGCGCAGTCGATCTGGGATATCGCGCGTCACTATACCGAAGCGTTCTGGGATGACGTGACGTCGCTCAACATCCGTCAGCCGGCGCAATGGTCGGTGGCGACCGATTATGTCGAACAGATGATCGATTTTGCCAAGGCGATTGCTGACAAGCATTGCTATGAATTGCCCAGCGGCCTGTATTTCGATGTGTCGACGGTCGACAGCTATGGCGCGTTGGCGCGCGCTGCGACCGATGCGGGCGAGGGGCGGATCATGACGGTCGAAGGCAAGCGCAACCCCCAGGATTTCGCGTTGTGGCGCAAAACCCCGCCGGGTGAAACGCGGCAGATGGAATGGGGGTCGCCCTGGGGCAAAGGCGCACCGGGCTGGCATCTGGAATGCTCGGTGATGAGCGAGGCGCTGCTGGGTTTTCCATTCGATATCCACACCGGCGGGATCGATCACCGCGAGATTCATCACCCTAACGAGATCGCCCAGAACCAGGCCTACGCCTGCTCACACCAGAGCGGCGCGCGCATATGGATGCACAACAATTTCCTGATCGACCGGGACAAGGATGCGGGGGGCGGCAAGATGTCCAAGTCATCGGGCGAATTCCTGCGCCTGCCGCTGCTTGTCAGCAAAGGCATCCACCCGCTCGCCTATCGGTTGATGTGCCTGCAAGCGCATTACCGCAGCGAGCTGGAATTCAGCTGGGACAACCTGCTGGCGGCGCTGACCCGGCTCAAGCGGTTGGTGATGGCGGTGAGCGCGCTGACTGTCGCGGAGTCGTCGGCATCGCCAATCGAGCACCCGCATCTGAAGCAGTTGCTGACAGACTTTGATGCGGCACTATCGGATGATCTCAACAGCGCAAAGGCGTTGACCGTTCTGGATGATGTGCTGGCTCAAAAGCAGATTGATACAGGGCAGCGGCGGGCAGCCTTGGACCAGATGGACGCCGTGCTGGGTCTGGGCCTGGGTGGTCTGGGCCTAGGTGGTATGGGCCTGAGCGGTTTGAGCCGCATCGATCTGCGCGTTCGTCCAGCGTCCGCGACGATCTCCGAAGCCCAGATCGAAAAGTATTTGAGCCTGCGCAAGGATGCCCGCGCCGACAAGAATTTCGCCGCAGCTGACGCCATCCGCAAGGAACTCACCGCAGCAGGCGTCGAAGTCATGGATGGCGATCCGCTCGAATGGGAATGGACGATCTGCATCTGACCACTGCGTTCGGCGTTACATGCGTGTCTGTAACATGACCTTGCGGGTAATCGCCTCAGGGACAATACCCGTTAGAATCTGCCGATGTTTCAGCCTATCATCTGGCTTCTGCTTGCTGCGGTCCATGCAGCCCCGGCATTGGCGGTGCTCCGTCCCGTGTTGCTGGCCAGGCTTTATGGAATCGCGCCTGCCGACCCCGCGTTTGTGCTGAT
>JBBQXX010000189.1:0-5148 GCA_038209235.1 Sphingomonadales bacterium | reverse complement strand
TTGCCCATGATCCACCTCCAACAACGCAGAATCACACATC
This sequence comes from Sphingomonadales bacterium, assembly GCA_038209235.1. GTDB lineage: Bacteria > Pseudomonadota > Alphaproteobacteria > Sphingomonadales > Sphingomonadaceae > Blastomonas. The sequence goes on along the minus strand of JBBQXX010000189.1, from coordinate 5,108 downwards.
AGCCCAAAAGAAAATCCCGCCATTTCCGATTTCAGGTTCGATGCTCTAGTGACCGCGATGCGGTTCGTGTATGGCTGGCGCCCATGGATTGGATCAGCATTGTCGGCACGACAGGGGCGTTGGCCTCGGTAGCCAGCTTCACCCCGCAGGCGTGGAAAATCATCCGCGAAAGATCAACCGAGGGTCTTTCGCTTGGGATGTACGCGCTGACCTGTCTGGCGTTTGTGTCATGGACGGTATTTGGGCTGCTCAAAGGCGAATGGGCGCTGGTGATTCCCAACGCGATCTGCCTGTGCTTTGCGCTGTTTATCCTCGCGATGATCGGCCTGCCGAAGAAGAAGACGCAAGAGGTCGCAGAAACCCTCGACCCTATCGGCTGAAGCCGGGCCAGCGCGGCCTAAACGTGCCGGAGGCCGATCAGCTCAGCTTGATATGCAGACCATCGCGGCGAAAGATGCAGATCGTCAGAACCTTGTGCCTACCTCGATTCCGAAGATGCGCGGTTCGTTGACATACGCTGTCAGATTGTTGAAATCGATGCCGCCGGTCGCCGATACGTTGTTGGTGATGTTGCGCACATAGGCCGCGACATCCAGCCGCCCATCAGCGGTGCGATAGCCAAAGCGCAGGCCACCTTCGATCAGGCTGTCGTCACTGAACTCGACCGAATCATACAGGAAGAACTGGATCCGCGACCGGTAATACCAGTCGGTAAAAGCGTAGATCTCACCGTTACCGACCGGAACCGCATAGCCTGCCGTCCAGTTTACCGACCATTTGGGTGATTGCGGCAGGCGGTTGCCATCAATCGAGAAAATTCCCGCCCGTCCAGCCACCGGTGTGTTGAGCACGGTGCATCGCGCTCCGCATCCCGCAACGGCAAGGCCAGGCGACTTGATCTCGTTTTCGTTGAAACCAACACCGATACTCAGGTCCAGACCATCTGCCGGACGCGCTGCCAACTCAGCCTCAAAGCCATAGCCTTCGACGTCGTCGGCGTTGAGCAGCGAGGTTACATTGCCGCCGCCGCCAACCGCGGTGAGTTGCAGGTCTTCGGTGTTGAAATAATAGCCGGTGAGGTTGAAGCGGGCGAGACCATCAAGCAGCACCGTCTTGACACCGATTTCGTACGACATGGTGCGTTCGCTATCGGCAATAGACAGGGTGCGGCCAAACGCCAACCGCCCCTGAATCGATGGCGCACGATATCCGCGCGCGGCGCGGGCGAACACGTTGACGCTTTTGCTGACCGGATAGACCGCGCTCAAATCCCATGTCACCAGATCTGCATCCACGCTGGTGGTCAATGTCGGCACCGGACCGCCAAAGCCCAGAAAACCAGGGCGGGTATCGACCGGACGCGCGGCCGAAAAATCACGGTCATCGTTGTTGTAGCGCGCGCCAGCCTGCAGGATCAGGCCGCTTTCCCACGTGTAGTTCACCGATGCGAACAGGCCAAAGGCGTCTGTCACCTGCCGCTGCACCGCGATCGCTGCTGCAACCGTATCGGCAGGACGGCCAAAATCCAGCGTGGTGATGTCCAGCCGCTCGTTTAAATAGAAGCCGCCGATCTGATAGCCAAACCCGCCTTCGTTGTTCGATGCCAGCCGCACTTCCTGCGTGTATTGATCAAGGCTTGGCACGTTATCCTGGGTCTGTGCCGAAAACGGGATGAACCCTGGCCCCTGGCTGGGGGCGAACGCGTTGCCAAAGCCGCCATCGATGTCACCCCGGCTCTTGAGGTCGCCGTTCCAATAGGATGTTACCGAGGTCAAGGTTGCCGCGCCGAAATCATAATCGACGGTCAGGCCAATGTTATAGGTGTTCAGTTCCTGAAAATTGATCCCGTCAGAGCGGATTTCGTCGCGGCGAAACCTGGTACCCGGTCCGCCGATGCCGTTCAGATCGTTGCTGCCGGTCTGGAAGACGTTGGCGCGAAAAAGGATTGCCGATCCATCGAGGATACGCACCTGCCCGACCAGCCTGGCGGTAAGCGGACCGTCTTCATATTGCAGCTGCAACCGGCCGGCGAAATCGTCATATCCGCCAAGGTCGTCACCTGGCCCGTTGTCGACATTGTCGACCCAGTCATCGCGCCGCTGATAGAACCCTGAAGCGCGGACCGAAAATCCGCTGCCCAGAATTGCGCCCACCGCGCCATCGAGTTGCAGTGTGTTGAACCGACCGATGCTTGCCTTGGCATATCCGCCGGTTTCGCCCGGCTTCTCCGTATCGAACTTGACGATGCCAGCGGGCGTGTTGCGGCCAAACAGCGTGCCTTGCGGCCCGCGCAGCACCTCGATCCGATCGAGATCGAACACCGGAAAGCCCTTCAGGATCGGGTTTTCCAGCACCACGTCGTCATACACCAGGCTTACCGGCTGCGATGCATTGAGATCGAAGTCGGTATTGCCCAGCCCCCGGATGTAGAAACGCGGAAAAGTGCGTCCGAATGAGCTTTCGATGTTGAGGTTGGGGACGCGCCCGGCAAGACCGCGAATATCGTTACCGCCCGCTTGTATCGCTGCCAGTGCATCGCCGCTCAGTGTCGAGATCGACAGCGGCACATCGCGCTGGTCCTGCTCACGTTTCTGCGCCGTCACCACGATCACCCCAACGCCGCGTTCGGCTTGGTCTTCTTCGGGCGTGGCTTGCGCGTAGGCAGGCGTTGCCACGCCGCAGAGCATAATCGAGCCAGCAAGGACCGAATACGAGGACAAGCGAAACGGGCGATTGCGCATCGGGTGTTTTTCCAGACCTGTTGATTTGATAACGAGCGGTGGAGCTTTGGAATCAGTTGTGCCTTCTGATCTGCCACTGGCATGCTAAGCTCGAACGGCGCGGTCAAGAGAGCGCTTTGTTGCGCTGCGGAATCATTCACATGTGTTGCATTACTGTGACAATCTGATGGCGAAAAACATTGCCGGTCGGCAATGATCAGAAAAGACAGCCATCTGGCGCATGCGGATCGCAACTGTGCGCTTTGCAGTCGCGCTCCCACAGGCGACCAGCAAGCCCCAATTGCAAATCAGCCGCATCGGCGCAATGAGCGCTAATGGTCCGATTGCGACATTTGCATCCCAATCCGGATTGCGCTGGAGCAAATGTCGCAATCATCAGGGCCACTAGTAACTATATGTTTCTAGTGGATTATATGATTCTGACATTCGAAGTGAGACCTGACCGCAGGCGGGAATCGAACGTCAAAATCAATCCACTAGCGAGCAGCGGCCTTGAGCCGCGCGACGACATCTTCATTGCGGATCCGGCGCCAGCGCGCCTCGACAAAGCTGTGGACGCCAAACAGGAATAGCCCGCTTGCGACCAGGAGATAGAGTTCGGGATGTTCGGTCAACGAAGACAACGCGTCGCCCAGACCTTTGACCTGCCCGGCCGAGCCGAACCAGCCCGCCCGGACCAGTGAAATGCCAATGACAAAAAACACGACAGCGCGTGCCGCCAGGCCCGCCCGGCCAACCGGTACAACCCAATCCGGGGCCTCCGACGCAACGCCTTGCATGAATTCAGTAGTCCAGGCCTTGATCGCCTGATGAGCCGCAGCGGCGACAAAACACAATCCGATGGCACCAAGGATCGATCCGCCCAGCGGCATATCGAGCAACATGCCTGCAGCGGCCTGTTCGCTCTGGCCATCTCCGCCAGACCCATGGCCGGATGCGAGGCGAACGGCAACCCAGGCAAGCAGGAAATGCGCAGACCCGCTGGCGGCATAGCCGATACGGATCGCGATGCCCTTTGCATCGGTGCCCTTGCCTTCGCTGTCGAGCGCGGCGCCATAGAGCCGGTAGGCCCCATAAAGCGCCAGCCCGAATGCCAGCAAGATCAGCAGAACCGATCCCCCCGGCATTTCGCGTACGGAGCGGAACACGCCTTGCGGGCTTGCGTCAGTCGCGCTCGAGCCGGTAAAGGCGAAATAGGCCAGCAGGCAATACACCACACCGCGTGCACACCATCCGGCTCGCGCAAAGGTTTCCAGCTGTCGAAGTCTGTCCATGCTGCCTGCTCCTGTTGTGGTCTTAGCCAGCGAACGCCCCCTGCACGCGACGGTTCCAGACGGCCTGCCGGGCCGCAGGCGTAATCCCCTTTGCGCAAAGCCGAAAATGAGGAACCGCTTGCCAATTCCTCCGTAGGTCGATGATGGCGCTACCCCTGCGCTCGACTGGAGAATACCGATGTCTGCACCTGAAAATCTGACCGATCTTTACACTGGCGAGCTGCAGGACCTGTGGTCCGCCAATGACCAGATGGCCAGGGCGTTGAAGAAGATCACACCCAAGGTCAGCGATTCCGCGCTGAAGGACATGCTGACAAAATCACAGGCCGGGATTGCCGATCATACGCAGGTGCTCAAGAGCTTGCTCGAGGATTCCGACGAAACGGTCACCAAGGAACATTGCAAGGGCATGGAAGGCCTGGTGACCGAGGCGATGAAGCACATAACCGAAGAGGCCCCCGATAAGGGACCCGTGCTCGATGCGGTGATCATCGCGCAATATCAGCGTATGACCCATTACGGCATTGCAGGGTTCGGAACTGCCGCTGCCTTTGCCGAAGCGCTCGGTCTGAAAAAGGCCGTCAAGGCGCTCGATAAGGCGACCAAGGAAATCTACAACGGTGATGAGTATATGACCAAGCTTGCCGAGAGCAATGTCAATATCGACGCTATGGCCGACTAACGGCTTGATCGGGTGCTGCCTGCTGGCGGCGCCCGATTGGCCTATGTGGCGCAATAATCCCCGGAACGATCCCCGGAACGATCGCCGGGTGCGCGGTTCATTGCGATATCGCCCACGCGCTTTGCGTATCGCAAGCTTTGCCTGACAGGCCGAAATGAGCTCGCGCAACAGAAGCCGACAAGCCCACGGACCAGCGGTGAAAGACCGAACATGAAGCTATTTGAAAGCACTGCAACGCAACGTGCCCCCATTGGCCGGGCGCAGATCGATCCTGATCCTGCAGGTTTGGCAATTGCCGCAAATCCGGTGAGCCATAACCACCCGGGAACTCGCGCAGAGGCGATGCGGCGGCTCGATTATACAGATCGCGCGCCCGATGTTCTCGAGCGCGCTGTGCCGATCGAGGCACCG
>JBBQXX010000188.1:0-5172 GCA_038209235.1 Sphingomonadales bacterium | reverse complement strand
GGTCGATTTCTTTGTCGAGGCGATCACCGCCTATCTGGTCGAACAGGCCGAGCCTCGCGGTTATGTGAGCGACGAGAACGCCCGCTGGCTCATGCAGCGGATCGACCACGATGGCCATGTCGAGACGCTCGCCGAGCTTGAGCTGCTGGTCAAGGTCATCGAGCGCGCACACACTGTACCCGATGATCTGAAGGCTTACGCGCTGGTGCAGATCAAGCATGCGGTCCTTTGCGGCAGCGGTCCTGTCCGCGGTGGCCCGACGCGTGATAGTCATGCGCTGAACCCCGGCAGCATCGGCACCACCGAAGCGCGGCTCTTGCGCCGTGTGTTGTACTCCGCCGGCGGCGACGCACCCGCCCATATCGGCCGCGCCGAGGCCGAACTGCTGTTCCAGATCAAGGATGCCACACTGCACGGCAACAACACGCCAGAATGGCAACGGCTGTTTGTCGAAGCGCTCAGCCTGCACATCATGACCGACCCGACCTGTCGCGCGCTGCACCGCGACGAGGCGGCACGGCTGCACGCCGTCGTGGCGGATACGTCATCAAGCGTCGGCGGCTTCATGGCGCGCATCGTAACTTCATTCGGCAAGAAACCTCCGCAGGCCGCACGCAGCGCGACCCAGCCCGAGCCGAAACCCGGCATGTCCGACCACGAACAAGACTGGTTGCAGGCGTTGATCGATAGCGATGGGAAGCTTGATCCGCTGGAACGCGCGTTGCTGAATGCGCTGGCGCAAGGCTGAGCCACTGGCACCGCGCCACATCAAAGCCATTGCACCTGAGCGCTAGGCCTGACAGGATCTCGCGAAAGGTTCGGGAGCCAAGCGCGCCGGCCAATCCCCTGTCGCTCGGAACTGTCATGCACCACGATGCCGCGCTTGAAAAACTGACCCACGATCACCGGTTTGCCGGAGCCTCCGAGGCCCAGAGCGAGCGGCGGACATGGTGGGTGGTCGGGTTGACCGGCGTAATGATGGTCGCAGAAATCATCGGCGGCTGGTGGACCGGATCGATGGCGCTGCTCGCCGATGGCTGGCACATGGGCAGCCATTTTGCCGCGCTGGGCCTTGCCGCCTTCGCTTATCGCTTTGCGCGCACCCACGCGCACGACCGCCGCTTTTCGATGGGCACCGGCAAGATCGGATCGCTTGCCGGGTTCAGCAGCGCGCTGCTGCTCGGGGTGATCGCGCTGCTGATGGCATGGGAATCGGTCAACCGCATCATCCAACCTGTCGCCATCGATTACTCCCCCGCCATCGCCGTCACCGTCGTGGGCCTGCTGGTGAACATTGCCAGCGCTGTTCTGCTGGGTGGTCACAGCCACGACCATAACGATCACGACCACGATCACGGCCCCCAGCCCGACGAGGGTCACGGCCATCATCAACAGGATCACAACATGCGCGCTGCCTATGTGCATGTCATGACCGACGCGCTGACGTCGGTGCTGGCGCTGGTCGCTCTGATCGGCGGGCTGATGCTCGGGCTTGGCTGGCTCGATCCGGTGATGGGGATCGTCGGCGCGCTGGTCATCCTGTGGTGGGCGTTCGGCCTGATCGGCGATGCGGCGCGCGTGTTGCTCGATATGGAGGCTGACGCGCCCACTGCTGATGCGATCCGCCGCCGGCTGGAGGCTGATGCTGACAACCGCGTTGTCGATTTGCACCTGTGGCAGGTCGGCACCGGGCATCTGGCGCTGATCGTTTCGGTGGCGACGCACGATCCGCGCCATCCCGATCATTATCGCAGGCTGCTCAACGGCATCAGCAACCTGTCGCACTGCACGTTCGAGATCATCCCCTGCCAGGATAGCCGCTGCGCCCCGGTTCCAGTCCCGGCCGGGTAAACCGCACCGGCACAAGCAATCTTTCCGCCTGCTCACAACAATGCTAAGCGCGCCGCCATTATGACCCATTATTCATCTGATCTTTTGCGCCTGCTTGATGCGCGCGGCTATATCCACCAGTTGACTGATGGCGACGCGCTTGACGCGCTGGCGGGCAAGCAAATCGTACCGGGCTATATCGGCTTTGATCCGACCGCACCGTCGCTGCATGTCGGATCGCTGGTGCAGATCATGCTGTTGCGCCGTCTGCAACAAAGCGGCCACAAGCCGATCGTGGTGTTGGGCGGGGGTACCGGCAAGATTGGCGACCCCAGCTTCAAGGATGAGGCGCGCCGCCTGCTGACGCCGGAGACGATCGCGATCAACATCGCCTCGATCAAGCGCGTGTTCGAGCGTTTTTTGACCTTTGGCCCGGATGGTGAAGAAGGGGCCCCGACCGATGCAATCATGGTCGATAATGCCGAATGGCTCGACAGGCTGGAATACGTTCCGTTCCTGCGCGATATCGGCCAGCATTTCTCGATCAACCGCATGCTCAGCTTTGACTCGGTCAAGCTGCGGCTCGAACGCGAACAGTCGCTAAGCTTCCTCGAATTCAACTACATGATATTGCAGGCCTATGATTTTCTTGAGCTGTCGCGCCGTGCCGGCTGCCGCCTGCAGATGGGTGGGTCGGACCAATGGGGCAATATCGTCAACGGCATCGAACTGGCGCGCCGGGTCGATGGCACCGAGGTCTACGGCGTCACCACCCCGCTGATCACGCTTGCCGATGGCGGCAAGATGGGCAAGACCGAAAAAGGCGCGGTCTGGCTGAACGAAGAGAGCCTGCCCGCTTACGATTACTGGCAATTCTGGCGTAACACGCAGGACGCCGATGTCGGCAAGTTCCTGCGGCTGTTCACCGATCTGCCGCTCGACGAGATCGCGCGGCTCGAGGCGCTGCAAGGCGCAGAGATCAACGACGCCAAGAAAATACTCGCCGATGCGGCCACGACAATGTGCCGGGGCGCACAGGCAGCGCAGTCGGCTGCCCAAACCGCGCGCGCCACGTTTGAGCAGGGCCATGCCGGGGGGGATCTGCCCACGGTCAGCGTGGCCAAAGCAGGGCTGTCGATCATCCAGGCCGTCACCGCGCTGGGCTTCACCGCATCGAACAAGGAAGCCAAGCGGAAAATCGAGGAAGGCGCGGTGCGCGTCAACGGCCAGAAGGTGCAAGCGTTCGACCATATGGTCATCCCCGGCGATACGCTCAGCCTGGGCCAGAAGAAGCATGGGCTGGTGGTGGCAGAGTAAGAAGGATCGCCGCAGTGGGCAGTCCCGCGATGGGGCGGCAGATGAAGCGGTTTGGCCGTTTATGCCCAATTGAAATTTACACTTTGTTCGCACTTATCGCCGATTATGGTGATTACGCAAAATGCCAGAACGGGTGAACGCTTATGTCCAGAGGAGCCAGGCTCGCGGTGGTCGAAAAACGCCATGCAGCACGCCACGCGGTCGATCATGCAACGATTGCAGAGCATCGCCATCTGGGCGACATCAAGACGCATATCGTCAACATTTCGGCGAACGGCTTCATGACCGAGGGCGAGATGCCCCTGGCCAAGGGCGAGCGCGTCGTGGTGCGCCTGCCCGTCATCGGACGGATCGAGGCGCATCTGATCTGGGCGCTGGGGGGTCGCTGCGGGTTCCAGCTGGAACGGGTGATCCGGTTGAGCGAGTTCAACGACATGATCGATGCTTTGGGATCAAACACCGGGCCAAACGGGCGGCGTTGAGCAGATGTAATCCTCCCCTGCAAGTGGAGGGGGACCACGAAGTGGTGGAGGGGAAGCGGGATCGCGCTTCCCTTCAAGACCTGCACCCAGCCGTATCCCCTCCGTCAGCGCTATGCGCTGCCACCTCCCCTGAAGGGTGAGGATTCAATTTACCCACCCCGCAACAATTTCGCGCCATAATCGCGTTCGAACAGATACAGCGCCACCCTCGCCGCTTGGCCGCGCTCGCTGTCCAGCCCGCCATCGCGGTCCATCAGCAACCGGGCATCGTCGGTCGCTGTCGGGATCAGTCGTTGCACCTGCTCGGGTGTCGCGATGCGGAACGCGCCATCGCCCGACTGACGCGTGCCCAGCAACTCGCCGCCACCGCGCAGCCGCAGATCCTCTTCGGCAATATGAAACCCGTCCTGGCTCGAGCGCATCAGCGCCAGCCGCGCGCGCGCAGTCTCGCTGAGCGGCCCGCCACGCAGCAACACGCAGACCGATTTCTGGTCACCGCGCCCCACCCGCCCGCGCAGCTGGTGCAGCTGGGCAAGGCCAAACCGCTCGGCCGACTCGATGATCATCAGCGTGGCGTTGGGAACATCGACCCCCACTTCGATGACAGTGGTGGCGACCAGCAGCGCGGTCTTGCCGCTGGCAAAATCGGCCATCATCGCGTCTTTGCGCTCGCCCGGCATCTGGCCGTGGACCAGCGACACCTTGCCGGGGAAGCGCTCTGCCAGTTGCGCCGCGCGGGTTTCGGCGGCGGCAAGATCGCTGGTCTCGCTGTCCATTACCAGCGGACAGACCCAATAGGCCTGCCCGCCGCGCTCGATATGCCTCGCCAGCCCATCGACGATTTCGGACAGCCGTTGATCTGCGATCACCCGCGTTTCGATCGGCTGACGCCCCGGCGGCAGTTCATCGAGCTGCGACACATCCATCTCGCCATAATGGCTGAGCGTCAGCGTGCGCGGAATCGGGGTTGCGGTCATCGAGAGCAGATGCGGGGTCGCCCTGCCCTTTTCCTGCAACATCAGCCGCTGCGATACACCGAACTTGTGCTGCTCATCGATCACCGCCAGCGCCAGATTTTTATAGCGCACCGCATCCTGGAACAGCGCGTGGGTGCCGATGATGATCTGGATCGAGCCATCGGCCAGCCCCATCAATGTCGCATCGCGCGCGCGGCCCTTGGCGCGTCCGGTGAGCACCGCAATGCTGACCGGCAGACCCGACAGCATCCGCGAGATCGTATCGAAATGCTGGCGCGCAAGAATTTCGGTCGGGGCGAGCAAAGCCGCCTGCCCGCCGCATTCGACCGCATTGAGCATCGCCATCACCGCGACCAGTGTTTTGCCCGCGCCGACATCGCCCTGCAGCAGACGCAGCATCGGCACGGCTTGCGCCATATCACCGGTGATCTCGCCAATCGTGCGCAGCTGCGCGTTGGTCAGCGCGAACGGTAGCCGCAGACCATCGCGCAGATGACCATCGCCCTGCAGCGCGATGCCCTTGCGCTTGCGGTTGGACTGGCGGATCAGCTCAAAGGCGAGCTGAT
>JBBQXX010000187.1:0-5180 GCA_038209235.1 Sphingomonadales bacterium | reverse complement strand
CGCTGCGCCGAACGCAGAACGGCGAAAGCCGCGCCGCAGCATTGCAAAGCGCCATGCGTGATATCCGCAACACGATTGACCAACCCGAATTTGCGCACCCAGGGGCATGGGCAGCGTTCACTCTGGCCGGCGAAGGCCAATGAACATAAGGTGATCTGCCCCGGCAGAGTGGTCCGGTTGGCATTATCCCTATTTGCCCAGATTGCCAGACGGCACCTGCCGCATCAGAAAGACGAGCAACGTGGCAAGCGTGTGGGCGGCAGTGCGCGACGCGGTAATGTCGGTGAAGGTTATCACCACGCCCTTGGTGCTGTCATCGCGCGCGCGATAGGGTTGGATACGCCGCATGAACCAGGTTCCGTCCGGCGTGTTGATCTCGCGCTCGATGGTATCGTGATCGCGCAACACGCTGGCCGCATCGGCGGCAAGCTCGCTATCCACCGCCAGCGAATGCAGGTCAGCCAGCGGACGCCCGATATCGCCGGGAATCAAGTTGAACAGCGCGCGGGTGGCGGGCGTGAAAAAACGGATCTTCAGCTTGGGGTCGAGGAACAGGGTAGCGAAATTGGTGCTATACAAAATGTTCTGGAGATCGTCCGACGTCGTGCGCTGACGTTCCAGCGTTTCCTGGATCTGGCTGTTGAGCGCGGTCAGTTCCTCGTTGAGCGATTGCAGCTCTTCTTTCGAGGTCAGCAATTCCTCGTTGGTCGATTGATACTCCTCGTTGACCGAGAGCGCCTCCTCGTTGATCGCCTTTTGCTCTTCGGTCGATTCCTCGATGCTTTGGTGCGCGAGGCGCAGCTCCTCACGCAATGCTTCGATCTCGCGCTCGAGCTCGGTGTTGCGCGGCCCATCGGTGGGCGTGCCGGACGTGTCGCTGGCTTGCTCGACATCGGGCTGATCGATAAAGCAGACCAGCAGCAACTCTTCGGCCTCGCTTACCACCGAGCGGACATCGATCGCGAACGACAGCGCCCCCACCCGGTTATGGCCGATAATGACCTGCGGTGTGTCCTTGCCGACCTGGCGAATCGCGGATCGCAGCTTGGTGCGCAAGGCCGGTTGGGTCATCGCCAGCAGGTTGTGCGTTGGCAGTCCGCTGGTAACCTTCAGGTAGCGCCCGATCGGCCCTAACGAATATAGGCATTCGCCCTGACGGTTGATCAGGATCGAGGCGGGCGCATGGGTTTCCAGCACAGTGCGGCGGCACAGTTCAACCAGCGTTGCCTGGCGCGACGAGGCCGGGCGCTGGTCGAGCCGTGGCGGGCCTACGGCGCTCTCGCCGATCATGAAGTTGAGCACACCTGGACGGCTGCGCCCGATACGGCGATACAGCCGCTCAGGCTTGGCGATCACCTCGAAACGGCCATCGATGTCGCCTGCGGTCTCCGAGTTGCCAAGGAACAGGATACCGTTCTGGCATAACGCAAAGTGGAAGAGCGCAATGACCTTCGACTGCGCTTCAAGGTTGAGATAAATCAGCAGATTGCGGCACGAGATCAGATCGATCCGCGAGAACGGCGGGTCGGCAAGCACATCCTGCACGGTAAACACGATCGCGGCACGGACATCCGGGGCCACGCGGAAGCTGTGTTCCTCTTTAATAAAGAAGGTATCCAACCGTTCAGCCGAGACCTCCGCCGCGATCGATTTTGGATATATTCCATCGCGTGCGGTGGCGATCGCATCGGGATCGACGTCGGACGCGAAGACCTGCAGTTTGATGCTGCGCTTTGCCGCTGCAATCGCCTCAAGCAGCACTATCGCAAGCGAGTAGGTTTCCTCACCCGAACTGCACCCCACCACCCACATGCGCAGCGCCCTGTCTGCTGGATGATCACGAATCAGATCGGGAATAACCCTCGACGCCAGCAACTCGAAGGCAGCAGGATCACGGAAAAAGCTGGTGACGTTGATCAACAGATCCTCGGCGAGCAGATCACGTTCCGCCGCATCGCCCCGGAGCAAAGCGAGATAGTCGGCAAAATTGCCCGGCTCGATCTTGGCCATGTCCATCCGCCGCTCTATCCTGCGGTTGAGCGTGCCGGTCTTGTAGAGCCGAAAATCATGCGGGGTGGTCGTTCGCAGCAGTTCGAGGATCGGGGACAGGGCTGCGGTTGCGCGATCCGGCTGATGATCGGGCTGATGATCGGGCTGATGATCGTTTTGGGAATCGGGCACACCTGGGCTTGTCCCGGCGCCAGTCCCGATGCGGCGACCGAAAGCGGCGAGCGCCGCCGGGATTTGCGCGATCGGCAGCACAGCATCGACCATCCCCGTCCCGATCGCGCTACGCGGCATGCCGTCATACTCAGCCTCATCGGGGTCCTGTGCGATACAAAAACCGCCCGCGCGTTTCAGGCTTCGTAATCCGGCGCTGCCGTCGGCACCGGTGCCCGACAGGATCACGCAAGCGGTGCGCGGCCCGCAATCATCAGCCAGGCTGTCCAGAAGGAAATCGATCGGCAGGCGCTCGCTACGCGGGGCCTGGGGCTTCGACAGACGCAACGCGCCATCGCTGACGGCAAGATAAGTGCCCGGTGGAATGACATAGAAATGCTCGGCTTCGAGCCGGGTGCCATCTTTGGCTTCAGCAACCGTCATTGCGGTGTGGCTGGCCAACAGCCTTGCCATCAAGCTTTCATGGGTGGGATCGAGATGCTGTGCCAGAATGTACGCCATCCCCGTGGCAGGAGGCAGTGCGCTGATCAGCAGGGTACACGCTTCGAGCCCGCCCGCTGATGCCCCGATCGCGACAATTGCCAGCCCAGCCCCAAGCCCAGCCGCATTCTTCTCCGCGGTGCTTTCCGGATACGACTCATTGGCGCTCCCTGCACGGGATCCTGAACCTGTTTTGGATGGCGACGCCTTCATAATCAGGCTGCTAGCACAACTTTTAGCCGCACGTCCGCCGAAAATTGCTCCACGGCAACAGTCCTTGCACGACCGATTGCATCGATGGCAAGCCGGATGACTTCGCCCGGTTGGTCTTCATCGGCCAACACGAGATGACGCATATCTGTGACGAACTCAGACGAAACGGTTCACCTGCTTAGCGAGCGCTCGATGTCGGCAATTGGGGAGTTGACCAATGTTTTGGCGAGTTCCAGAACGATTTTCCCGGTAACCTCCTGATGCAGCAACGGCCTCATCTCACCCAGCGTCTCCGGGTCTGCGACGAGTACGAGATGATCGAAAGCACCCTGATGTGCCAGGGCATAAAGCTTGCGGGCGATCTGCTTTGAAAATGTCGCCTCATCATTTTCGTCCGGCGTCGCATCGCGCCGATACTTGCCCGAAGGGCCTTCGCCGTCAAGGTTTTCCGGTTGCCAGTCGGTATCATGCCGGAGCGATCCATCGATCACGCGGAACGTTTTTGCTTGCGTACCGGTTGCGATGACGACCAGTGTCTCGTTGGGGAAATTCAGTGTGTTCACGGCTTATCCTCGTATTCAAAAGCATAACGGTCTGGGTATCGTCCGGCTATCGCGCCGACTTACCTCATGACACGCTGGCCGTGCGATCAGACCTGGACGTGTCGGTCCGCTGATATTTCTTGATCAACTTCCTGACCACGACCGAAACGGCAGATGCAATCAACACTCGTCCTAAAAAACGCATTTCTATTCTCCATTGGTTACACCATTGACGAACCGTGAAACGCTTGGTTCCGTGCGGCTGTCCCGCCAGCCGGCATAATCACGGGTTTGGGATGCACCAGCTCTGGAGATCGCCCGCTTGTGATCTGTCTGGTCCGTGCTCGCCCCGCGAAAGCGGCGGTCGATGTGATACCTTGGAATTCTGCGTTTCCCGGCGAACGATCAAAGGCCTGAGCGGAAATGGTGCAACCTCGCTCCCGAGCTCCGGCGTTCGCCGGAGAACGAATCATGCAGGGCTTGGTACCGATGTTCTTGGCTTCCGTACCCGGGCGCGCATCATGGAGTGAGCACCGTAATCCCGCCCATATAAGGCAGCAGCGCATCGGGGACGCGCACCGTGCCATCGGCTTGCTGATAATTTTCGACGATCGCGACCAAGGTCCGCCCGATGGCGAGCGCTGACCCGTTGAGCGTGTGGACGAATTCGGTGCCCTTCTCGCCGTCGGGGCGGTAACGGGTATTCATGCGCCGCGCCTGATAATCACCGCAGTTGGAGATGCTGGCGATTTCGCGATAGGCATTCTGTCCGGGCAGCCAGACTTCCAGATCGAACGTCTTGCGACTGGCCTGGCCCAAATCGCCTGCACACAGCAGCATCTTGCGATACGCCAAGCCCAGCGCCTGCAACACGCCTTCGGACGCAGCGCACATACGCTGGTGCTCTGCCTCGGACTGATCGGGCGCCGCGATCGTGACAAGTTCGACCTTCTCGAACTGATGCTGGCGGATCAACCCGCGCGTATCGCGCCCCGCAGAGCCGGCCTCGGAGCGGAAACACGGGGTCAGCGCGGTCAGCCGGATCGGCAGTTCGGCAGAGGTCAGGATCTGCTCGCGCACGCTGTTGGTCAGACTGACTTCGGAGGTGGAGATCAGCCAGCGGCCATCGGTGGTCTGGAACAGGTCTTCGGCAAACTTGGGCAACTGCCCGACACCAAACACGGCCTCATCGCGCACCAGAAACGGCGTAGCGCATTCGGCATAGCCTGCCGCCACTTGCCTATCGAGCATGAACTGGCCAAGCGCCCGGTTCATCCGCGCGATGCCGCCGCGCAGGAACGTGAAGCGTGCGCCCGAGATCTTGGCTGCGGTCTCGAAGTCCATCCCCAGCGCCGGGCCGATATCGGCATGTTCGGCGGGCTGGAAATCGAACGGGGGCGGCGTCCCCCAGCGGCTGATCTCGACATTGCCCGCCTCGTCCAGCCCATCGGGTACATCGGCGGCGGGCAGATTGGGGAGGATCGCCAGCCGCTCGGCCAGCGCTATATCGGCTGCCTTGGCCTGGTCTTCCAGATCGGTGAGCCGGGTTTTCAGCGCTGCTACCTCGGCCTTCAGCGCATCGGCGGTGGCGGTGTCCTTTTGCGCCATCGCGTGCCCGATCAGCTTGGATGCCTCGTTGCGCCGCGCCTGTCGGGTCTGCGATTCGCTGAGCGCCTCGCGCCGCCGCGCATCGAGCGCGATCAGTTGGGCTGCGACAGGATCAAGCCCCTTGCGCGCCAGCGCGGCGTCAAAGGCTTGCGGGTT
>JBBQXX010000186.1:0-5182 GCA_038209235.1 Sphingomonadales bacterium | reverse complement strand
CGCTCGCGACACTCGATAACGGCCTTTACCGCGCCGCACGGCATTTCGGCATCGCTGCGCTAATCCCCTGATTCTCCCCCTTCCCCCGTTGCGCACCAGCGCGTAAAGCGCGGGGCGATGAGCAAGACCCAGACCCAGTCGGAAACAGCGCCCGCAGCGGCCATCACTCCGCAGATCGTCGCCGAACACGGCCTGAAGCCCGATGAGTATGCGCGTATCCTGGGCGCTCTGGGGCGTGAGCCCAATCTGGTCGAACTGGGCATCTTCTCGGTGATGTGGTCCGAGCATTGCAGCTACAAAAGCTCGCGCGTTCATCTGAAAAAGCTGCCCACCACTGGCCGCCAGGTGATCTGCGGCCCCGGCGAAAATGCAGGCGTAGTCGATATCGGCCCCGGACCCGACGGCAAGCCACTAGCGGCGATCTTCAAGATGGAGAGCCACAACCATCCCAGCTATATCGAACCCTATCAGGGCGCAGCGACGGGGGTAGGAGGCATTTTGCGCGATGTCTTCACCATGGGCGCGCGTCCGGTGGCATTGATGAACGCGCTGCGCTTTGGACGACCCGATCATCCCCGGATGAAGCATCTGGTGCAAGGCGTGGTTGCCGGCATCGGCGGCTACGGCAATTGCGTCGGCGTGCCGACCGTCGGCGGCGAGACCAATTTCGACCCGGCTTATGATGGCAACATTCTGGTCAACGCGATGGCGGTCGGTATCGCCGATCAGGACAAGATCTTTTACAGCGCCGCATCGGGTGCGGGCAATTCGATCGTTTACGTCGGCTCCAAGACCGGGCGCGATGGCATCCATGGCGCAACCATGGCTTCGGCCGAATTCGGCGAGGACAGCGAAGAAAAGCGCCCCACCGTGCAGGTCGGCGATCCGTTCACTGAAAAGCTGCTGATCGAGGCGTGTCTTGAACTGATGGCGTCCGACGCGATCGTCGCGATCCAGGACATGGGCGCAGCAGGCCTCACCAGCTCCAGCGTCGAGATGGCGAGCAAGGGCGGTGTCGGCATCGAACTGAACCTCGACAACGTGCCGCAGCGCGAAACCGGGATGAGCGCCTATGAAATGATGCTGTCGGAATCGCAGGAGCGCATGCTGATGGTGCTCAAGCCCGGCCGTGAGGATTTTGCCGAAGCCATATTCCGCAAATGGGAGCTCGATTTTGCGGTGATCGGCCATGTCACCGGGACCGGGCATATGGTGCTCAAACACCAGGGCGAGACGGTGTGCGATATCCCGCTTGGCCCGCTGGCCGATGATGCGCCCAGCTATAACCGCACCTATGTAACTACGCCGCCGCCCGCGCGGCTGACCAATGTGCCTGCGAGCGCCGGTATCGCCGCCGATCTGGTCACGCTGATGGCATCGCCCGCACTCGCCAGCCGCAGCTGGATCTGGCAGCAATACGATCATATGGTTATGGCCGATACGGTGCAGATCCCCGGCGGCGATGCTGGCGTGGTGCGTATTCATGGCACCAATCGCGGCCTTGCCATCACCACCGATTGCACCCCGCGCTATTGCTTTGCCGATCCGTTCGAGGGCGGCAAGCAGGCGATTGCAGAGTGCTATCGCAATCTGGTCAGCGTGGGCGCACGGCCACTGGCGACCACCGACTGCATGAACTTCGGCAACCCCGAGCGGCCTGAGATCATGGGCCAGTTCGTCGGCTGTATCGAGGGCATAAGCGAGGCGTGTACGGCGCTCGACATGCCGATCGTCAGCGGCAATGTCAGCCTGTACAATGAGACCACCGGCCCTGATGGCATCGCCCGCGCCATCCTGCCGACGCCTGCGATCGGAGCGATCGGCCTGATCGATGATCTGGACACGATGATGACCCTGGCGTTCAAGGCAGCAGATGAGGCGATTATCGTTATCGGCGGCGATGGGACCCAGCATCTGGGCCAGTCGCTTTGGCTCGATGTGCTCCACGCGCGCCGCGAAGGGGCATGTCCTGTGGTCGATCTGCCAGCGGAGTTGGCGGCAGGCGGGGTGATTGCGGGGTTGATCATCAACCGGCAGGTGAGCGCTGTGCATGACTGCGCCGATGGCGGTCTGGCTGTAGCGGTCGCCGAGATGGCGCTGGCATCGGATATCGGCGCATCGCTCGACATTGCCGACAGCAGCGCAGCCTTCTGGTTCGGTGAAGGCCAGGGCCGCTATGTGGTCACGACAACCGACCCGGATGCGGTGCTGGCAGCCGCCAGTGCAGCTGGGGTGCGCGCGTCGGAGATCGGTCACACCGGCAGCGATGCCATTGCGTTTGCCAGCGGCAACAGCGCGTTACTTGCCGATCTGCGCGCGGCCAATCTGGCGTTCTTCCGGGACTGGATGGAAGGCTGACGCAGCGCCGCGTCCTAATCAACGGAGTACCCCCATGCTAGCCCGCTTGCTGTTGATTGCCCTCGTTGCCTTGCCCGCGCCCGCATTTGCCTGGGGAGAGTTCGGCCATCGCACCACCGCTGCGATCGCCGAGGCCAATCTTTCGCCCGGCGCGCGTGCAAGCATGAACGCGCTGTTCCGCGCCGAAAAGCTGGTCGGCACACCCGGTTGCCCGCTGCGCACTATAGCAGATGCCAGCATCTGGGCAGATTGCATCCGCCGCGATGATCTGCGCTGGGGCTACACTGCGCCGTGGCATTATGTGAACATCGATATCTGCAAGCCGTTCGACCCGAATGCCGCTTGCGCCAATGGCAATTGCGTCGGCGCGCAGGTTATACGCAACCAGCAACTGCTCGCCGACAAAAGCCTGCCGGCGCACGTCAGGCTGGAGGCACTTGCCTGGCTGGTTCACACCATGGGTGATATGCACCAGCCGCTGCATTCGGGGGATCGCGGTGATCTGGGTGGTAACCGCGTCAGCGCCGCCTATGGCATAGTCGAAGGACGGATGAACCTGCACCGCTTGTGGGACACGCCGATCGCCGAACGTGCCATCACGCAGGGGCCTGACATGGTCCGCCGCTACAGCAGCAGTGAGCAAGGGGCCATGCTGACGGGAAGCGTCGATGACTGGGTGCGCGAGACCTGGGACATCACGCGCGAGATCGTCTACCCGGTCGCGCAGCATGGCCCCGCCTGCGGACCGGCGATCCAGGAAGGCGAGCGCGCGCGCATTACCGACAGCGATATCGAGGCATTGGTCCCCATCGTACGCCAGCAGGTGCTGCGCGCCGGGTTGCGTATGGCCGATGCCATCGAACGGGCGCTGGGTTAACCCACGGCGCCGCTGGAAATCTGCCAGACCGCAGCACTTGCTAAAAATTGCAATCGATTGCGCAAAAAGTCGGGCAACAGCGGTAGACAGGCCGAAAGGGCATCCTTAACACAGGGAGGCTCAACACTGGGCTGGCTAAACATTAGGCGGGCTTAGCACTGGTCCGTCTTAACTACAGGCCGGGCCGGTTACGCAACACGAAGGCCAGGGTAAGGAAATTTGATGGTCGATGCGCAATCGCGGACACTGCTGCTGTTTGGCGCGACAGGTGACCTGGCCAGGCGCATGCTGCTGCCTTCGCTGTATACGCTGCATGCCGACGGCTTGATCGCGCCGGATATGCGCATCGTCGGTACCGCGCGCAGCGATCTGGATGATAACAGGTTTCGCGATATGGCAGGCGAGGCGCTGGCCAGGTTCCTGCCCGCTGCGCGCAAGGACGAAGCGCTGATCGCCAGCTTTCTGGAACGCGTCAGCTACCAGCCGCTGGACGCCTCGACCATCGATGGATTTGCCGATCTGGCGACCAAGCTGGGTGAAATTTCGGGCGGCTTATCAATCTTCCTGTCGACCGCGCCCGTCCTGTTCAAGCCCACCATTCAGGGCCTGAAATCAGCAGGGCTGGCAGGCGAAATGGTGCGTATCGGGTTGGAAAAGCCGCTGGGCAATGACCTTGCCTCATCATGCGCAATCAACGACGCGGTGGCAGACGCCTTCCCCGAAAGCCGCACCTTCCGCATCGATCATTATCTGGGCAAGGAAACGGTGCAGAACCTGATGGCGCTGCGCTTTGCCAATATGATGTTCGAGCCGCTGTGGAACGCCAATGGTATCGAGCATATCCAGATCACCGTATCGGAAACTGTCGGGCTGGAAGGCCGCCACGGCTTTTATGATGACACCGGCGCGCTGCGCGACATGGTGCAGAACCATATGTTGCAGCTGGTAGCATTGACTGCGATGGAGCCTCCCGCCGAACTCGACGCGACCTCGATCCGCGACGAGAAGGTCAAGGTGCTGCGTTCACTGCGGCCGGTCGCTGCCAACGAAAGCGTGCGCGGTCAGTATGGCGCGGGCGCGGTCGGCGGATTGGCCGTCGGCTCGTATGCCGATGATCTGGACAAGCCATCCGACACCGAGACCTTTGTCGCGATCAAGGCGCATGTCGATAACTGGCGCTGGCAAGGCGTGCCGTTCTATCTGCGCACCGGCAAGCGGCTGGCCGAGCGGCGCAGCGAGATCGTCATCCAGTTCAAGCCGGTGCCGCACAACATTTTTGCCCGGCGCGGCGGCAAGCTTTCCTCCAACCGGCTGGTGATCCGGCTGCAACCCGAGGAATATGTCCGGCTGCTGGTGATGGCCAAGGAGCCGGGGCTGGATCGCGGCGGTCTGACGCTGCGCGAGGTGCCGCTCGACCTGTCGCTGACCGCCGCGTTTTCCAAGGCGCAGCGGCGGATAGCGTACGAACGGTTGCTGCTCGATCTGGTCGATGGTGATCCAACGCTGTTCGTGCGCCGCGACGAGGTCGAGGCGCAATGGCGCTGGGTCGATGCCATTCGCAAGGGTTGGGCGGACAATCAGGTAAACCCCAAAAGCTATGGTTCGGGAAGCTGGGGGCCAAGCGCGGCAATCGCGCTGACCGAGCGCGACGGGGTAAGCTGGAATGACTGATCTGGCAGGCCTTGCATCAGGAGGCGCGCATTTTGCCGCTGACGCCTCGGTGAGCGCCATCGCAGATTTCATCGCCGGAATGCTGGCGGGCGAAAAACCACGTGCCATCGCGGTGCCCGGGGGCAGCACGCCAGCGCCGATCCTAGCTGAATTGGCGTTGCGTGAGGATGTTGCCTGGGGCCTTATCGCGGTCTGGCTGACCGATGACCGCATCGTTCCGCATGATCATCCGGCGAGCAATTTCGGCCTGGTTGAGCGTAGCCTGGCGAGCACCGG
>JBBQXX010000185.1:0-5212 GCA_038209235.1 Sphingomonadales bacterium | reverse complement strand
GTTGCGCGAATGGCTGGACAGCATCGCCAGGTTCCGCGCCGCGCTGACCGGCGATGAACTGATCCTGCCATCGCATGGCTTTCCCTTCACCGGGGTGCACGCGCGGCTCGATGCGCTGGCAGCGGGCCATATCGACCGGCTCGATGTGCTTGAGGCCGAGCTCAGAACGCACGAGATGCGCGCGGTCGATACCTTTGCGATCCTGTTTGCGCGCAAGGTCGATGACACCGTTTATGGCATCGCCACCGGCGAGGCACTGGCGCATCTGCGCTATCTGGAATGTGCCGGACGCGCGCAATGCACAGTGCGTGACGGCGTGGGCTGGTATTCTGCCTGATCGGCAGGCCAGACTGGTCGACCTGCCGGGCTGATCCGCCGAGCCAATCAGATACCCGCATACCATTCGTAACCTGCTGAATCTTCCCAGTATCCGCCGCCTCCACCATAGACGAGCCGGTAGTCGGCCACCGCTTCAATCCGACGGACGTATTTGGCGTGTTTGTATCCCAGCTGGCGTTCGATCCTGAGCCGCAGCGGTGCGCCGTTGCCGATGGGCAGGAGCTCATCGTTGAGCGCCCATGCCATCATCGATTGCGGATGGCGCGCGTCGATCATGTCGATGCTTTCATAATACGGCCCGCTGCGCAGCGTATCGGCACAGTGAAACACCAGATAGCGCGCCGAGTCCCGGACCTTCACGCGGTCGAGCAGATAACCAAGGTTGACACCGCTCCATTTGCCGATGGCGCTCCATCCCTCGACGCAATCATGCCGGGTGATCTGCGTCTGGCGGGGCATCGCGCGGATCTGGCCGAGTGCAAAGCGGGTGGGCTTTTCGACCAGCCCGTCGATCGCCAGCGTCCAGTCGGCAAAGCCGGTCGAGGCCTGTGCCACATATTCCGCATCGGTTGGTGAACGCGTGCCGTTGGACGGGACCGAACGGCCGATATCGCGCGGGCTGTATTCGCGGGCGAGCCCATCGCGTGCCAGCAAGGCGCGCTGCACCACCATGTTGCCGGTTTCGGCAAGCCGCAGCGTATCGCGCCAGCCCTGGTTGGCGTTGAGCACATCGCAGCCGCTGAGCAATCCGCCCGAAGCGATGGCAAGCGAACCGACCAGCGCGCGGCGCGACAGGATGAGCGGCGAGGATGCGCCTGAAGTATCGTCGGTCATTTGCCGCCCCCGATGGTCATGCCGCGCAACAGCGTGAGCGGCTTGTGGATCAGCACCAGTGCGACATGCATGATCAGAAAGCCGAAAAGTGCAAACGCACTGATGAAATGGATCGATCGCGCCGATTGCCGTCCGCCAAACAGCATGCTGGGCCAGTGCAGCGCCGCATCCACGCCGGGCGACATGGCAAGACCGGTGATGATCATCAGCGGCAAGGCGACAAAGATCACCGCGATATAGCTCAATTTTTGCAGCGGGTTATAGATCTCGCCGGCTTCTGTATGGAATTTGAGCCGGGCATGATCGACAACGGTCCGCCAAAGCACGCGCGGATGCCATTGCCGGCCGCGCATCGCGATAGCCTTGCGGACATGGCCGTTGATCAGGCTGGAAATCATAAACAGTAGTAGGCCGAATGCGAAAATCCAGGCGAAGAAGAAATGCCAGCGCCGCGCATCAGCCAGGCTGTAATCCGAAGGTATCGTCGCCCAGGGCGGGATGGCGCGGTTGCTGAATGTGCCTTCGTCATTGCGATAACGCCCCAGCACGCCGGTGGTCTCGACCTCAAGCCCGCCAATCCGCAGGTAACCCTGCTCGTTGGCATTGCCGATCGCCAGCCAGCTGGGCTCATCGCGGTTGCCCGCCTCGCCCCAATAAAGATCGGGGTGCGCGTTGAAGATCATCAGCCCGCTCATGAACAGAACAACCAGCGCGACAAGGTTGACCCAATGCCAGATCCGCGTGGTCGCGCCGTGAGTATGGGGGGGCAAATGGGCCGTGTAAGCGGCGTGCGAATCCGTGTCGTTCGCAGCATCGGCGGCGATTGGCATGGGTTGGGGAGGCTGGTTCATGGGTGCAAACATAGTTGTCGTCCGCTCTCCATTCCAGATAAGTTACAATCCCACAGAATTATCCTCAGCCGCAAAACGAAAGGCCAATCACGATGCCCAAGCAAGCCAGTGTCATTGCGATAGATCCCGATCCGCTCGCCGCTTATGCGATCTCTCCGGGATGGCAGGCGGGTGGATTGCTGTTCCTGTCGGGCCAGGCTGCGATCGACGATACCGGCGCAGTCATCGGCGCGGGCGATTTCGAGGCGCAACTGGCTCAGACGTTTGCCAACATCGACCGCATACTCGCCGCCGGTGGCAGCGAGCGCAGCAAGATCGTCAAGGTGACGATCTATCTCACCGACATCGCCAATTTCCCGGCGATCGTTGCGGCCCGCCATCGCTATTTCACCGCGCCATGGCCTGCCGACACGGTTGTCGAGGTGCGCGCATTAGCGCTGCCCGAGCTTATGGTCGAGATCGATGTGATTGCGGTGGCTTGAATCAACACCGCGCACACCAGAAGCGCCGCCCTGCGGTTGGGTCTTTGCGGGATAGCGGGATCAATAAACCGGGTTACCTGGTCGACTTTGTCATCGAAACCGGGCTAACCTGATCTGGCATATTGCGGTAGCCGCTCGACCAACATGAGCCTAGGATGCAGTCAGCTTTGCCCTTCAGCGAAAGTTTCCCTTACGTGCAGCCGAACCATAAACCGACCGTCATCATCACCGGGGCATCCTCAGGCGTCGGGCTTTACGCCACAAAGGCGCTGGTCGATCGCGGCTGGTTCGTCGTCATGGCGTGCCGCGATCTGGCCAAGGCCAGGGCGGCGGCTGCGGCGCTTGATATTCCCTCAGGCAGCATAGCGCTCGAACTGATCGACCTTGGCGCGCAAACCAGCGTCCGCGAGTTTGCCGCGCGTTTCAAGGCCGGTGGGTTGCCGCTGCACGCGCTGGTCTGCAACGCTGCGGTCTATCTGCCGCTGCTCAAACAGCCATCGCGGTCGCCCGAGGGCTATGAGATCAGCGTTGCGACCAATCATTTCGGCCACTTCCTGCTCAGTCACCTGTTGCTGCCAAGCCTGACGCCGCTGAACGGTCAGGCACCGCGGCTGATCACATTGGGCACCGTCACCGCCAATTCCGAGGAATTCGGCGGCAAGGTGCCGATCCCCGCGCCAGCTGATCTGGGCGATCTGCAGGGACTGGAGGCCGGTTTTCGCGAGCCTGTCGCGATGATCGACGGAAAAGCGTTCAAGGCGGGCAAGGCCTATAAGGATAGCAAGCTTTGCAACATGATCATGAACCGTGAGTTCCACAGGCGCCACCACGCCGGCACCGGGGTGGTGTTCAACACGCTTTACCCGGGCTGCGTCGCTGAAACCGCGCTGTTTCGTTATGCGCCAAAGCTTTTCCAGAAAATCTTCCCGTGGTTTCAAAAGAACATCACCAAAGGCTATGTGTCGCAGCCGCTGGCCGGTGAGCGCGTCGCGCAAGTCGTCGCCGACCCGCAGTTCGCGCAATCGGGCGTCCACTGGAGCTGGGGCAACCGCCAGCGCGAAGGCGCAACACCCTTCGCGCAGGCCCTGTCACCCAAGGCCAACGACACCGCACGGGCAAGCCGGCTTTGGGACCTGAGTGCGGCAATGGTGGCGTTGGAAACAGCTTAAGGCGTCTGGTCGGATAAGAACCGTTCAACCGGCGGCAGCGAATTGACCGGGTCCTCCTCGAACGGCAAATGGCCCAGACCCGCCAGGCGCACCAGCGTTGCATTGGGCATGTCGCGCAGATAATCTGACGCGTTGCTGATCGGGATCATCCCGTCTTTCTCGCCCCACAGCAGCAGCGTCGGGGTCTGGATGCGCGCCAATGTCGGAGCCGGATCGCGCAGGATCACCTGGCCCATCCGCGCCAGGATCGCGCCGCGCACGCCCGGTGCCAGCATCAGGTCATGATAGCGCGTCACGCTCGGCTCGCTCAAACTTTCCGGGCGGCCATAGGCGGCGGCCAGATTGGCTTTGAGCATGCTGCGCGGCGCGGCATAGGGCAGCGCCTGCATGATCAGCGGCGTCTTTGGAGCCTTGCCATATTCAAACCCCGGGCTGGCAAAGCCATCGGGGGAGACCAGCACCAGATGCGTCACCCGGCTGGGATGCAAGGCGGCAAAGTTCCACGCAATGCGTCCCCCCAGCGAGTTTCCGATCAGGCTGGCGCGCGCGATGTCGAGCTGGTCCATCAGGCCGTTCAGCACCTGGATCGACCGCGCATCGGTATAGTCGCCCGTGGGGTCCGAGCCGGTCAGCCCAAATCCCGGCAGATCGAAACGTACCACCCGGTATCGCTTCGACAGCGCCTGCGCCCAGGGCTCCCAGGTATCCAGGCTGGCACCAAAACCGTGCAGCAGGATCACCGCCGGTGCGTCGCGCGGTCCGGTATCGCGCAACCGCAGGCGCACTCCATCGACGGTACGGTAATCGCCGACATAGGTCGCCTCAAGCGCGGCGCGCGGCTTGTCCGGGGTGTAGGCCCAGATCGACAGCGCTGCGATCCCGAGCACAGCTGCGCCCGCCACCCAGCCAAAGATCATCAGCATCGTTTTCTTTCTTCCGGCCAATGGCGACCCCGCCTTGAGTTTTGCAATCAGGTATCAATCCGTCCCGGCTTAGGGTCTTGTCGGGCAATCGCAAGCGGTAGGGTGCGCGCAAGATCTGATTTTCCTCCGGCTTGTCCGCGCCCGCATCAGAAGACGGCGTGGTCGCCGCGTTCTGGTGCGGCGGCACCGGCGACGACCGCGCGGTAATAGTCGAACAGCGTCTCGGTGCCGGTCGAGGGCGTGGCTGCCGCATCATAAAGGCCGGTTTGCGGGTCGAGCACCAGCATCGATTCGGTGGCGTAATAGCGACCGATCCGCGCCAGTTCAGCCTTTTCGGCAAGCGACGGGACGATGCGGCCAAGCGCGCCCAGGCCCCCTGCGATCACGTCGAGCAGCGCCACGGGGGCGGAGCGGAACCTGATCGGGCGCCCCAGCAGCGCGAACAGCGCCTCGCCCTGCTGGCGCGGGGTGATCGCCTCGCCCGGCCCGCCGATCGGCAGGATACGGTTCCAGCGGCTCTCGTCGGCAAGGCAGCCTGTGATATAGTCCGCCAGATCATCATCGCTGATCGGCTTGCACGATGTCAGGGTTCCATCGCCGAACACCAGAAACGG
>JBBQXX010000184.1:0-5254 GCA_038209235.1 Sphingomonadales bacterium | reverse complement strand
AGCGTGCGCACCTTGCGGCCCACAGCCTCGCCCAATGCATCGGCGAACCCGGCATGGCTCCACCCCTGGGGTTCGCCATCATCGACCTCATACACCGCATGTATATCGCCTGCGCCTGCCGCCAGCCCGACCAGAAGCCGCGCAAGGTCTGCGACATGCACAACCGATATCCGCCCGCGTGGCGGCAGCAGCACCAGCCCGCGCCGCGCCATGCGGAACAGATCGAGCATTTCAGTATCGCCGGGGCCATAGACGGCCGGTGGCCGGACTATGATCCATTCGAGGCCCGATGCAGCAACGCGTGCCTCGGCCTCGGCCTTTGACCAGCCATAGTTGGATAGTCCCGGCTCGCGCGCCGCCAGCGATGAGACATGGACGAAACGGCTGATGCCCGCGCCGCGCGCGGCGGTGATCATCGCTGCGGTGCCGGTGATATTGCCCGCGACAAAGCCCGCCCGGTCAGGCGCATTGACCACGCCTGCGATATGCAGCGCGGCATCGGCGCCCGCGCACAGGCGCGCCAGGCTGTCAGGCCGGTCGAGCGCACCTTCAATCCAGGTGATCCCGTGGCGAGGGGGCTGCGTGCGCCGGGTCAGCGCGCGTACCTGATGGCCCGCCGCCAGCGCCACCGCGATTGTCGCACCGCCGACAAAGCCGGTGCCGCCGGTAAGCGCGATAATGCTCACAGCATCACCATCTGGTCGCGGTGGACCAGAGCGCTGCGCGGCGCATGGCCCAGCACCTCAGCAATCGCGTCGCTGCGCAGGCCGATGATCCGCGTGGCATCGGCGGCGTCGTATTCGGTGAGGCCGCGCGCGATAGTTTCTCCTGTGGCACTGATGATTTCGATCACATCGCCGCGCCCAAACCGGCCCTCGACGGCGGTGGCTCCGGCGGCGAGCAGGCTGGATCCGCGTGCGAGTGCAGCCTCGGCCCCCGCATCGACAGTGATCCGCCCGCGCGCGGTGATGCGCCCGGCCAGCCACAGTTTGCGGCCCTTGCCCTGCTTGCCTGCGGTAAAGACGGTGGCCCTTCCGGTTGCGGCCAACCGGGCAAGCGGGTGATCAAGGCTGCCGTTGGCGATGGCCAGATGCGCGCCTGCGCTGGTGGCGATCCGCGCTGCCTCCAGCTTGGACAGCATCCCGCCCGATCCCATGCCAGATGCCGATCCGCCATCGGCCATCGCCCGGATGCGCGCATCGATGCGCGCAACCTGCTCGACCAGTCTTGCATCGGGATCATCCCTGGGGTTTGCGGTGTACAGCCCGTCGACATCGGACAGCAGCACCACGCCGCTTGCACCTGCCGCCTGCGCGATGCGGGCCGCGAGCCGGTCGTTGTCACCAAAGCGGATTTCTTCGGTAGCCACCGAATCGTTCTCGTTGATTACCGGAACGACATTGAGCGCGATCAGGCGGCGCAAGGTCGCCGAGGCATTGAGGAACCGCCGCCGGTCCTCAAGATCATCAAGCGTCACCAGCATCTGGGCAGCGGTCAAGCCGTGATCGCCCAGCAGTTCGGCCCAGCACTGGCTGAGCGCGATCTGGCCGGTGGCAGCAGCAGCCTGCGCATCTTCCAGACTGGCGCGGCCACCTTTGGGCAGCTTCAGCCGCCGCGCCCCCAGCGCGATCGCGCCCGATGAGACGATGACGATCCGCTGACCCAAAGCCACCTGCGCCGCAATGTCATCGACCAGCGAGCCGAGCCATTCGCGGCGAACGGTGCCATCGGCTGCCACCAGCAGCGCCGAGCCGACCTTGACCACCAGCACCGGGCATGTGGGGGGCGAGAACAGGGTGGACGCGGTGAGCGCTGGGCTTTGGGTCATGTT
The DNA here is from genome assembly GCA_038209235.1 of Sphingomonadales bacterium. Lineage (GTDB taxonomy): Bacteria > Pseudomonadota > Alphaproteobacteria > Sphingomonadales > Sphingomonadaceae > Blastomonas. The sequence continues at coordinate 3,423 of JBBQXX010000184.1, read as the reverse complement.
GAAACCTTGGCGGTCATCTCGAAACCCCGGCGTTTTGCGGCGAAAGCCGAAATCCAGGGCGTATGCAGAGTAATCTGACTCCTGGGCTCTGGCTTTCGCCAGAGAACGACGGGGTGGCTTTCTTCAAACCGGCGACCAGACCCCGGGCGCGTTATCCGAATGCGGATCGACCCCCTCCGGCCGCTCAGTGGCCGTGGCGATCGGCAGATAACCGAGCAAGGCATCGAACATTTCCTCGATCCCCGCACCGGTTGCGCCCGAAATCGGGAAAACCCGCTCAGCGCCCGCCGCCAGCAGTTCGCTCGCGAAATGCTTCATCATCTCGTCATCAAGCAGATCGCCTTTGTTGAGCGCCACCAGGCGTGGCTTCTCGTCGAGTCCAGCCCCATAAATTGTCAATTCTGCATCGACCACCCGCATCGCCTCGACCGGGTCATCGCCATGCGCGTCGATCAGATGGATCAGCACCTGACAGCGTTCGATATGGCCAAGGAACCGGTCGCCGATGCCTGCGCCTTCTGCTGCCCCCTCGATCAGCCCGGGAATATCGGCGATTACGAATTCGCGACCCTTGTGCTGCACCACGCCCAGTTGGGGGCGCAATGTGGTGAACGGATAGTCGCCCACTTTGGCGTGGGTGTTGGTTACCTGGTTGATGAAGGTTGATTTGCCCGCATTGGGCAGGCCGACAAGCCCGGCATCGGCCATCAGCTTGAGCCGCAACCACACCCACAGTTCTGCCCCCGGCCAGCCTGGACCATGCTGGTGCGGGGTGCGGTTGGTGCTGGTCTTGTAGCTCAGGTTGCCGCGACCGCCATCGCCGCCGCGCAGCAACATGATGCGCTGGCCGGCATGGGTGAAATCGGCGAGCACCTCTTCTTTGTCTTCGCTGAGGATCTGCGTGCCCACCGGCACCTCGATGACCAGTTCGTTGCCGCCGCCGCCGGTGCGGTTCTTGCCCATGCCGCCAGTGCCGCGCTGCGCCTTGAAATGCTGGGTATAGCGAAAGTCGATAAGCGTATTGAGGCCCGAGATCGCCTCGAAGATGATGTCGCCGCCCTTGCCACCATTGCCACCATCGGGCCCGCCATATTCGACGTATTTTTCGCGGCGAAAGGACACCGCGCCCTGTCCGCCGGTACCGGAACGGACGAAAATCTTGGCTTGATCGAGAAAATGCATGGGGCGGCCCCTAAAGGAATAGCATGCAAAACGCCATAGCCAGCGGTGCCCCGGCGCAACGGTGCGTTCGACGGACCGACATTGGCAATGCGGTGTGCCAAGCAATTTGCATACGACCCCTTGCTTGGCGGGCAGAAAATACGATATTCAGGGCCGACCATGCAATCTGCCATTATCCGACACGATCCGCGTCAGCCGCTGCACACGCCCGCTCCCTCCGGAGCGGCGGGCATCATGCACGCCGGTCCGGATCGCGAGGATCAGGGGCCACCCGATATCGGCATCGCGGTCAAGACCCGTGCCAAGTCCAAAAAGCCCAGCCAGTACCAGGTGTTGATGCTCAACGACGATTTTACGCCGATGGAGTTCGTCGTGCTGGTGCTCAAGCGCTTTTTCAGCATGAACATGGATGAGGCGACGCGGGTGATGTTGCACGTCCACCAGAAGGGCGTCGGGGTGTGCGGCATCTTCACCTACGAGGTCGCCGAGACCAAGGTCAACCAGGTGATGGATTTCGCGCGCGAACACCAGCACCCGCTGCAGTGCACGCTGGAGAAGGTTTGAGTAGCGGGGCGGTTTGCGCCCCTTGCACCGGCGCTGGCAGCCGTTAAACAGCGGCAATGGACAAAATCATCATTCGCGGTGGCAAGCCGCTTTCGGGCCGTATTCCTATCTCTGGCGCCAAGAACAGCGCCCTGACGTTGCTGCCGTGCGCGCTGCTCACCGATGAGCCGCTGACGCTGCGCAACCTGCCGCGTCTGGCCGATGTCGACAGCTTTGGCCATTTGCTCAACCAACTGGGTGTTTCGACGATGATCGAAGGCGCGCGCCCCGAGGATTTCGGCCGCGTGATGACCTTGCGCGCGGGCCGGGTGACCGCGACCATTGCGCCGTATGACATCGTGCGCAAGATGCGTGCCTCGATCCTGGTGCTTGGCCCGTTGCTGGCGCGCGCGGGCGAGGCGACGGTGTCGCTGCCCGGCGGCTGCGCGATCGGCAACCGGCCCATCGATCTGCACCTGAAGGCGCTTGAGGCATTGGGCGCGCAGATCGAGATTGCAGCAGGCTATGTGACCGCGCGCGCGCCCAGGGGCGGGCTGCCCGGTGGTGACTTCGGCTTTCCGGTGGTGTCGGTCGGCGCGACCGAGAACGCGCTGATGGCCGCCGTGCTTGCCAAGGGCACCTCGACCCTGAGCAACGCGGCACGTGAGCCGGAAATTGTCGATCTGTGCAAGCTGCTGGTCGCGATGGGCGCAACGATCGAGGGGATCGGCGGATCGACCTTGGTGATCCACGGCAAGGACCGGCTGCATGGCGCGACCTATCGCGTGATGGCCGACCGGATCGAGGCTGGCAGCTATGCCTGTGCCGCCGCCATCACCGGCAGCGCGCTTGATCTGGTCGGCGCACGGCTCGACGAGATGGAAGCGACCGTCGCGGCGCTGCGTCAGGCAGGCGTGCATGTCGAAGAGATCACCGATGGCATCGCGGTGCGGCCCAACGGCAAGCTGCAGGCGGTCACCCTGTCGACCGCACCATTCCCCGGCTTTGCCACCGATATGCAAGCCCAGTTCATGGCGATGCTGTGCCTGGCGCAAGGCGCGAGCCTGCTGACCGAAACAATCTTCGAGAACCGCTATATGCACGTTCCCGAACTCAACCGCATGGGCGCGCATATCGATGTGAAGGGCCGCACCGCGGTGGTTCATGGTGTCGAGCGGATGGTTGGCGCACCGGTCATGGCAACCGACCTGCGCGCCTCGATGAGCCTGATCATCGCCGGGCTTGCTGCCGAAGGTGAAACCGAGGTCAACCGGGTCTATCATCTGGATCGCGGCTATGAGCGGCTGGAAGAAAAGCTCCAGGCGGTGGGCGCAGACATCGAGCGCGTCGGCGGCGATTGACGCCATCGCACCGAATTGCTCGATTTTCGGCGAAAGTCGGAGACCAAGGCTAGGGCGTGCAACCTGACTCCTGGGCCCCGGCGTTCGCCGGCGAACGGTTATGATCTGAAACAAACCCCCGTCGCTATGCGCGTTCCCTTCCCGGCAAGGGAGGGGAGCGATGCTCGACCAGATCGCGCACCAGCCACAACCGGATGGCGCTGGCCAGATTGGGCGGATCATCCGCAGCGATGCGTTCGACATCGATGCGCGCGACCAACGCATTCAGCGGCAGCCCGCGTGCCTCGGCGGCTGCTTTGAGCATATCCCAGAACAGCGGCTCCAGGCTGATCGAGGT
>JBBQXX010000183.1:0-5340 GCA_038209235.1 Sphingomonadales bacterium | reverse complement strand
GGAAGGGTCATTGAACGGCACCAGCTTCCGTTTGTATGAGGCCGATCTGGTGATGAAGTCAGGATCGGGCAAAGATGAAACGACCACGACGGTCTTTCACGGCGCGATCCTCAAATTCCATTTCGCGCGCGAGTTTCACGGAGTCACGCTTGTCGAACGACAGCGCAAGCGGATGACGTGGTTTGGCGACAGCCAGAAAAAGGCCGGTGTCAAGCTGGACCGGGTCAAGATGGTCGACCCGCGCTTTGAAGATGTGTTCGATATTTATGGCAGCGATGCGGTCGAGGCGCGCTATCTGGTGCATCCTGCCTATTGTGAGCGGCTGATCGAACTTGAGCAGCAATTCAGCGGCAAGAAGCTTAAAGCGCTGTTTTACAAGGGTGATATGATCGTTACGGTCGAATCGGGCAGCATGTTCGAGAGCGCCTCGCTTGATCCGTCAAAGGATCGCGAAAAGCTGGCCCGCACCATCGACCAGTTCCGCGCGATGGCGGCTCTGATCACCAGCCTGAACGAACGCGCCCGTTCTGCCGCGTCGGGGTGATCGGGTTCAGATCTCCTCGCGGACTTGCGCATAGGCGAGCGCTGCGAAGATCACTGTCCCGCCGATGACATTGCCGACCAGTGCGGGCAGAATTCCGCCAAACACCGCGTTGCCGATCGCCATCTCGCCCTTCAGCACGACGATGAACAGTTCGGTCGATCCGGCAACCACGTGCGAAAATCCGCCAAGGCCGATCATATAGGTGACAAAGGTTATCATCAGCACCTCGCCTGCGCTTTCGATGCGCGGGAGCATCCACACCAGGGCTGCGATCATGAAGCCTGCGGGCATGCCCCACAGCAAATGATCGAGCGGCGCGACGCCAGCATAGTGGCGCGAAACCGACAGCACGCCTTCCATCAGCGGCGGCGGAACGATGCCGCCCCAGGTCATCAATATCGCTGCGGCCAAAGTCCCCAGCATGTTGGCAGCAAAAACGATCGCCCATAATCTTGCCGTCTGCGCCAAACGCGACCACGACGGCCTGGCCAACAGTGGCAGGATCGGCGTCACGGTATTTTCGGTGAACAACTGCATCCGCCCCATGATCACCACCAGAAAGCCGACTGCATAGCCCAGATTGGTGATCGCCGGTGCCCAAGGCGCATCGGGGACGGTGGCGGTCAAAAGGCCCTTGCACAGCACCGACAAGCTGATCGCCAGGCCCGCGCCAACGCCCGACCACCACAGCGCCGAAAACGGACGGGCCAGTTCATGCAGCCCCGACCGGCTGATCGCGCGATAGATGTGCGCGGTGGTGACATCGGACAGTTCTTCCAGTTCGGGCTCCGCTGGCTTTTGCCGCCTGGTAATCGCCATCGCCTGCTCCCCTTGAAGCGCGCCTTTGACTGCGCACACCTGCCACAAACGCTGCGCAACCCGCTGCGTTGCGTGGCGGGTCGGGATCAGCGCTGCATCCCGATGATGGCAGCGGCGATCCAGCGGTCTTCGGATCGCAATATGCCCCATGCGCGCGCGGCGGCCTTGCTATCCATCACCTCGATACCGATGCCGCGCTGCTCCATCGCACGCACCAGCGCGCGCGGCGGATGGGCGAGCAACGCGCCGGTGCCCAGCAGCACAAATTCGGGCAGCGGGGTCATTGCCAGCACCTGATCGAGCGCGGCAATATCCAGCGTCGCAATGTCTGGCGCGTCCCACGGCAAAGCCGATACCGGGGTCAGGATCAGGCTGCCTTCGACCAGCCGTGCGCCCTGGCCATCGCCATCAAGCCTGAAGCCGCGCGCGGTAAACGCGGTGATTACCGGGCCGGATGCGCGCGGGTCCTGGTTGAATTCAGCCATCGGCAGCGGGGCGTTCGGGGGCGCAGCAACCGGTCAAGGCTGAGCGCCGCCGCCGATGCCCTCTTTCAGCTTGGCCTGCGCCCGTTCGGCATCGGTCTGTTGCGGGATGAAGCTGTGCGCGCCGACCCCCAGCCACACCAGAATCGGATTGGCCATGTAGATCGATGAATAAACGCCGACAAAAAGGCCCAAAGTCATCGCTGCGGTAAAGCCGAAGATCACACCGGGGCCGACAAGCAGCAGCACCAGCAGCGCCATCAGCATGGTCAGCGAGGTCATCACAGTGCGCGCCAGCGTCTCGTTGGTGGAAAGATCGAGCAGCGCGATCATATCCATCTTGCGGTATTTGCGCAGGTTCTCGCGCACCCGGTCGAACACCACGATGGTATCGTTGAGCGAATAGCCGATGATGGTCAGCAAGGCGGCAACGATGTTGAGGTTGAATTCAAGCTGGGTGAGCGCGAAGAAGCCGAAGGTCAGGACAACATCATGGAACAGCGCGAACAGCGCCGCCAACCCGAACTGCCATTCGAAGCGGAACCAGATGTAGACCGCAATCGCGATCATCGCGAACACCAGCGAATAGACGCCGGTGGTCAGCAGCTCTTCGGACACCTTGCCCGAAACCGAATCCACGCCATCGATGCGCGCGCCCTGGGCTGCGTATTCCTTGGTGATCATCGATGTGACGCGGCTGGTGACCGCGTTGATCTCATCGGGATTGTCACCATCGAGCCGCATGCGCACCGAAACCTGATTGGGCTGGCCAAAGCGCTGGATGGTTGATTCTCCCAGGTTGAGCGTGTCGATATTGGCGCGCAGATCGGCAACTGGGGCTTGGGCAACCTTGTCGAACGTCACCTGGATCATCTGGCCGCCGACGAAATCGACGCCAAGGTTCAGACCGCGCACCCCGACCAGCACCAGCGAGGCGACGATGGTCAGCAGGCTGATCGTCATCGCCAACTTGCGCCAGCGCAGGAAGCGGAAGTTGGTGTCGTCGGGAACCAGCTTGAGGAGCTTCATTGGATCAAGCCTTTCCTATATGACCAGCTCGCGCGGCCGCGCGCGCTTGAGCCACAATGCCACGAACATCCGGGTCACATACACCGCCGTCCACACCGATGTCAGGATGCCGATCATCAGCACCACGGCAAACCCGCGCACCGGGCCCGAGCCGAACAGGAACAACAGCACCGCAGCGATGACATTGGTGATGTTCGCATCGAAAATTGCGCGCGAAGCCTCGGTATAGCCCACTTCGATCGCCTGGATGATCCGCCGCCCGTTCTTGCGTTCTTCGCGGATGCGCTCGTTGATCAGCACGTTGGCATCCACCGCCGCCCCGATGGTCAGCACAAAGCCGGCGATCCCCGGCAGCGTCAGCGTGGCGTTCATCAGCGCCATGATCCCCAGAATCAGGAAGATGTTCAACACCAGCGCGATATTGGCATAAAAGCCAAAGCGACCGTACGTGATCAGCATGAAGGACAGCACGACCACGGTCGCAATACCGCCGGCGAGCAGACCGAGCTCGATCGATTCTGCCCCCAGATCAGGCCCGACCGAGCGCTCCTCGACCACCTTGAGCTCGACCGGCAGCGCGCCCGAGCGCAGCGCGATCGCCAGCTGATTGGCGCTTTCGGTCGTAAAACTGCCCGAGATCTGCGCAGAGCCGCCCAGGATCGGTTCGTTGATATTGGGCGCAGACAGCACCTCGCCATCCAGAATGATCGCAAAAGGCTTGTTGACGTTTTCCTGTGTCAGCCGCGCAAAGCGCGCGCCGCCGTCGCGATCGAAGGTGATCGATACGACTGGCTCGTTGGTCTGCGCATCGAAGCTGGCCTGCGCATTGGTCAGCTTGTCACCACGAATACCGCCCAGACGGCGCACCGCGATCGGTATGCCTCCGGCCGGGTTGGTCGGATAGGCAATGATTTCGCTGCCCACCGGCGCACGACCAGCGGCGATATCTTCAGGGCCTGCGTTCAGATCGACGAGCTTGAATTCGAGCTCGGCGGTCTGCCCGAGCAGCTGCTTGAGCGCCTCGGGATCATCCAGCCCGGGCACCTGCACGACGATACGGTTGTCGCCCTGACGAATGATCGTCGGCTCACGCGTGCCAAGTTCGTCGATGCGCTTGCGCACCACTTCGGTCGCGGTCTCCATCGCCTGATCGAGCGCCAGGGTAAGCCCTGCGTCGGTGGGGGTCAGCACGATGCGGCTGGTGTCGCGCACATCGATGTTCCAGTCGCGCTGGCCGGTCAGCCCCGCGCCGGTGGTGAGCGGCAAGATCGCCTCGCGCGCCGCATCGACCTGGCCGACATCGCGCACCAGGAAAGAGAGCCTGCCGCCTTCGCGCGAAATATCGCCGATGCCGATGCGCGGCTTGGAAGAGCGCATCGCGCCGCGCACGGTCTCTTCCATGTTCTGCAACCGTTGCGAGGCGACATCCTTGGGGTCGCCTTCAAGCAGGATATGGCTGCCGCCCGAAAGATCGAGCCCCAGGTTGATCTTCGACTGCGGCAGAAAGCCGGGATAATATTGCGCGACACCGGCGGGCAGCAGGCTGGGAATGGCCAGCAACACGCCAAGCGCGAGCACCAGGCTGATCGAAATCGTTTTCCAGCGCGGAAAATCAAGCATTCTCAAGGCTTCCTTGGCAGTGCTGCCGCACGCAATACCCGAACCTGGGCTGGTCTCGCGCAGACCGGGATGGCGGGCCTATATTCGCGCCCTGCCGCTGCGGCAAGACGGTTGGTCAATCGTTGGCAGGTGCGCCGCCGCCCGGCTGGATCACGTCGCTGATCGTCGACCTGACCGCACGCACCTTGGCGCCGCCCAGATCGATCTCAAGATACGCATCGTCAACCTTGGTCACCTTGCCAACCAGCCCGCCACCGGTGACCACCTGATCACCGCGCTTGACTGCCTCGATCTTGGCCTTGTGCGCCTTCATCTGGCGCTGCTGTGGGCGCAGGATCAAGAAGTAGAAGATGAACAGCAATGGCACGAACATCAGCAACTGGGTCCAGGCCGGGGCAGCACCGGGAGCGGCTGCGGACAATGCAAGCAGAAGTGTCGAGTCCATGACGATAATATCCGAATGTCTGAAAATGCCAGGAGAGCGCCAGAGATCAACCTCAAAGCCGCAACGATGCGCGCGCCTATCATCATCGGCCCGCCAAGGCAATCGGCCATGGTTGCGATCGGGGTCGCGACGCAGGCTGTGTGAGGGGATGTGTCAGGGGCTGCGCCAAGTAGCCGCCAGGACAGGCTTGCCAATCTGCGCCCATGCCCATATACGCGCACCTCCAATCGGTTGCGGCACCGGCATTCTGCCGCCGCGCAGCGATTGGCGGTCGGGACGTAGCGCAGCCTGGTAGCGCATCACACTGGGGGTGTGGGGGTCGGAGGTTCGAATCCTCTCGTCCCGACCAATTATTTTTTATAGGTCAGCTGTGATTCCCTCACGTTGCTACCTTCACGCAA
>JBBQXX010000182.1:0-5364 GCA_038209235.1 Sphingomonadales bacterium | reverse complement strand
GAGCACGATACGGATCTTGTCTTCCGCCGAGAAATGGCGCCGGGTCTGCCGGCGAATGTCCTTCACCACCCGCTCGGCAGGGGCCTTAACCAGCGATTTCTTCAAGGAGGGTTGGGTCTTCATCTTCGTTCCTTCGTCACTACGACAAAGCCCCAACCCTCCTTAAATCACAACCTCAAATCTGTGCCAAAGGCGCTGACGGGGGACACCCGAAACTGTCGAGCTCGTTCGTTACATCTTCAAAACATATTTAGCTGGAACAGCCACAGGCCCCATCGGGATTACTGCGCTTGCTGCCCATTTGAATGCTAAAGGTGAACGCACACGGGGGAATAAATTCAGCGTATCGAATATTCACGGAATACTCACGAACACCGCGAACATCGGGTATGTGATATTCAATCGACGAAACGCGCGGACCGGCGAAGTTCGGCCCGAGAGCGAATGGGTCCACATTCCTGTGCCCGCTATTGTAAGCGAAGAGGAGTTTCTCGCAGTCCGTCAACAGATGGCAGAGCGAGATCCGAAAATGGGATCGGCAGCGATCAAAACCAACACCAATCTGCTGACTGGCCGGGCAGTATGCGGTTGCCAAGGAGACGGCTGCGGGAGCGGCATGGGAAGTGTTACAGGCAAATCAGGCCAGTATCGGTATTATGCTTGTTCCGCACGCGTGAGGCAGGGGCGCGATGCCTGTTCAGGCCGACGGATTCCGATGGATCATTTGGATTCGATTGTGGTGGAAGCCGTATCTGAGCACCTTACACAACCGGACCGACTTCAGACCCTACTTCAGACATGGCTTGATCGATCAAAGACGGCCGTTGCGGAGCGCGACGCAGATTTGAAACGCTTGCGGAGCCGGTTAACGCAGCTCGCCGGCGAGAGCTCTCGAGTCATTAAGCTGGTACGCAATGAGATTTGTAGTCCAGATGATCCCCAGATCGCCGCCGAACTCAATAGCATCCGTGCGCAACGTGTGAGCATCCAAGCAGACATTGTTGTGCTGGAACGGCAAATCGAGGCCGGAGATCGCCGCATCACGCCGGCAATTGTATCGAGTTTTGGTGATCTCTTGGCCAAGAAACTGCGTGAGCCAGATACAAAGGTGCGCCGTGAGTATGTCCGCCTGTTGGTTGACAGGGTCGAAGTTGGCGAGCGCGAGGTGCGGGTCTATGGTCGCAACACATCACTAGAGCGCACCGTTATAGCTTCCCAGACCCCCGGTGCGATGGTGCCCAAAGCTGAACGGAAATGGTGCGCCCGGAACGATTCGAACGTCCGGCCCTCAGATTCGTAGTCTGATGCTCTATCCAGCTGAGCTACGGGCGCATTGGAGAGCGCGGCATAGTCAGGCGCTTGGCGGATGGCAACATGTTTTTGACCGCTACCCGCTTTATTGCTCAAGCCAGCGGGTGATCATCGGCAGCAACGGCAGATCAGCCGGCGGCATGGCCAATTCGTATAATTCGGCAGGCGTTGCCCAATGTATGACGCTGGCGTGCAGTCCGCGTGGTTCTCCCTGCCAGCGGACACAATGATACAGCAGCAACATGAGGTGCCGTTTACCCAGCGCAGCGCTGGCGAAGGTGAACGGTCTCAGATCAGCGGGATCAACACAAATGCCCAGTTCCTCATCCAGTTCGCGCGCAAGCGCATGCTCGGGTGTCTCGCCCGGCTCGATCTTGCCGCCAGGAAATTCCCACAAGCCCGCCATTGCGGTCCCTGCGGGGCGTTGCTGGACAAGCACCCTGCCCGCACCATCGCTCAGCATTGCTGCCACGACCGGAAAAAGTGTCGGATTTATTTCCATGTCGTCTGCCAGGTTTAACCTTTTGGTAAGCCGAATTTGTCAGATTGTTGGTGGGGCATGTCGGTCCCCTGCAACTTCGGATCTGCCATGCTCGAGTTTATTCCTCAATTGGTTAAATCAAAACGTGGCGCAACCGCGATTGAATATGCTCTGATTGCGCTGCTTGTCGCGGTTGTTTGCGTCGGCGCATTTGGCACGTTTGGCGATAGCAGCGCTGAAATGTGGAACTATGTCGAATCCAGGATCGCGCCCTAACCAAGTTAGAAGTGTAAAACTTTTTTACGTCATGTAAATTTAAGTTATTGTAAAGAAATTTAGAATATTCCCAAATCGCTTGACCGGTTTTTTTGGTAAAGCGGGGAACTGAAGACCTCAAACAGGAGACCTGAAAATGAAGACCATTCGCAATCTTTTCGCCAACAACAAGGGCGCTACCGCCATCGAGTATGGCCTGATCGCCGCTTTGATCGCCGTCGCAGCGATCACCGCCATGTCAACGCTCGGTAGCAACCTGTCGACCACGTTTACCACTGTCAGCGGCCGACTGGCCACACCTGCTCCTTGAGCCTGGCTCAACCGATCTGGAAAAGGGCGGCAGCGATGCCGCCCTTTTTTTTTGGTTCAGTACGTCACAACCTTGACCTTTTGCCCGGGCACCATCGATGCCCCGGCTGCCAAACCGTTCAGCGCCAGAAACCGGTCGAGCTGGTAATCGCTATAGGCCATGCGCGACGCCAGCGATTGCGGGGTATCGCCGCGTTTTATCGTCACGATTCGCACCCGCCTGGGCTTGATGCTGGTAGCTTCGGTGCCGGTCAGTCGCCGGACGCTCTGATACATGGGCGTGAACAGGTCCGATCGCCCTGCAGGGGTTATGCCAACAAAATGATAGGCCCGGTTGTTGGCAAAACTGTAGGCGAAAACGGTGACTTCCAGAGCCTGTTGGTTGTTCGTCACCCGCGCGGTGGCATAAGCGGCGGGAAGCCCGTTGATCGTCGTACGCTGAATCTGCCCGTAATTGAGCCGCTGGTTGCCACCAACCCCCGCAAAAGCCTGGTCGACATAACGTGAAATATCGCCTGAATAGGCTGCCGTGGTGAATTGCGCCTGCGCAGACTGGCCGCTGATTGCGACCGCGCTGGTGCCGTTCTGCATCGCATAGCCCTGTGGCACCGCAAACTTCAGCCCCAGTTCCGGATGCAGGAATTCGCGGCCCTGCACAAAGCCCTGCTTGGGATCATCGCCATACAGCAGCCCATCAAGCCGGCCGAGGAAAGCATCGCGATTGCGTTGCGTACCACCAAATTTGCTGGCTACGGTGGCAGCCCGCGAAACCCGGCGCGCTGGATCTGGGTGGGTACTGGCCCATTCGGGAACCGATCGCGCATTGCCGCCCTGCGCGCGCGCATCGATTGCCTGTTGCGCAGCAAGCGATGCGAGCATCGACGAGACTGCTTGCGGGTCGTATCCAGCGCTGCTCAGATAACGGATGCCCAGATCATCTGCCTGTTCCTCCTGTTTGCGCGAATATTTAAGTGTCAGCAACTGGGTGCCGGTTCCGAACAGCTGCTGGCCGATCTGCCCCGCCCTGCTATCGCCCAGCAGCACCGATGCACCGATCTGGCCGAGCAGCCCGATAATACTATTGCGCTGAGCAGCCTTTTGCCGCTTTTCGGAATGGCGGGCGGCGACATGGCCGACCTCATGGCCGAGCACGCCAGCCAGTTCGGCTTCGTCGTTCATCAAGGCGAGCAACTGGCGGGTCACATAGACATAACCGCCGGGGATCGCAAAAGCGTTGTTAACCGGCGAATTGAGCAGCGTCACCGTAAAATCCTCCGCCGCGTTGCCGAGGCCCGATTGCACCGCAATACCCTTGCCGACCTGCACGACATAAGCGGTCTGCGGCACCTGATAGGCGCCGCCGAATTCTTCGAGCAGTTTGGGATGGACCTCTGAGCCCTGCCGCTTTTCGGCAGCGGTAATCGATTGGGCCTGCTGCACCAGCGCTTCGGCTGGCGGAGTGATGTCGCCCGAAAACAATGTGATGGCCAACGCCCCTGTTGCCGCCGCAACCCCAAGTTTGCCGATCCGTCTAGCCATCGCGTCCTCCTGATGATTTTGGGAAACCATTCCCTTTGCCAAGCATGCCGCGCATATCGAGTGATATGACCAGATGGCCTTGCTGGCATAACGCTTCCGGAAGCTGGGGGTTGCCCGAGTTTATCCGAGGATCACATTACACGAGGATCACATGACGCGAGGGTTATAGCGCCCCTATCGCGAGGAAGCGGGCTTCACGGGCTGCGCGCAGCTCTGTCGGGCTTAAAACCTTGAGCGCTTCGAGCTCTTCGCGAACAGCTCTGGTCAGTTCCAGAATCGCTTGCGCCGGGTCGCGATGCGCGCCCCCCATCGGTTCCTTGACGATCCGGTCGATGACATTAAGCCGTTTGAGATCGCCTGCCGTCACCTGCATGGCTTCTGCTGCATCGGCAGCGCGATCGGCGGTGCGCCACAGGATCGAGGCGCAGCCTTCAGGCGAGATCACCGAGTAGACCGCATGTTCGAACATCAGCACGCGCTCAGCCGAAGCCAGCGCGACCGCACCGCCCGAACCGCCCTCACCGACGATCGCCGCGACCATCGGCACGCCAAGCGTCAGGCAACGCTCGGTCGAGCGCGCGATCGCCTCGGCCTGACCGCGTTCTTCGGCCTGCACTCCGGGAAACGCGCCCGATGTATCAACCAAAGTCACCACAGGAAGCCCGAACCTGTCGGCCAGGTCCATCAAACGGATCGACTTGCGATAGCCTTCGGGCTTGCCCATGCCGAAATTGTGGCGGATGCGGCTTTCGGTGGTGTCGCCCTTTTCGTGACCGATCACCACCAGCCGTTGTTCGCCCATTCGCGCAAAGCCGCCCATGATCGCCTTGTCATCGGCAAAGGCGCGGTCGCCTGCCAGCGGCATAAACTCGTCGAACATGCCTGCGACGTAATGCTTGAAATGCGGTCGCGCCGGGTGCCGCGCCACTTGCGTCTTCTGCCATGGAGTCAGCCCGGCGTAGGTCGATGCCAGCAGCTTGCGCGCCTTTGCAGCCAGCCGCTCAATCTCGCTGTCGATATCGATCTCGCCAGTATCAGCGGTTTCGCGAAGTTCAACGATGCGCGCATCAAGCGCGGCAATCGGTTTTTCAAAGTCGAGATAGGATGTCATATGTCTGCCCTGCTAGACAAGCCGCCGCTTTGGGGCAAGATTCATCTGTGCAAGCGGATGGCGACGGTTGACCAATTCGACCAGACGTTGGCTATCGACATGCGTGTAGATCTGCGTTGTCGCGATATCCTCATGGCCCAGAAAAGTCTGCAATGTGCGCAAGTCCGCGCCGCCTTCCAGCAGATGCGTGGCAAACGCGTGGCGCAGCACATGCGGGCTGACCCGCGCCGGATCGATCCCGGCGCTCGCAGCGAATTGCTTGACCAGCTGATACAGGCGAATGCGGGTGATATGGCCGGTGCGCGAGGGAAACAGCCAGCGCGCTTCTGCCCCGATC
>JBBQXX010000181.1:0-5433 GCA_038209235.1 Sphingomonadales bacterium | reverse complement strand
GGCGGGCACAAGCAGTCTGGCTTTGGCGCAGAATATGGCAAGGAAGGCCTGCTCGAGTTCACCTACCCGCAGGTGATTACCGTCAAGCGCGAAAAGGCGCTGGCCTGATTGGCGTCAACCCCTCCCGTTGTTCGGGAGGGGGCAAGGCTGGTGTCGGAAACTGTGTTCTCTTGAGCTTCTGTTTTCGGGTGAACGCGCAGAATCCAGAGCCACTACACCGCTACCTGACACCCGTTTTCTGGCTTTCGCCATAGAACGGGTATCATTTTTGGCGGGATTGGCCGGACCAAGTTAGCGTTGACGTGGTCCGCTACCGCGTTTAATCGAACGGTTAAATCGATCGCAGAGTCGGCCTTGAAAGCGGGTTGATCCACAAACTCCAGGAGAGAATGCATGGCCCATGCCTATATTGTCGATGCGGTGCGGACCGCAGGCGGCCGTCGCGGTGGACGCCTCGCCGGGATTCACCCGGTCGATCTGGGTGCAGCGGTGTTCGATGCGATCGCCGCACGTAACGATTTCGATCCTGCTGCGATCGAGGATGTCATCACCGGATGCGTCGGGCAGGGCGGTGAGCAGACCATGGATGTTGGGCGTAATGCTGTGCTGGCATCCAGGCTGCCTGACAGCATTCCGGCGGTGACGATCGATCGCCAGTGCGGTTCATCGCAACAGGCGATGCAGTTTGCCGCACAGGCTGTGATGAGCGGTACACAGGACATCGTTCTGGCCAGCGGAATCGAGAGCATGACGCGCGTTCCGATGGGAGCAACCGCTGTGTTGTTCGCCAAGGCGGGGCTGGGCAATTACAAGTCGCAGCGGCTCGAAGAGGCGTTCCCCGGTATCATGTTCAGCCAGTTCGATGGTGCTGAAATGATCGTCAGGAAGCATGGACAAACCAAGGAACAGCTCGATGCGTATTCGCTGGAGAGCCACCGCCGCGCTGCGGCAGCATCGCACGCCGGTGCCTTCGATAACGAAATCGTCCCCATTGAGATCGAAACGCCTGATGGCAAGGTCTGGCACAAGGTTGATGAGGGCATTCGCTTTGAAGCAACGCTGGAGGGCATTTCCGGGGTCAAGCCGATCAGTGACAAAGGCATCCTGTCGGCCGCCAATGCCAGCCAGATTTGCGATGGTGCATCTGCGGTGCTGATCGTATCCGAGCAGGCGCTGAAGGATCACGGACTGACACCGCGCGCGCGCATCCATCACGTCTCGGTCACCGCTGGTGATCCGGTGATCATGCTCGAAGAGCCGCTGTTTGCAACCGAGCGAGCGCTCAAGCGCGCTGGCCTGAGCATCGACGATATCGATCTGTATGAGGTCAATGAGGCGTTCGCCCCGGTTCCGCTCGCCTGGCTGTCTTATCTTGGCGCAAGCCACGATCGGCTCAATGTCAACGGCGGCGCAATTGCGCTGGGCCATCCGCTGGGGGCATCGGGCACCAAGCTGATGACGACGCTGGTCAATGCGCTTGAAAAGCGCGGCGGCAAATATGGCCTGCAAACCATGTGCGAAGGTGGCGGGCAGGCCAATGTGACGATTATCGAACGGCTCGGTTAAACCCGGCGCAATCCTCATTCACGACCCGGACGCCGAGTTCCGGGATCGCATCCCGCATCAGGAGATCATTAATGAAACTCGATTCCAGCATATCGGCGGTCGTCACCGGCGGAGCCTCTGGCCTTGGCGCTGCAACCGCGCGCGCGCTTGCCGCCAAAGGTGTCAAGGTTGCGATCTTTGACCTTCAGGAAGAAAAGGGCACAGCGCTGGCCACTGAAATCGGCGGTGTTTTTTGTGAAGTGAACGTGACCGACGATGCCAGCGTCGATGCCGGTTTTGCCAAGGCACGCGCAGCCATCGGACAGGAGCGGATACTGGTCAATTGCGCGGGCACAGGCAATGCGATCAAGACCGCCAGCCGTTCGAAAGAAGATGGCAGCATCAAGCATTTTCCGCTCGATGCTTTCAACTGGATCATCCAGATCAATCTGGTCGGAACCTTCCGCTGCATCGCCAAGTCGGCCGCCGGGATGATGTCGCTTGATCCGTTGCCCGATGGCGATCGCGGTGCAATCGTCAACACAGCGTCGGTGGCAGCTGAAGATGGCCAGATCGGCCAGGCGGCGTATTCGGCATCCAAGGGCGGCGTTGTCGGCATGACGTTGCCGATCGCGCGTGATCTTGCCAGTGAAGCGATCCGCGTCAACACCATCCTGCCGGGCATCTTCAACACGCCGTTGCTGGCCGCAGCACCGCAGCCGGTCAAAGACGCACTCGCCGCATCCGTGCCGTTTCCCAAGCGGCTTGGTGATCCTGAGGAATATGCGCAGCTTGCCATGACGATGATCGAATGCGGCTATTTCAACGGCGAAGACGTGCGCCTTGATGGCGGCATCCGCATGGCTCCACGATAACGCGCCAAAACCCGTTTGCTCAGCGGAGCGAGCGGGGACGCCGGGCAGATCACAGGAGCAGCGTTCATGGACTATTCCACCATCCGGTATGCGGTCGCCGACGCCATCGCCACCATCACCCTCGACCGCCCGGCAAAACTGAACGCGTTTACCAACACCATGATGAGCGAACTGATCGACGCCTTCGATCAGGTGGATGGCGACGATAATGTCCGCGTGGTCATCGTGACGGGCGATGGGCGCGGCTTTTGCGCCGGGGCGGATTTGACACCCGACAGCGGCGGGGGTCCCTTCTCCAGCGACGAGCCGGTCAGCGATTTGTCCGATCCGCGGGTCCGCGATGGAGGCGGCATGCTGACCTTGCGCATCTTCCAGTGCACCAAGCCGGTCATCGGCGCGATCAATGGCCCGGCGGTGGGTATCGGCGCGACGATGCAACTCCCGATGGATATGCGGCTGGCCTCATCCGATGCCAGGTTCGGCTTCGTCTTTGCGCGTCGCGGCATCGTTCCGGAAGCTGCCTCCTCATGGTTCCTGCCCAGGCTGGTCGGGTATCAGCAGGCGCTGGAATGGTGCATGACCGGACGCGTATTTAGCGCAGACGAGGCGCTGGCCGGCGGTCTGGTACGATCGGTCCACGCGCCGGACGATCTTATCCCGGCAGCCACCGCGCTGGCGCGGGAAATCGCCGACAACACCGCTGCTGTCTCCATTGCACTTACCCGTGCGATGCTGTGGCGCAACCCGTCTGCACCGCATCCGATGCACGCGCACCGTATCGACAGCCGTGCCATCTACACCCGGTCGCGATCGGGTGATGCGGCGGAGGGCATAGCCAGCTTCCTTGAAAAGCGCGTGGCAAATTACCCCGACCGGGTTGCGTCTGACATGCCACAATTCTATCCATGGTGGGATGAGCCAGGATATGAATGACACGCTGGTCGCGCCAGATGGCGAACGTAACGCCAAAGATCAGCTGATCGAGGCCGCCAGCCTGATCATGCGCGACGGTGACACCGTTGATCTGTCGCTTAGCGAATTGTCATTGCGGTCAGGTTTGAACAGCGCGCTGGTCAAATATTATTTCGGCAACAAGCAAGGTCTTATGCTGGCATTGCTTGAACGCGACATGCGCAACATCGTCAAAAGTCTCGATGCTCTGGTGGCCAAGGATTTTACGCCGGACGACAAGTTGCGGGTGCACATTCGTGCGGTCATCGGCACCTATTTCCGGTTTCCGTATCTCAACCGCCTGCTGATGCGGATGGTGCGCGACGCCTCTCCCGAAACCGCGCGCAAAATCGCCGATGATTATCTTCGGCCGATCTCGCGGGCATATTCCCGGTTGATCGAGGAAGGCGTTACCAAAGGGGTTTTCCGGCCCATCAATCCGCAGTTTTTTTATTTTACCGTCACCGGCGCGGCGGACCGGTTTTTTTCGGCAAGGCTGGTTTTGCAACATTGCTTTGGACAGGACGAAATGACCGAGCAAATGCGCGACGATTATGCAGACCATACGCTCGACATTATCATGTCGGGGCTATTGACGGTTCCAAGCTAAGCTGAGGATCAGCGCGCCGGGGGTGCTTTTCAAGCCGATGTGAAAGTTACATTTGGTCGCGTTACGGTAATTAACTTACAAATGTCCGTAACAATCATCATACCTTGATTATGACCGATCGTAGCGCGACGCATTCATCCAACCAAGATTCTTCAGGCCAGGCGGCCGATCGAGATCCATTTACCATCTCAGCCGCTGATGATCGTGCGTTTCAGATGGCGACGCGCCGGTTGAGCGAGGCGCTTGCCCGCGCCGCCGATGGCAATGCCTGTGGTGATGTTGCCGAAGCGCGTCTTCATCTGCGCTTGCTGGCAGTGCAAATGCGCGATGCGGGCTATTGGCGTCATGATCGAAACGGGTTGCGGGCCACCGTGGCCTTGCTGTGGCAAGCAGACCGCTTCGTCAGCGAGCAGGTGCTGCTGCGGTCTGACGGCACCGGTGTCTGATTGATTGGCACGACATCCAGATTTTTGAACTTCAAGCCTGCCGGGTCGCAACTGGTTGCAGGCTGGGAGTGGCGGGCCGGTTGCGGCTTTGAGACGGGTAACGCTCCGGTCCGCCAACACTCCAGAACGAGCGTTTCACAGTTTCATGACATGCACACTGACATTTTGATACGGTAGCGTTAACCATCCGTAATTCGTGCAGCGCCTATGCCTAACGCACTTTGGTCCATGTCTGGGTCTGGCAAAACACCGCAATGCAACCTTCGACATCCAAGGTACTGCCTTTGCCGAGACTAACAATCGACCGATAGGTCTTACCGCTTTCCGGGTCGTAGATCTTGCCGCGCCATTTCTTGCCGTCAGCGACAAAGCCGGTGAGGATGGGAAGTCCGACCAGCTTCCGTTTGCGCAGTGCGGGTTCGGGATTTTTGACATCGGTGGTGATGCCATCCTTGCGCTGTTGCATGAATCTGGTCAGCTTACCGCACAGGTTCGCGCCGCAGGGGGCGATGGTGACGATTGCCCGATTGCCCTTGGTGGACCATTGGCCTTGAATCGAATCTGCTGCCAGTGCCGGAGCGGGCAGCACCGTTGCCCCCGCCATCATAATTGCGACAAACGCAAACACGCGCATATTGTTCTCCACCTTCTTTGCGATTAACCTGCATCTGGTGCACATAACGAAGTGCTGGCCGGCTTGCATCGTTCAGGGCTGTGATAAAGCAGGTGAGGAAAAGCATGAAACGGAAAATCGCAACAATCGTCACCTTTGCCGCGTTATGGGTGACTGCGCCCGTCGTGGCCAAAGACATTGCCGTGGCGGCAGGTGCTGGCGCGCAGGAGAGGTTGCAGGAAGCTTTGATCGTTGCCGAGCCGGGCGATGTCGTGCTGCTCGCAGCAGGCAGGTTCGATCTGACCGATGGGCTGTCGCTCGATGTCGCCAACGTTACCGTCAAGGGGGCAGGACCCGACAAATCGATCCTCAGCTTTGCAGGACAGCTGGCTG
>JBBQXX010000180.1:0-5499 GCA_038209235.1 Sphingomonadales bacterium | reverse complement strand
GTTTCGATCTCCAGCTTCATCAGATCGAGCAGGTTGGTGCCGCCTGCGATGTAGCGCGCGCCGGGGGTTGCTGCAAATGCAGCGGTGGCAGCGGCGGGCGTATCGACGCGCTCATAGGTGAAGCTCTTCATGCCTTCACTCCTGCAACATCGCTGATCGCATCGATGATGTTCGAATAAGCCCCGCAGCGGCAGATATTGCCGCTCATCCGTTCGCGCAGTTCTGCAGCATTCAGCTTCGGGGCCTTGGTGATGTCGCCGGTGACATGGCTGGGGATGCCCGCCTTGATCTCGTCGAGCACCGCAACCGCAGAGCAGATCTGCCCCGGGGTGCAATAGCCGCACTGATAGCCGTCATGTGTGACGAACGCATCCTGCATCGGGTGCATCGCATCAGGCGTTCCCAGTCCCTCGATCGTGGTGATGGCCTGCCCATCGTGCATCACCGCCAGCGTCAGGCAGCTGTTGATCCGTCGACCATCGACGATTACGGTGCAAGCCCCGCACTGGCCATGGTCGCAGCCCTTCTTTGTGCCGGTCAGTTGCAGATGTTCGCGCAGCGCATCAAGCAGCGATGTGCGCGTGTCGAGTTCCATCTGGTGGCTTGTGCCGTTGACCGTCAGCGTCGTCTTCGCGGTTGGCGCAGCAGGGGCGGGGTTGCCGCGCTGGGCTGCGACCGCTCCGGTGGGCGCGATGGTGACAGCTGCAACCGATGTCGCACCGCCTGCGATCACGCCGCGTCTCGACATATCGAATTCTCCCGAAGATTGCCCAACAGTCTGCATAAATGTACCCCAAGCGTGCATGTCCTGCGGCAAAAGGCGCATTGGCCCGTATGCCGTTATCGTTACCTTACGTCGCATCGCACGGTTTTGTTTCCGCATTGCAGCAATATTGTCGGGCTTCGGTCAGCGGGCCGCGTTGTGATTGTCGAACTCCGGTAAAACTATCGCGGCGGCAGTCCGGCAAAGGTTATAGTGCTTTCCGCACCGCTTTGCGACACCGAGGCGACCCCGGCGAAATGATCGTCGACGATCACACCGGGCAGGGTCAGCTTGGTGTCGGTGGTTTCCTGCGACTGTTCCCAGTCGCGCGCGTCGGCACGCCGCCAATAGACCTTGTAGCGCGCCGCGCCTGCAACCGGTGCCCAGTTCACCTGCGTATCGCTGGTCACCGCGCCGCCCAGCATGGCGCTGGCCGGCGCAGACGGGGCGCTGGCGAGTTCGCGAACCAAGGCTGCGTTCAGGCTGGTAACCCTGGCCAGATACGCGAAGTCCATCTCGTCGATCGTATCGCCGAACTTGCGTTCGCCCTCAACGCGAACGTCCTGATGCTGGTGATCGTAGTTCTCGACGCCGACGGTAAAGCGGATCGCCGGATAGCCCAGTTCCAGCGCGGGCAAATGATCGCCGCCACGCGCGAACCGGTCTGGTCGGCGGACCCCGAACACCTCCAGCCCGATATCGCTGCGCGCCTTGCCGACGCGCTGGGCTGCGCGCATCAACGCGCGTGACGGGCCATCATCCTCACCGCCGCTGCCGCGCCGCGCCATCGCCTCGACGGTGGATTCGGCAGCACGGATGCCCTCACTGAACACCCGCACCCGGTCCGCGACGCGGCGTCCGTCTTGCCCTTCGGTGTTGCCAACGATATCGTTGTTGAGCAGCGCGCGCACCTGCCAGCCGCGCGCCCGCGCCGTCTCGGCGATCAGCCGCCCGCCCCACAGCCCCTGTTCCTCGCCCGAGAGCAGCGCGTAGATGATCGTCGGCGCAAACTTTTCCTTGCTCAGGATGCGGGCGGCCTCGATTACCAGCGCGCTGCCCGATCCATCGTCGTTTGCGCCGGGGGCATCGCTGGTGAAATCGGCAACGTCGGAAACGCGGCTGTCGATATGCGCCGAGATGATGATGACATCGTCCGGGCTGCCGCTGCCCCTTTGCACACCCAGCACGTTGACGACGTTGACGCCGTTGAGCGCGCGCGGGCCGGTAAAGCGCCGGTCGAGCGTTTCGACGGTGATGCAGCCGCCACAAGTCTTGCCGATCCTTGCAAATTCCGCCGCCGCCCAGCGCCGCGCTGCACCGATACCGCGTTTCGGGTCGTCGGGCGATGACAGCGTGTGGCGCGTTCCGAAGCTCACCAGCGTCTCGACATCGGCGCGCAGCCGGGCTGCATCAGCCTCAACCCCAGCGGGGGTTTGGGCATGGGCGGGAACGGAAAAAAGGGCGAACGCGGCGACCAGGCTAAATGTTTTGTGCATGAGGGGCAGGCTGGCGCAACTTTGCCGTCCGCGCAAGCGCCATGCTTTTCGGTTGATTGCGTCTACTGCCCGGTTTTCAGATACCAGCGCTGCTTGCCTTCGAGCGCCAGCGCGGTCAGCATGCCGCTCATATAGGCACCGGTGTCGATGCCGATGCGATTGGAGCATTCCTCGACATCATCAGTGATGGTGTGGCCGTGGACAATCAGCTTGTCGTGTGGGGCTTCATCGACGATAAACTCCTCGCGAATCCACCGCAGATCCTTGGGCAGCTGCTCTTCGATCGGCACGCCCGGGCGCACGCCTGCGTGGACAAAGGCATAGTCGCCCATGACGATCCGGTCTTCGAACCCGGCGAGAAATTCGACGTGCCTCTGCGGCAAAAGTGCAGGGATGCGCGCGGCAAGCTTTTCCATATCGAGCGCGTTGTATTCCTGCGGGGTGATATCATAGCTCAGGATCGTCTCGCGCCCGCCGATCTTGCAGAAGAAGCGCACCAGCTTTTCATCGCCGGTTGCCGCGCCCAGATACACCTCTTCGTGGTTTCCCATCAGGAAATGGACGCGGTCACCCAGGGTCTGGGCCAGTTCCATGGCGCGCTCGATGACGCCTGCGCTGTCAGGCCCGCGATCCACCAGATCACCCAGAAAAACGATATGGGTATCGGCTGATTCGCGCTGGCGGTCATCCTCGACGATCTGGTCGAGCAATTGATCGAGCAGATCGCGCCGCCCGTGGATGTCGCCGATCGCATAGACCCTGCGACCTTCAGGCAGGCAAGCTGTATCGATGGGTGCCAGTTTCGGCTTTCTGCGCAGCAAGGCCTTCAGCATAGAGCGTTCAATTCTTCCGTTGTGTGGATTTCGTATCGCCCCGAAGCGCTGCTATATGCGCGCTTTGCAAAAAAGTGCAACCAGCAGTTGTTCGCACCTGCAACATAACGCACCTCCATCCGGGCCTGCAAGGAGAGCAGGCACCACGAAGCGGGGAAGGGGACGCGTCCGGGTGCGTTGCTTTGGCTGGAGCGCAATCTGGCTCTCCGTCCAATATCCAGCCGCATGGTCCCCCGCCCCGTTTCGGGCGGAATTACTCCGCGGCAAACGTCAGTCCAGCCTTGGCTTCCAGCCGTTTGACCAGCTGCTCGCCCAGCACCGCGCCGGGGGTGGTGATGCCGCCGGGGCCTTCGGGAATGTCCTGCACCAGACACAGCGCGCTTTGCGCGATCATCTTGCAGGTCGAGCCATAGCCGGGGTCCTTGTCGCCTTTCACCGCGTATTTCTGCGTTGCGCCATCGGGCATTTCGGCGATGAACAGCACATCGTAAAAGCCGTTCTCGCGCTCTTGCTTGCTGGGGCCTTCACCCGGCTTGGGTCCGCCCTCGCCGCCCATCATGTCGGTGCTGGCGACATGCCTGGCGATCGCCTCGCCCTTGTCGCCGGGGCCAGTCAGCATCATCTCGTCATAGACGAAATCCTCGCCATAGGCATGGCCGAGCAGCGCATTGGTGCGGTGGACATTCTTGGTGTTTATCGGTGCCATGATGAACGGCGCGGCCCAGCTTGCCAACGCTTCATCATACTCAGGCTTGTTGCCCTTGGGCTGGACTGGCCCGTCAAATCCGCCCGCCAGGCTGAACGGATCGACCAGATAGCCCAGCACCGCCGGATCCTTGGCGGCTGCGGCCATCGTCGCCTTGAGCGAGGCTGCGGTGCCGCCCGAGAAGGATCCCTGCATCGCCCTGACCCGGCCCTTGATGCGTGGCGCAGGCTTGCCGAAGCGCGCCTTGCATTGCTGCTGGAGCATATAGACGCCCAGATCGAACGGGATCGAATCGAAGCCTGTGGAAAACACGATGCGCGCACCGCTCTCCTTGGCCGCTGAGTCATATTTATCGATCATCTGCCGCATCCACGCAGGCTCGCCGCACAGATCGACATAATCGGTACCATTGGCAACGCAGGCTGCGACCAAAGGCTCGCCATACAGTTGGTAAGGCCCGACCGTGGTCAGCACCACTTTGGTGCGCCTGGCCATCGCATCGATGCTGGCAGGCTCATCGGCATCAGCGACGATCACCGGCGTGTCGGCAGGAAGGCCGATGTCTGCGAGCACAGCCGCCATCTTTTGCGCCGACCGCGCCGCCACCGCCCATCTGGGCGCATCGCCACCCTGACCATAAGTGGCTTGCAGATATTCGGCGACCAGCCGCCCGGTAAAACCGCTCGCGCCATAGACGATGATATCGAATTCGCGGTTTTCCCTGGGTGACATCGGCATTCTCCTGAGTTTTTGATTGTTGCGTTGCAGTGTGGGTCAAACATTAGTCCAACCTTGAAATTGCACTGACCCCCTTGTCAGCCGACCAAGGCTGGTTGGCGCTCACGCTTAATGTGGCCAAGGATTGAGACCGCTTCAGCATATTCTCGCTCCCATAGCCCGGCCATACAGTGGACCTTCGCTGCTATCAACCGTTGCCGGATTGGGCGGTCGCTACGTCCTGTGCGACGCATAAGCTCGGTCATCGAAACCCACTTGCGAGATAGCTCGAGAACCTCATCGACCTGATAGCGAACGGACCGCTTGTAGGTTTTCGTAGAAAGCAGACCAGCGCTCCGTATCGCCCTCGCTTCTCTTGGCTGTAAATTAAGGACCTCGCTCATGTCGCAGTTGTTCATTTCGGTCTTGAAGGGGAATGTGGCGAATTTGGACGCATCAAATGAGATAGGCCCAAGGTCATCCCAGTCCTGCCGATCGATGAAAATGTGTCGTGTGGATGCACCGCCAGCCTTGAGCCAAAAGGGTAGATCGCCGTTAGTGAGCGACTGATAGATCGGTCCCCAAGGCTTCAGCTTCCCCCCGATGCCATTGGCCAAAACTCGCAAGGAAACTGCAGTTTGAAGCACCTGTGTCTGCTGCCTTCGAGCCATTATCTTCTGGGTAAGGCTCTCAAGTTCGCGGCGGGGAATCACCGCCTCCTTCCTGAGCAGTATGACAGCTGGATCCATGATGGCCTCGATCACAGAGAGGCACGCCAGCTGCTCGACCGCGTAGGATGGTAGTCGGAACCTCTCCCAGAATTGCCACTGATATACCGAGCGTTCTAGCCCGTATTATTCATCGTGGGTTGGCAGATGTAGCGTAACGGTCTGATTTGACGTATGATTTGGTTGTCTAATCCGATCAATGTCATTTCAGGAAGGCCACACCCGCCATGGACGATCTTACACTGCCGCTACCGGG
>JBBQXX010000179.1:0-5512 GCA_038209235.1 Sphingomonadales bacterium | reverse complement strand
TATCAGCAGCGGTTCAAATATATTCTGGTCGATGAATATCAGGACACCAATTCCAGCCAGTATCTGTGGTTGCGGCTGCTCGCGCAGACACGCAAGAACATCTGCTGTGTCGGCGATGACGACCAGTCGATCTATTCGTGGCGCGGCGCAGAAGTGACCAACATCCTGCGCTTCGAGAAGGATTTTCCCGGCGCGAAGATCATCAAGCTGGAGCAGAATTACCGCTCGACGCCGCACATACTGGGCGCGGCATCGGGGTTGATCGCAGCCAACAGCGACCGGCTGGGCAAGACCTTGTGGACGCAGGTCGATGCAGGCGACAAGGTGCGGGTGCTGGGGGTGTGGGATGGTCCAGAGGAGGCGCGGCGGATCGGCGAGGAGCTCGAGCGGATCGCGCGCGACCGCACCAGCCTGGAGAAAACCGCGATTCTGGTGCGCGCGCAGTTCCAGACCCGCGAGTTCGAGGACCGGTTCATCGCCATCGGCATGCCCTATCGCATCGTCGGCGGTTTCCGCTTTTACGAGCGCGCCGAAATCCGCGATGCTCTGGCGTATTTGCGCGTCGTCAACCAGCCTGCGGACGATCTGGCGTTCGAGCGGATCGTCAACACCCCCAAGCGTGGGCTTGGCGACAAGGCGGTCGAGAAGATCCACCGGGTGGCGCGCGCCACGGCATCGCCGCTGTCTGCCGCCGCCTTTCAGATTCTCGACAGCGACGAACTGCCCGCGCGCGCACGCACCGCGCTGGGTGGGCTGATGCGCGCGATTGCGCGCTGGCGCGATCAGCTTGCGGTGTTGTCGCCTGCCGATCTGGTGCGGCAGATCCTCGACGAATCGGGCTATACACAGGTTTTGCAGGCGGAAAAATCGGTCGAGGCATCAGGACGGCTGGAGAACCTGTCCGAACTGGCGCTGGCGATGGAGGAATACGACAGCCTCGGCGATTTTCTGGAGCATGTCAGCCTGGTGATGGACAACGAGGCCAGCGCGCAGGAGGCCAAGGTGACGATGATGACCATCCACGGTGCCAAGGGGCTGGAGTTCGAACACGTGTTTCTGGTCGGGTGGGAGGAAGGCGTGTTTCCCTCGCAGCGTTCGCTCGATGAGGGCGGCCTTGCCAGTCTGGAGGAAGAGCGCCGCCTGGCCTATGTCGCTATCACCCGCGCCCGCGCATCGTGCACGATCATGCATGCTGCCAACCGGCGCATCTACGGCCAGTGGACCAGTTCCATCCCCTCGCGCTTCATCGGCGAACTGCCGCCTGAACATATCGAGCAGGAAAGCTCGATGACCGGAGGCGCTTCGCTATGGCGCGCCGGGCTTTCCGAACGCGACGATCCGTTCGCGCATCTGGCCCGTGACCCCGAGCGCGCCGCGCGACGCGGCCCCGGCTGGCAACGCGCGGCGCAAGTCCCCGGCGGATTCAATGCTACGCCGCAGCGCATCGCCGAGGCGCGGTCGAGCGCGATCAGCCTGGGCAATGCCGGACGCAGCGATGTCGCAGTCGGCACGCGCGTCTTTCACCAAAAATTCGGCTATGGGATGGTCGCGGAAAAAGAAGGCAACAAGCTGGAAATCGATTTCGAAACCGGTGGGCGCAAACGCGTGATCGACAGTTTCGTGACGTTAGGCTGAGACGGCCGTTCTCATCGCTTGCGGCTGTCGAGATACCATAACAGGCCGTGCAACCCGATGCCGCTGGCTATACCCGCCAGCAACCCTGCCGATGGCTGACCCAGCAATCCGCCGCCAATTGCGCCGCCGATCGCGCCCAGGGCGATGAACACCCCGCCGCCTCTGGCTTCGCGCTGGGGAGTGGTGCTGCTGGGATCGTTTTGCATGGCCAACCCCTTGGCACGACTGGCAGCGATTTGCCACTGGCAAACGTTTGAGGGGCTGGCAACGATTTGCCACCGGCAATCGCTTGGAGCGCTGGCAGATCGCAAACAGGCTTTGCTAACGCCCCGTTTACCACTCCGGTTGAGCCTTCCTCCATCGCGTTGCGCTATCCCGGCTGAACCGTTTCCAGCAGGTGGAGTGGAATGACACAAGGGATCCTACAGCCGAATGAACCTGCCCTATATCGGAAGCCGGCAAGCTTATGACGATGCCTGTCTGCTGCTCTCCCGCTTTGGTGAGGCAGCCGGGCTGGAGGCATCGGATCGTGCCGAAGCCGCGCGCGCGGTTGGCAACCACATCCATTTTTGTCACTGGCGGCAGATCGAACGGCTGCTGGTGATCATGACCATCGACCAGAGCATCGGCACAATCCACTAGTGATCCGATTCTGACATTTGTATCCCAATCCGGCTTGAGCAGAAGCAAATGTCGCAATCATCAGGACCACTAGGAAATATATGTTTCTATTGGATTTTATGATTTTGACATCCGAAGCCGGACCTGACCGCAAGCGGGACTCGAATGTCAAAAACAATCCACTAGTATTCTACCCCGGGGTGACCATGCCACCACTGACCGACCAGTCAGCACGGCCTGCCATCGGCACCGCAGCAAACAGCGCCGCATCAGTGCCGGTCATCCACACTTGCCCGGCGCGATCGGCCAGCCGTTCATACAGTGCCGCGCGACGCGCCGGATCAAGATGCGCGGCGATCTCGTCGAGCAGCAGGATCAGGCGGCTGTCGCGGCGCGCGGCGACCAGATCGGCATGCGCCAGGATGATCGCGATCAACATCGCCTTCTGCTCACCGGTCGAACACAAAGCCGCCGCCTGCCCCTTCTGCCGCATGGTGACAACCAGATCATCGCGGTGCGGCCCGGCAAGCGCGCGTCCTGCAGATCGGTCCCGCTGGCGACCCTTGCGCAGCGCGGCGACGAATGTGTCGGGCTTGGCAGGTCCGGTGCCGACCAGCGCCAGCGCAGGCCGCGCGAAGGGGCCGGCCTCAAGCGCATCGAGGCTGGCCGTCAAGGCGATCAAGGTATCGCCCCGCGCCTGCGCCAGCGCGCCGCCATGCTCGGCCATCCGCGCCTCCAGCGCATCGAGCCAGCCGGGGTCGGCCGGTGCATTCGTGCCGAGCAACCGGTTGCGCTCGCGCATCGCTGCCTCATATCGCGCCGCGTGGCGCGCGTGCGCCGGGTGTAGCGCCAGCACCAGCCGGTCGAGAAACCTGCGCCTGCCGCCAGCGCCTTCCAGAAACAGCCGGTCCATCGCCGGGGTCAGCCAGATCACCGCCAGCCAGTCGGCAAGGCTGTTGGCCGCCGCAGCGGCGCCGTTGATCCGGACGAGTCGCCGCGTCGGCGCATCGGCATTGGTCCCGGTGCCGATGCGCACCTCTTCGCCGGCAAGCCGCGCGGTAATTGCAAAACCGCCAGGGCCCTGTTGGTGTGCCATCTGTTCGATCGCGGCGCGGCGCATGCCCCGGCCCGGTGCGAGCAGCGAAATCGCCTCAAGGATGTTGGTCTTGCCCGCGCCATTGTCGCCGCAAATGACGTTGAAACGCGCACCCGCCGCGATCGCGCTGGCGGAGTGGTTGCGAAACTGGGTCAGGGAAAGGTCGAAAAGCGCCATCTGGCCGTGGCTATAGCGGCTGGTTCATCACAAGTCCGCGCGAAAAAATGCGCCGTGCATCAGCTCTTTAGATGATCTCCCCCAAGTGTTCGTGAATATTCCCAAAACTTCGGATTAACCTGCCGTCCATATTCTCAGCGTCTGCCACATAACGTTGTTTTTATACGTTTTTTCCAGTTTGGCACGGGCTGTGCAGAGTATCCGGCATCTCCTGAGGGCCAGCCCAAAGGACAACCAGACACCCGAAAGGACCACACCATGTTTACCATTTCAAAGCTCAGCAACGTCACCGCTGCCCTCTGCGCCTTGATGACCTCGGCACTTTTCATCGTCATGAGCGTAGGTCCTGCTGAAACCACTGGCATTGGTATGCTGTTCGTCTGATGCCTGTGTCGATGAGGCCAGCGGGCCTCACCGAAAACCTGCCTTTGGCCAACTGATCCAGGGCCATCTTATCCAGGGCCAACTTATCCAGGGCCTCCTCAATTCGGGTTCAAAGGGAAACCACCATGACCAACCGTTCGTTCCACCTCGACAAGTCCAATGCCAAGCTGATGGGCGTGTGCTCGGGAATCGCCAATTATTTCGACTGGGATGCCAACATCATCCGCATTGCCTTCGTGCTTGCCGCGGTATTCGGGGTCGGCGCGCCAGTGTTGATCTATCTGGCGATCGGCCTGATCGCGTCGTCTCGCTGAGCTCGGCGAACGGGGCGATGGTCAGACTTTTGTGCTGAACGGGGTGAAATCAGTGGCGGTGTCGAACACCTCCACCCCCTCACGTCGCTTCAGCCAGCCGACCACAGCATAGGTCACCGGCGTCAACACCACCTCCCAACCGACCTTGAGCAGC
This sequence comes from Sphingomonadales bacterium, assembly GCA_038209235.1. Lineage (GTDB taxonomy): Bacteria > Pseudomonadota > Alphaproteobacteria > Sphingomonadales > Sphingomonadaceae > Blastomonas. Next base: position 1,131 of record JBBQXX010000179.1, on the reverse strand, counting down.
CAGTTGGTGACCATCACGGTGATCACCTGATCGGTTTCCCACGCACCGTAAAAGGCGAGTGGATAGAAGATCAGGCTATCTACCCCCTGACCGACTATGGTTGATCCGATGGTGCGCGACCACAAGGCTTTCCCCTGCGTCCAGACCTTCATCCGCGCCATCACATAGCTATTGACGAATTCTCCGGCCCAGAAGGCGACGATCGAGGCGAAAACGATGCGCGGCACCTGACCGAACACCGATTCATACGCCGCCTGTCCATCCCAGCCATCAGCAGGCGGCAAGCTGACCACCACCCAGCTCATGAACGCCATAAACAGCAGCGCGGCAAAGCCCGCCCAGATAACCCGGCGCGCGCGTGCATAGCCGTAGATTTCCGTCAGCACATCGCCGATCACATAGCCCAGCGGGAAAAACAGGATGCCCGCACCATATACCCACTGCTCGCCGCCGATGGTGATAAACGTCGGCTTGGCCGCGCCGATGACATTCGATAGCAGCAGCACGGTAACGAACGCGGCCATCACGAAATCGTAATAGCGGAAGCGGTGCGTCAGGGGATCAAAATCGTTGCCGGGAAGCGCAGGTGCGCGGAGCGGATCACTGGATGAAAGCTGCATGGGACACAGGCATATCCCGGTTTACACAAGCATGCAAAGCCCGCTATTGCGCCCCCATCCAACGGTGCGCGCCCTTAGCTCAGCTGGATAGAGCGCGAGACTTCTAATCTTGAGGCCACAGGTTCGAATCCTGTAGGGCGCGCCAAACTTCCCAGAAAATGCGGGGACACTTTTACCCTGCCCCTGAAGCAACTTAAAATGCCTCTATAAGGGTCCAGTTGCGCCACCTAAATCCGGCTAAATAACTCAGAAAACTGCGGTTTCTGAAGGGAGCCAGCCGCGCTGTGTCTTGCGATGATACTGTCAGCAGCATAAATCTTAAGGCCACCTCTAAAAATACCCCTTCCCGCTGCGGCGTAAACCTGATTGCGATGATGTGAGGCATCGACAGGGAGCATGTCATGAGCCAGCCTGGCTTTTTCGATTTGTCACGGCGCTACGAGGGGCTTGATGCCCAACAGGATCCACTGGTGGCGATCCTGGCGGCGGTTCCGTTTGAGCTGTTCCGGCC
>JBBQXX010000178.1:0-5560 GCA_038209235.1 Sphingomonadales bacterium | reverse complement strand
GTCCGATTGCGGCTGAGCATGTTGGAATGCATCCAGCCGACCCAGCCATCGGGGTCCTCAATCTGCCGCCACGCGCCGTAGCGCTTGATCACCTTAACCGGCAGGCCCTGTCTGCGGAACACCCAATCGATGCGATAGCTGGCCATCGGCCCGGCGCGGCCGAAGGCTTCCTTCTGCTGGATCGATGCCCAATAGGGCGTTTTGACCTCTGCCTGCGCCCGCGCGACCTGCTCGCCCGGCCACATCAGCCCCGCCAGCATTGCGCCCAGCAAAATCCGTTTCAACCCCTGCGCCTGCATTCGCCTGTCTCCAGCCCGGCAGCCCCCCGCTAGCATCCGGCTACTCGCTTACCGGAAAAAACGCCCTACTAGCAAGTGCTGCTGCTTGACCTTTACCCACGTTGCGGCATAGCAAATCCATGCCAGTCAGCCCCGCCCCGCAGCATGAACCCGGCGCGCGTCCGCGTGTCATCGTCACCCGCAAGCTGGCCCCATCGGTCGAAACGCGCATGGCTGAACTGTTCGACGTCAGCTTGAACAGCGACGACCACCCCATGAGCCGCGAAGAGCTCGCCGACGCGATGGCCGATTGCGATGTGCTGGTGCCAACCGTCACCGACAACCTTGATGCTGATCTGGTCGCTGGCGCAGGCGACCGGCTCAAACTGCTCGCCAATTTCGGTGCAGGTGTCGATCATATCGCTTTGAAAGCGGCCCGCACCAAACGCATCATCATCACCAACACACCCGGTGTGTTCACCGACGACACTGCCGATATGACGATGGCGCTGATCCTGTCGGTTCCGCGCCGCCTTGCCGAAGGTGAAAAGCTGGTCCGATCCCGGCAATGGGAGGGCTGGAGCCCATCGGGCATGCTCGGTCACCGGATCGGCGGCAAGCAGTTGGGCATCATCGGCATGGGCCGCATCGGGCAGGCCGTGGCGCACCGCGCCCGCGGCTTCGGCATGGATGTGCGCTATCACAACCGCCGCCGACTGCCCGAAAGCCTCGAGCAGATGCTGGGCGCAAGCTTCGAGCCCGATCTCGATGCTCTGGTCAGCGGATCGGACATTATCACGCTGCATTGCCCGCGCAGCCCGGAAACACGCGGGCTGATCGATGCGCGCCGTATCGGCCTGATGAAGCCAAGCGCCTATCTGATCAACACTGCGCGCGGCGAGCTTGTCGATGAAGCGGCGCTGATCGACGCCCTTGAAACCGAACGGATCGCAGGCGCAGGGCTCGATGTCTACACCCACGAGCCGAAGGTTGATCCGCGTTTGCTCGCGCTGAAGAATGTCGTGCTGTTACCGCATGTTGGCAGCGCAACCTTCGAAGGCCGCAAGGTTGCAGGCGAAAAGGTGATCGCCAACATCCGCTTCTGGTTCGACGGCCACCGCCCCCCCGATCAGGTGCTTGAAGGCTGGATGTAATCGCCCACAATCCGTCCCGGCACGGGAAGGGGGCACGCGTAGCGGTGGACGGGTAGCGCAATTGTGCATCGCGTCACCGTGTGCACCATGCCGGATCCCCTCCGCCAGCCTTTCAGGCTGCCGCCTCCCCTGAAGGGAGAGGATTTTGCCCTGAAGGGAGAGGATGTTGAATGTGCCGTACGCAACCCGCTCCAATCTTAATCGATTATTTGCCAAATCTGGGCACAACCCTGTGTAACTATCGTGCCGGATATCGGAGGCACGGGAATCGGGACATGGTGTTTATGATCGCATGGCTGGCACGCGCGGGGACCGCTGCGATTGCAGCAACGGCGGTGGCCCCGGCCTCGGCCGCCACCGGCATCGTCGAACTTGCCCCGCTCGATCCCGCCAACGCGGGCGATACGGCGTGGATGCTGACCGCTGCGGCTTTAGTCATGCTGTTTGCACTACCCGGCGTGCTGCTGTTGCAGGCAGGGCGCGGCACTGGCCGCGCAGCGCAATCGGTATTCTTGCACGGCGGCGCGATCGCCGCGCTGGTCTCGCTGCTCTGGGTCGTGGTCGGCTACACGCTTGCTTTTGGCGATGCCAGCGGTGGGGTGATCGGCAGCGGTAATGCGTGGATGATGATCGCGCTGGGCAATGTCCGCTTTGGCACCGCAGTCCCCGAAAGTGCGTTTGTGCTGTTCCAGATTGCAGGCGCCATGCTGGCTGCGATGTTGGTCGCCGGTGCCTGGGCAGGCCGCGCGCGCTTTGGCTGGGCGCTGGCTTTCGGCGGGCTGTGGAGCTTGATCGTATATGCACCGGTTGCCCACTGGATATGGGGCGGCGGATGGCTGTCGGGCTTTGGCGTGCTCGATTTTGCAGGCGGCATTGCGCTGCATTTTTGCGCCGGGGTATCCGCACTGGTCGCAGCATTGATGCTCGGGCGGCGCACTGGCTGGCCGGGTGCAGCGGTTGCAGCGCACAATCCGTTGATGGCGATGGCAGGTGCAGCGATGCTGTTCGTCGGCAATTTCGCGCTGACCGGCGGCTGGACACTGGCTGCCACCGATGACGCCAGCAGCGCGATCATCAATGCGCATGTTGCTGCCTGTGTATCCGCACTGGTGTGGCTGTTGATCGAGAAACTTCGCACCGGCCAGGTGAGCGTGATCGGGCTGGCATCCGGGTTGATCGCCGGGGTCGCAGCGATTGCGCCAGCCGCCGGGCTGGTTTCACCGGGCGCTGCGATCCTGATCGGGCTGCTCGCGGCTCCGGCTTGCTATTTTGCGCTGCGCTTCGTCACCGATACGCTGGCGATCGATGACAGCAGCAATGTGTTCGCGCTGCACGGCGTCGGCGGGCTGGTCGGCGCATTGCTTGTCGCCCTGTTCGTCAGCGCCAGCTTCGGCGGCGTCGGCTATCGCGAAGGTGGCGGCTTTGGCGGGCAGTTGCTGGCGCAACTGATCGGGCTTGGCGCGGTCGGCATGTGGTCGATCCTGGGCACGCTGATCGTCGGCTATGGCGTAGCGATGGCCATCCCGATGCGCGTGTCTCCCGAAGATGAAGCCGGTCGACTGGATCGGGCCATGCTTGACGACCCGCATCCAGCCAGTGTGTATCCGCAGGCACCTGTGTCCGCTCCGGCTACGCCCGTGGATCCGACCCCCCAGGCCTGAGCGCCAACCGGACGACCGGACGCGGGGCATTACCGTGGCGCGAGATGGAACCGATTGCGGCGGGCTTGGCCAGTTTTCCATCGAACACGGTTACCGCCGGGCGCTTCGGCGCTGCGGCTGCGACGGTAGCGGCAAGTCCAGCAATCTTGTCGGCGATTTCTGCCGCTTTCAGGCGCATCAGCTTGTCCTTCCATAGATAGCTCGGCAGCTGCGAATCCAGCTGTTGGATCAGGGTTGAATAGCTCTGGCCGTCATGCGCCTGAGGTTCTGCCCATTGACTGTTGAACCCGACCAGAAGCCGCTCCATTGCCGCAAGCGACGCCCGCATCCGCACCCACCGATGGTTTTCCCAGGCGTGAAAGTCATTCTCGCCGACCGGTACCGAACCCCCACCAAACCGGTCGATCAACAGCGCCGCTGCCTGCTTGCCATAATCCGCCAGCCGCGTAATCGTTTGCGCAGACATCGCAAGGTTCAGCCCGCCTTCGCTTTTCGGATCAAGGTAAATGGTGACGATACGATCGCGCTGGCCGGGCATGGTCACCAGTTCGTTCTCATGGCCGTTGCGCGCGGTGGCGACGATGGCACCCAGAAAACCGAGCAGGCCGCCGCTTTCCAGATTGACCAGATGCTGCGCGCGGATCGCATCACTGTTGCTGCTGCTCATCTGGACGCGTTCAAAACTTTCAGGGCGCGCCCCTTCTGGCAGATCGGCAAGGCTGATGCAGAATGTCGGGCGCAGCGGTAAAAGCGAATCGAAGCTGTTGACCGGGAAATTGGAGGTGATGCCGCCATCTGAAAACCAGCATGGCTTCAGCTGTTCTGCGGCATATTTCCGGTCAGGATTGGCGGCGGCAGGATCGTTCTTTGATCGCCGCCAGCTATAGGTGTCATAAAGTTTCACAGCAGAAATCAGCATGGGAAAGCTCAGTGACAGGCGAACACCAAACAAAACCGGCATGTCACAGGCCATCGGCAATCGCACAAACCGCACCCCGCCCCTCTCCAGTGCAAAATCCTTGGTGTATTTTTCAGCGCGACCGCCGGTGATCCGGCGCGGGTCGCCAGTTTGCAGCGCCGCCATGTAATCCACTACGCCAGCAGGCAAGACGCGGCGTAGGTCGCGCTCGTCAAAATAAAGGAAGGAGCGTGACCGCTCAAGAAACGGAAACTGATGCGGCAGCTGTTGCGACAGGTTGGTGGTGGTGAGCAGAAGATCTATCTGCCGGTCCGGGCTCAGCGGATTATCGCTGCCCCACAAGTCCCCCATCACCAGCGGCACATCTGTAACCGTGCGCCCGGCGGCTTTCTGGATCGTTGCATGCATCCAGTCGGCAAAGCCACCTGTGGCCAGATAATCGGCATCGCTGCTGCTGGTGCCCAGCGCCGGGTTGGTGCCGGTCGCCAGACCAAAGCCATTGCCGCGCAGGCTCGTCACCGCATCTGAAGCTGCCCATAGCAAGGCGGCAGCGCCACTCAGCAAGCCAATCGCCAGCGCCAGCGATGCCAAGCCCCACCACGGCGCGGTTCCCACAAAAGCGATAGGGGTTATGGCCCAGCCCCACGCCCCGGTCACCGTCAGCAGCGCCAGCATCATCGCTGTGATCAGCAGCGTCGTGAAGCCAAACCGCATCGCAATGCCGCCCAACGCCCTCCAGCGCGATCCTCCAACCCAAAGCCACAGCATATCGGCCCATTGTGCGGTATCGCCATGGGCTTGAAACAGCCGCCGCATGCTGGTGCCGCCGCTGCCATCGCGCGCGCCGCCGATCTGTTCGGGGATTTTAGCGACGACGTCGGCGAACGGATCGAAATCCGGTGCGGCTCCCGATACGCGGGGGCGCTTTTCAGCCTGCCGCCGCCCATATTCGGCGGCCGCAGCCACGCCAGCTGCTATCGCCCCTGCCGATGCGCCGCCGATGTTGCGGAACCTGTAATGCTTTGCCAGCCCGGCCAACACGCCGGGGTAGACCACGCCCGAGGTAATCCCGCCGCGCATGATGATATCGCATTCGCGCAACTTGCGCCCCGCCGCAGTGTCATTCGCCATGATCCGCTCCCCCAACAATTGCCCCCGACAGCGGGATGGCCACGATCATGGGCGTATTATGGCGCAGTGCGGGCAGTGCAGGATAGGACGCAGCAGACGCGACCGGACGCCGTTTATTCCTCGCCCATCCTAAGCGCGGCGATGAAGGCTTCTTGCGGGATGCTGACGCTGCCGTATTCGCGCATCCGCTTTTTGCCTTCCTTCTGCTTGTCGAGCAGCTTCTTCTTGCGGCTGATGTCGCCGCCATAGCATTTGGCGGTGACGTCCTTGCGCATTGCGGCGATGGTTTCGCGCGCGATCACCTTGCCGCCGATCGCCGCCTGGATCGGGATCTTGAACAGGTGGCGCGGGATCAGGTCTTTCAGCCGTTCGCACATGCCGCGTCCGCGCGATTCGGCGGTGCCACGGTGGACGATC
>JBBQXX010000177.1:0-5596 GCA_038209235.1 Sphingomonadales bacterium | reverse complement strand
TCCGGCCCGGCTGTCGATGGCAAGAGCCTCGCGGACGCCATGCCAGCGCAGATGCGGCGGCCAGCTATCGATCTGGTCCGCGATGATGGGTATCGCATCGTCTCTGCCCAGCGATCGCAGCAGCGATACGATCATCTGGGTGCGTCCTTCATGCGATTGGGCCTGCCGCACCCGCAGAACCTCGCCGGTTTCGGCGTCGTATTCCGCCGCCTGGGCCTGCGCAGGATCGCGGACAAGCAGACGCAGCATCACGGCGTCCTGACCGAGATGAGAAAGGCGAATCGCCTGGCGCATGTTGGCAAGGTCAATCGTGTCACCTGCGGCCACCTGTCGTGGCGGATGCGCGATCGCTCGCGTGCCGTTTGCGCCACCATCCAGCGTAAACAGCTGGATCGCCACGTCGCTAGCGGACAAAAAGCATATCCCCGTCCAGCCATCGGCAAAGCCGACGACCTGCCGCTGCCCCGCAGAATTGGCCTGTTGCAGCCGCCAGCCGTCTGCACTGACAATCGCGAGCGATAATTGCACGCGGCCGTCGTCGAGCATCACCACAGATTGCAGGACCGGATCGGAGTGCCCGGCAGGCAGGCTCAAGCCGCCATGCGCGATAGCAAGCGCGTGGGCTGCCACCCACCTTCGCGCCAGTTCAGGGTCACACAACATTGGACCCAGCGTTTCGAACAACGGCAAACCTGCAAAGCCCGCTGCACTTTGCACGCGAGCCTGAATTTCGGCATCGACCGACACGGCCTTATTTTTCATAGACCATGATGACCGCGATCACCCACAGGTCGTCGGTTACGCCCAATGCAGGACCTGAATCGATTCGCGCGCCATGCAAGGCCACCGGCTTGTCGAAATCGGGTAGCTCGGATACATGGATGACAGGGGCTTGGATGTGTATGGGCATGGTCAGCGTCCTTTGGTGCCGGTGGTTTATCCGCGAGCGCCAAAGTGTCGTCGTCTGTGATCAAGCTCAAATTATAGTCCATTAATCAACCCGTTGCCAAACGAGCCTGCTGCCATGAATGACCAGCCCGATGACACGTCTGAGCAATCCGGACGGTTTGACCCCAGTGTGTTCCAGAAGATCATGTCGGCGCATGGCCATGGCGCTCACCTGGGCATCCGCTATCGCGGTCATGGCGACACCTGGGTGGAACTTGAGTTGCCTTATGCCGAAGCGCTGGTCGGCGATGTTCGCAGCGGTGTCATCGCATCAGGGCCGATCATCAGCATGATGGACAATGCCACCAGCCTCTCGGTCTGGACGGCGATGGGAAGTTTTCGCCCGCAGGTGACGCTCGATCTGCGCGTCGATTACATGCGGCCTGCCACGCCCGGCAAAACCGTGATCGGTCGCGGCGAATGCTACATGGTTACGCGTTCGATGGCCTTTGTGCGCGGCATCGCGCATGATGGTGACGCAGCAGACCCGGTGGCGCATGTCGCAGGGACATTTATCCATGTCGAAAATTTTCTGGCCTGATCGATGAGCGAACCAACCACGATCGCTGGCGCCGAAGGATTGCTGCCGCCATTTGCCCGGACCATGGGGATGACGGTCGATCATCTGCGCGAGGGACTGCCCGTCATCGGCTATGACTATGGCCCTGCGGTGATGGGGCGACCGGGGTTTGTGCATGGCGGGGCGCTGGGTGGCTTGCTTGAGATTGCCGCGATCGCCGCCCTGCGAGTCACGTTGGGCACAGACGGAACCCTGCTGCGGATCAAGCCGGTCAACATCACCATCAATTTCATGCGCGGCGGCCGTGAACTGCGGACCTATGCGGTAGGTGAGGTGACGCGGGTTGGCAGGCGTATTGCAAATGTCGAGGCCAGGGCCTGGCAGGACGATCCTGCCAAGCCGATCGCCACGGTGTTCATGAACTTCCTGCTGTCGCCGCACGCGTCAGGCGGACAATGACCGCGCTCGGTGCAAGATCAGCTTCGGTGGCCTGGATCAGCTGAACTGCTGCATCGGCGCGCGCGCGGGCCAGGATCGCTGGCGGGATGTCCGCCTCGTGAATCACAAGGTCGGCGCTGCCCAGCAACCTGACCTGCCGCACCGTCAGGTCATCGGGGTCATCCGACACGATGGCGATGTCATATCGCCCCGCAGCCGTGCCCTTGCCGCCCACAGCCAGCCAGTGTTCGATCGCATCGCCAGCGCTATCCGCCAGCGGGTCGAGCGATCCGCCGATGCCAAGCGCAGCATCGATGGCCCTGCGGCGTTCGGCATTGCCCGGCCAGCGTTGGCGGATAGCATCGCGTGCGCTGTCCAGGGCAAGCGCCAACTGCCCCAGTTTAGCCGGCAGCATCGATTCCAGCCGCTGCCGTAGCGCTTTGGCGAGGCCTGCTGATGCACCGCCAGTGCCGATGGCGATGATCACCGGGTCGCGGTCAATGATCGCAGGCGTGGTGAAGTCGCACAAAACGGGCCGGTCCACAGCATTGGTGATGATGCCGCGCGCTTTAAGCCGGCTAACCGCAACGACCGCATCGGCTTCGTCTTCGATCGCAACGATGGCGATGCGCGCCGCGCGGTCATCTTCGCCAACGCAAATGCCGCCGGACCGCTCGATCAACCTTCGCTTTGCATCAGCTGCCTCGCCTGTGCCGAGCAGGATGACTGGCTTGCCACGCAGATTGAGGAAAATCGGAAGCTGGTTCACAACCAGTCGGGCACGTGTTCGGCCGCCATGATCTCTGCCGGGCTGATCCGGTTGGCGACCACCGCGAAGCGATCCTGATCGACCAGCACTTCGGCAACGATAGCCCGGCTGTTGTAACTGCTGGCCATGGTCGCGCCATAAGCACCGGCGGTCCGGAAGATCGCCAAATCTCCGGCGCGCACCGTGTCGATCTCGCGGCCCATCGCGAAGGTATCGCCGCTTTCGCAGACCGGCCCGACAATGTTGGCGGTCATCCGGTTGCCACCTGGCGTTACCGCCTCAAAATCGTGCCAGGCATCATACAGCGCGGGACGGGCAAGATCGTTCATCGCTGCATCGACGACCACGAAGGGGTGCAGGACGCCAGGCTTTACGCGCACCACGCGGGTCAGCAGAACGCCCGCATTGCCCGCGATCACGCGCCCCGGCTCGAACTGGATCACCGCATCCCAGTCGCGGGTTATTCTTGCCACGAGCGCGCCATAATCGGCAGGCGATGGCGGTATGGTGCCAGCCTGATACGGAACGCCCAGACCACCGCCCAGATCGACATGGCTGATTGCGTGGCCAGCCGCGCGCAGTTCGCCGACGAGCTGGCCGATTTTGCCGAATGCTGCCTCTAGCGGATCAAGGCTGAGCAACTGGCTGCCGATATGCACCGCAACCCCGCGCAAGCCAATGCCGGGCAGCGCCGAAAGCCGCTGGTAGATGCCCGGGCCAATGTGCAGCCCGACACCGAATTTATTGTCCGCCTTGCCGGTCGAGATCTTGGCATGGGTGCCTGCATCGACATCGGGGTTGATGCGCAGCACAGCTGCTGCGGTCAGGCCCATGCCATCGGCGACCTCGGCCAGCATCGTGCCTTCTTCTTCGGATTCGATGTTGAATTGCCCAACGCGCTTGGCCAGCGCATGGCGCATCTCGTCTGCGGTCTTGCCGACGCCCGAGAAGACGATATCGGCAGGGGCAATACCCGCCGCCAGCGCGCGATCGAGTTCGCCGCCCGAGACGACATCGGCGCCATAACCGCAATTGGCCAGAACCTTCAGCACCGCCAGATTGGGGTTGGCCTTGACCGCACAGGCCAGATGCTTGCGCGGCACACCCGACAGCGCATCGCGAAAGACATGCGCATGCCGCTCCAGCGTGCCACGCGAATAGACATAGACCGGCGTGCCGACCTCATCGGCGATCCGGCTCAGAGGCACCTGCTCGGCAAACAGCTGCCCGCCTGTCAGCGAGAAATGGTCCATGTGGCGTCGGGCTCCGGTTAAATCGCGCTATTCGGGCGACAGATCGAACGGATCGTCGGACCGCGCCTCGGACCGGCGCCGTAATTCAACGTTGCGTTCGGGGCGGGCCTGGGTGGAAGCTTCCAGCAAGTCTTCGGGCACTGGCACACCGGGTGCGCCATAAGCTTTTGGCGCAGGCTGCGCGCCTTCGACTGCCGTCAGCTTCTGGCGGCTACCGCAGGCTGACACGGCAAGCACAACTGCTCCGATCAGGATCAGGCGATTGGCAACCAACATCATCATTCTCCTGCACCCGCATCACCGGCTGCCAGCGCAGCTCGGGCGCGGCCCACCTGGAGCCTTACCTGATCAGGCGCGGTGCCACCATAGCTGTTGCGGCTGGCAACCGAAGCATCGACCGACAGCGCCGGATAGACCGCATCGGTTATCCGCGCATCGATCGCCTGCAGGTCTGCGATCGGCAAGCGGTCGAGCGCGACGCCGCGTTGCTCGGCCAGTTTCACGACCGCGCCTGTAATGTGATGCGCCTCGCGGAACGGAATGCCTGCCTGACGCACCAGCCAGTCGGCAAGATCGGTGGCGGTGGCAAAACCGCGCTCGGTTGCTTTGCGCATCGCTACGGTATCGAACCCGCTTTCGGCAACCATTCCGGCCATTGCGGCAAGGCTGAGCATCAGCAGCCCCTCAGCTTCAAAAACCGGTGGCTTGTCGTCCTGCATATCCTTCGAATAGGCGAGCGGCAGGCCTTTCATCGTGATCATCAGCGCGGTCTGGCAACCGATGATTCGCCCGGCATGGCCGCGCACCAGTTCGGCGGCATCCGGATTGCGCTTTTGCGGCATGATCGACGATCCTGTTGAAAAACTGTCGGGCAGCTTCACGAACCCGTAAGGCTGGCTCGCCCAGATGATCAGCTCTTCGGCCAGCCGCGACAGGTGCAGCGCGCATTGCGACGCGGCGTTGAGATAATCGAGCGCAAAGTCGCGGTCCGATACCGCGTCGAGCGAATTGGCGGTCGGCAGGTCAAAGCCCAGCGCCGTAGCGGTCGCATCGCGATCGATCGGGAAGCCCGTTCCGGCGAGCGCTGCTGACCCCAGCGGGCACTGGTTGAGCCGCGCGCGTGCGCTGGCGAAACGGCTCCGGTCCCGTCCCAGCATCTCGTAATAGGCCAGCAAATGGTGGCCCAGCGTCACCGGCTGCGCGATCTGCAAATGGGTAAAGCCGGGCATGATCGCATCGGCATGCTGCGCTGCGCGTTCGACAAGCGCCGATTGCAGCGCATGCAGCGCTTTGTCGGCAGCATCGCACGCATCACGCACCCAAAGGCGAAAGTCCGTCGCGACCTGATCGTTGCGCGAACGCGCGGTGTGCAGCCTGCCAGCCACCGCACCGATCAGCTCGGTCAGCCGTGCCTCGACATGCATATGGATGTCTTCGAGCGACCAGTCCTCGGTCACGCCATGGGCAGCATATTCGTCGGCAATCTGCCTAAGCCCACCGGTGATTGCCGCAGCGTCTTCTGCTGGAACGATCCCTTGCGCCGACAGCATCGCGACATGCGCCAGCGATCCATCGATATCTTGCCGCCACAGCGCCTTGTCGAACGGGATGGAAGCATTTATGGCGCGCATCACATCGGATGGTCCTGCGGCAAACCGTCCGCCCCAC
>JBBQXX010000176.1:0-5604 GCA_038209235.1 Sphingomonadales bacterium | reverse complement strand
CAGGTCGGCGACCTCGATCAGGTTGCGCAGTTCGACCAGATCGGGGGTGACGCGGAAGTTGCCGTAATATTCCTCGACCTCGCTGCGCAGCAGTTCGATGCGATGGCGCGCGCGCTCCAGCCTTTTGGTGGTGCGCACGATACCGACATAGTCCCACATGAAGCGGCGAATTTCGCGCCAGTTGTGCTGCACGACGACCTCTTCATCCGAATCGGTGACCCGGCTTTCATCCCATGGCAAAATCGCCGGCGGCGGCCCCAGCTCATCCCAGTTGACGATGATATCGGCTGCCGCCGCATCGCCAAAGACGAAGCATTCGAGCAGCGAATTGGACGCCAGCCGGTTCGCGCCGTGCAGCCCGGACTGGCTGACCTCGCCTGCTGCATACAATCCGGGTAGATCGGTGCGGCCATTCAGATCGATCAGCACCCCGCCGCAGGTATAATGCTGCGCGGGCACGACGGGGATCGGATCGCGGGTGATATCGATACCCAGCCCAAGCAGCTTCTCGTAGATCGTGGGGAAATGGCCCTTCACGAAATCGGCGGGCTGGTGGCTGATATCCAGATGGACATAATCCAGTCCCAGCCGCTTGATCTCATGATCGATCGCGCGGGCAACGACATCGCGCGGAGCCAGTTCCATGCGCGGATCAAAATCGCCCATGAAGCGATAGCCGGTCTCGGGGATCAACAGATGCCCGCCCTCGCCGCGCACCGCCTCGGTGATCAGGAAATTCTTGACGGCCAGGTTGAAAAGGCAGGTCGGGTGGAACTGCATGAACTCCATGTTCGAGACGCGCGCGCCTGCGCGCCATGCCATCGCGATACCATCGCCCGTTGCCCCCCGCGGCGCAGTCGAAAACAGATAGGTGCGCCCCGCCCCGCCGCTGGCGAGCAAGGTCGCGCGTGCGGTCAGCGCCTCGACATGGCCGGTGGCACGGTTGAGCGCATAAGCCCCCCAGATACGCTTGTCGCCGACAGGATTGTCCCGGTGGCGGTCGGCGATCAGATCGATCGCCACCATATCGGGCAGCAACGTGATGTTGGGACTGGCCAGCGCGGCGCGCTCCAGCGCCTGCTGCACCGCCCAGCCGGTGGCATCGTCGACATGCACGATGCGCCGGTGGCTGTGCCCGCCCTCGCGCGTCAGGTGCAGGCCATCGCCATGATCGCCGCCGCCGCCGTTGCGGTTGAACGGCACGCCCAGATCGATCAGATGCTGGATCGCAGCAGGCGCGTTCTCGACGACGAACTCGACCGTCTCGCGGCTGTTGAGGCCTGCGCCTGCAACCATCGTGTCCTCGATATGGTTGCCGAATGAATCGCCGTCCTCCAGCACGGCTGCGATGCCGCCCTGCGCCCAGGCTGTCGACCCGCCCGAGATATCCCCCTTGGCGAGCACCAGCACCCGGCAATGCCGCGCCAGGCTGAGCGCAGCGGTCAACCCCGCCGCGCCCGAACCAATGATCAGCACGTCGTGCGCGGGCAATTCAGTCATAGCTTACGCGACCGCCTTGGTGAGGTTGAGAAAAACGTCTTCCAGATCGGGTTCGCGGGTCGAGACATCGACGATGCCGTATCCTGCCTCGCGGACCCGGCTCATCACCTGGCCGGCGTTGAGCCTGTCCTTGCTGTAGCCGATTTCCACCACCCGGTCGGTGAGCGCCGAAACCTTGTCGAAATCAGGATCGGCGGGCAGCACGCTGATATCCTGATCGAGCGTCAGCACGATCAGCTTGTCGCGCGCCATGCCGACCATTTCGGCGGTGGGCTTGTTGGCGATCAACCGCCCGTGGTTGATGATCGCGATCCGGTCGCACAGCTGCTCGGCTTCCTCGAGATAATGCGTGGTCAGCACGATGGTGACGCCCGCGCGGTTGAGCTGCCGGACATAATCCCACAATTGCTGGCGCAGCTCGATATCGACGCCTGCGGTCGGCTCATCAAGCACCAGGATCGGTGGCGAATGGACCATCGCCTTGGCAACCAGCAGCCGCCGCTTCATGCCGCCAGAAAGCGTCCGCGCATAGGCATCGGCCTTGTCCTCCAGCCGCACCGCGCGCAGCAGCTCGGCCGTGCGGCGTTTGGCCTTGGGCACGCCGAACAGCCCGGCCTGCAGCTCCAGCGCCTCGGCGGGCGTGAAAAACGGATCGAAGACGATTTCCTGCGGCACGATGCCGATTGACGCCTTGGCGTTGCGCGGATCGGCATCGATATCGAAGCCCCAGATGCTCGCCGACCCGGCGGTCTTGCGCACCATGCCCGACAGGATGTTGATCAGCGTCGATTTGCCCGCGCCATTGGGACCCAGCAACCCGAAGATGGTGCCGCGTGGAACATCGAAGCTGACGTCATCCAGCGCCAGCTTGTCGGGAGCGCCGCCTGCGCCTTTGTAGATCTTGCGCAGATTGTCGATGGAGATAGCAGCCTGATTCACGGGATGCGAATTAGCCGCTTGGGGCACGTTGCGCAAAGGGAAACGCGCGCGTTCTGCGATTGCGCAGGTGCAGCAACTTTGGTAACCGCATTTGCCTATGATCAATCCCCCCGAAACCGTCCGCACCGCCACCCCACGCGTCGCCTGCGATGGCGCGAGCGATGTGCGCGGCGGCGCGGCGCTCGGCCACCCACGCGTTTGGTTGCAGATCGACGAAAAAGGCTATGTCGAATGCGGCTATTGCGACCGCCGCTTTATACTCATCGGCGGCCCGGCGGATATCCAGGCGGCTGCCTGAAACCGGGCGATAGCTTAAATACCCTTGCTATTTGGCACACTTGCCGCCATATGCCCCTCTGAGCAGCGCGCCCAGGCACGGGAATTCCTCCCAACGCCCCTTACGAACCGGCAGCGTGAACATCGATCTGCGTATCGCCTTTTCAGGTTGACGCAGGTCCGAATGGCCGGGTCATGAAACCCCGCTGCTTGCACCCAAACATCCCATTTCACGCGGGGCGTTTTCTTGAAGTGCCAGATTTCTGGCGCTTCTGAACCCCGCAATGCGCGCGCCACCCTATGGCGTGGCCAGCGCGTTGCTCTGTTGTAGAGTATACTTATGTCTTATTTTCATGAACTTGGTCTTGCCGAGCCTATCTTGCGCGCGCTGGACTCGAAGGGTTACGACACCCCGACACCGATCCAGAAAGATGCCATTCCCGCGCTGATGCAGGGCCGCGATCTTTTGGGCATCGCGCAGACCGGCACCGGCAAGACCGCCGCGTTCTCGCTGCCCTCGCTGCATCACCTCGCCAAGGAAACCAGGGGCCGTACCCACAAGGGCTGCCGCATGCTGGTGCTCTCGCCGACGCGCGAACTGGCCGCACAGATTGCCGAGAACATCCGCGAATATGCGCGTTACCTCAACCTGTCGGTAAACTGCGTGTTCGGCGGCATGCCGATCTTCCAGCAGAAGAAGAAGCTTGCCCCCGGAACCGATGTGCTGGTCGCAACGCCAGGCCGTCTGCTCGACCTGATCGAACAGCGCGCGTTGACGCTGGAAAATGTCGAGATCTTCGTGCTCGATGAGGCCGACCAGATGATGGACCTGGGCTTCATCGTGCCCTTGAAGCGCATCGCATCGATGCTGCCCAAGAACCGCCAGAGCCTGTTCTTTTCGGCGACGATGCCCAAGGCGATTGCCGAACTGGGTGCGCGCTTCCTCAACAACCCGGTGCGCGTCGAAGTCGCCCCGCAGGCCACCACTGCCGAGCGTGTCGAGCAATATGTGACCTTCGTCAGTCAAAGCGAGAAGCAGGCGCTGCTGACGCTGAAAATTCAGGAAATCCGCCCCGAACGCACGCTCGTGTTCACCCGTACCAAGCATGGCGCGGACAAGGTGGTGCGCGCGCTGGCAGGGGCGGGTATCCGCTCTGCTGCAATCCATGGCAACAAGAGCCAGTCGCAGCGGACCGCAGCGCTGAAGGCGTTCAAGGACGACGAGATCAAGGTGCTGATCGCCACCGATATCGCGGCGCGCGGCATCGATATCACCGGGGTCAGCCATGTGTTCAACTATGATCTGCCGCATGTGCCCGAACAATATGTGCACCGCATCGGCCGCACCGCGCGCAACGGCGCAGACGGTATCGCCATCGCTTTTGTCAGCGGCGACGAGCGCGGTCTGCTCAAGGATATCGAGCGTCTTACCAAGGTGAAGCCCGAGACGATGCCGCTGCCCAAAGGCTTTAGCGAAGCTGCAGCGCTGCTGCCGCCTCCGGCCAAGGCACCTGCCAATTCATCGGATCGTCCCGGACAGGGTCGTGGCGGCGAACGTGGCGCGCCGGGTGGCCGCAACTATGGCCCGCGGCGTGACGGCGAAGGCGGCAATCGCCGTCGCGGTTCGGGCGGCGGTGGCCGTCCCGGTGGCGGCGGTGGCGGTGGCCGTTCGGGCAGCGGTGGCGGCGGCGGCGCGCGCGTCGCTGGCGTCGGTGCGCATAAGGGCACGGTCAAGCGGATCGGATGATTGTTTCAAATCCTCCCCCTTGGGGGAGGTGGCAGCCCATCGAGGCTGACGGAGGGGTGGCGGGATAATGGGTCGATCTGATCGCCACACTATCGCGCGCTACCCCTCCACCTTTTTGCAGTGCCCCTCCCCGCACCGGGAGGGATTTTTTTAAGCCTTGCTCGCCCGGAACTCCATCGCATCACCGTTCATGCAATAGCGCTTGCCGGTGGGCTTGGGTCCATCGTCGAACACGTGACCCAGATGTCCCCCGCAACGGCGGCAATGCACTTCGGTGCGCGGAAATCCCAACAGCCTGTCGGTGCTGGTGCCCACCGCTTTGGGCAGCGGCGCATAGAAACTGGGCCAACCGGTGCCGCTGTCATACTTGGTCTTTGACGAGAACAACGGCAGTTGGCAGCCTGCGCAGATAAAGGTTCCGGCGCGCTTTTGCTTGTCGAGTGGGCTGGAGAACGGTCGTTCGGTGCCTTCGGTGCGCAACACATAAAACTGCGCCGGGGTCAGCGTGCGCTTCCATTCGGCTTCGGTTCTGGTGATCTCAAACTTGCCTTTGGCCCGCGCGCTGGCCCTGCCCAGCCCAAAGCCGGCGACCGAAAACAGGCCAATGCCCGTCGCGCCCAGAACGGTGCGTTCGATAAAAGTGCGTCGATCCATGTCGCTTGTCCTGTCATCTGCCCAAATGTCTATTCGCCCGGAACCCTGCCACTGTTACGCCGAGGCAGACACTACGGTTTCATTTGTCCGCAAGCCCGCGAGGTGCGGAGCGCTCTTCGATGATATAAAGCCCGATCGACCGACGATAAGTTTGCAAGCGAATGATCAATTCAGGATGCAATTGTCTGCTTTTGGGTGGCAGGCAGCCCTATAGCTTTGGGGAGGCTTTTTATGAAGGCGGTCGTACAACGATCCGAACGCGACTGGACGCTTGTTACGAAATATGTAATCTCAATCGGAGCTTGATGTGTTGCAATAAATCGGGGCGATGTATGACGAACTATTCATCAATTACGCTTGTCGATGCGCGACGTGAATATCTTGCAACCAGCACTACGGCGATGCCGGTTGGCGGGCTCATTGCTTGGACAGCGCTTGCTTTGGCTTCCTACGTTCTGGGTGATAAACTGCCAAGCTTTGCACCCTTC
>JBBQXX010000175.1:0-5693 GCA_038209235.1 Sphingomonadales bacterium | reverse complement strand
GTCCCGATAAGGGTCTTTGAAATCAGTTTCATTTTCGTAACTCCTGGCTTGCCAGACAATGGGGGTTGCTCTGGACTTGTTCAGGAATACGCGTGTTAGTCTGAATGGGTTGCGAAGGCGCCGGCCATTTTCGGGAAATGTTGTCGCAAGGTGTAACCTGACTTCTGGGCTCCGGCTTTCCCCGGAGAACCAGCGGGCGCTTATTTGGCGGGCACAGGCTTGGGCAGCAAATCTGCCGGATCATTGGCGACAATAGCCAGCACCGTCGCCCACGCGGCAACGTTCTGGCGCAGCATCTGCGGGTCGATCTTGTCGAGCGTGTCGTCAGGGGTGTGGTGCAGGTCGAAATAATCGGTGCCATCCTGCCGCAGATCGATGGCGTTGACGCCCAGCGCGACCATCGGGCCGTGGTCCGGGCCGCCGCTGGCCACATCGTTGCTGCGACCGATACCCATCGGTGCCAACGCATTTGCGATCTTCGTCTTCAGGCCGTCTGCAGTTTCGGGCAGCCTGAAATCGACCTGCCAGATGCGGCCTGCGCCAAAATCCGATTCCATTGCCAGCGCATGGCCTGCCGCGCCGTGCTTCTGGGCATAAGCTGAGCCGCCGAATATGCCGACTTCCTCTGCGCCCCACCACACCACGCGGATGGTGCGCTTTGGCGTGCCTGCATCCATGATCAGCTTGGCTGCTGCCGCGCTGATCGCCACACCTGCGCCATCGTCAACCGCGCCGGTGCCCAGATCCCAGCTGTCGAGATGCCCGCCGATCAGGATCATGCCTGCACCCGGATCGCTGCCGGGCACTTCGGCGATGACATTGCCCGATTGCGTGGTGCCGATCTGCCGGGGGGTGAGCACCAGCTTGATTGTAACCGGTTTGCCATCGCGCGCGGCACGGGTGACCATCCGCTCCAGATTTTCCGCATCGGGGATCGACAGCGCTGCTGCCGGAATCGGCGTGACATCCTTGGCGAAGTTGGTGCCGCCGGTGTGCGGGTTGCGGTGATAATCGGTGCCAACGGAGCGGATGATGATCGCCGACGCACCCTTGGATGCGGCTGTGTTCGGTCCGCGCCTGCGCACATCGCCAAACTGGCCATAGCTCGCTCCGGTCTGGGTGCGGGTCATCTTGTGGCTGACGAAGGCAATCTTGCCCTTCAGGCTGCCTGCAGCTGCGGCCTCCAGATCGGCCATCGTGCGGAAATAGACGATCTGCGCCTCAAGCCCGCGCGCGCCGGTGCTGGCCGAATTGCCCAAAGCGGTGATGTGCATGTTGCCGGAATAAGGCGCGGTAACCTCGGCGGTCTCGATGCCGCGTACCCAGGTTTTCATATCGAACGGCTCGATCCGCACATTGGCAAAGCCCATCGCTTTCAGCCGATCGACCGCCCACGTGCGCGCTGCCGCCTCGCGATCGGTACCGGCAAGGCGCGGGCCGATCTCGGTGGTCAGGTCTTCGACGATCGAATAGGCGGTGTTATCGCCCAGCGCCTTTTGCTGAAGCGCCGTAGGATCATGCGCCTGACCCTCCTGGGCGAAAAGCGGGAAGGGCAGGGCGAGCGCGGCAATGGCCAGCAGGAGGCGTGTTTTCATGCGACGAACGCTTAACCGGCTGGCACCTGTTTGCCAATGGCGTCTTGCCCGTTTGGTGCGCCCTCGCTAGGGAGCGGGACAACTCACAATCCCGTTAAAAGGCGCAATTTGCATGGCCGCACAATATTCCTATGTCATGAAGGGTCTGACCAAGACCTATCCGGCAGCCAACAAGCCGGTGCTCAACGGCATCCATCTGCAATTCTATTCCGATGCCAAGATCGGCATCGTCGGACCGAACGGCTCGGGCAAATCCACGCTGATGAAAATCATGGCCGGAATGGACAAGGATTATGTCGGCGAGGCCTGGCCCGGCGAAGGCGTGACCGTCGGCTATCTGGCACAAGAGCCCGAACTCGACTCGACCAAGACCGTCAAGCAGAACGTGATGGATGGCGTGCGCCCCGTCGCCGATCTGGTCGAGCGCTTCGATGCGATCAGCAACCTGATGGCCGATCCGCCCGAGGACGCGGATTTTGATGCGCTGATGGAAGAGATGGGTAGCCTGCAGGAAAAGATCGATGCGGTCGATGGCTGGACGCTCGATAACCAGCTTGAAATTGCCATGGAAGCGCTGCGCTGTCCGCCGGGCGATGCCGATGTCAAGAACCTGTCGGGTGGCGAAAAGCGCCGCGTTGCGCTATGCCGTCTGTTGCTCGAAAAGCCCGGCATCCTGCTGCTCGATGAGCCCACCAACCACCTCGATGCAGAAAGCGTCGGCTGGCTGGAAAAGCATCTGGTCGATTATCCGGGCAACGTCATCCTTGTCACCCATGACCGCTATTTCCTCGACAATGTCGTCAACTGGATCCTCGAACTCGATCGCGGCAAGTATTTCATCTACGAAGGCAACTACTCGACCTATCTCGAAAAGAAAGCGCAGCGCCTCCAGCAGGAATCGCGCGAGGATGAGGGCCGTCAAAAGGCCATCCAGGACGAACTGGCATGGATCAGGCAAAGCCCCAAGGCGCGTCAGACCAAGTCCAAGGCCCGCATCAAGGCGTTCGACGAGCTGGTCGAAGCACAGGAAAACCGTAGCCCCGGCAAGGCACAGATCGTCATCCAGACCCCCGAACGGCTTGGCGGCAAGGTGATCGAGGCGCACGGGCTGACCAAGGCCTATGGCGACAAGCTTTTGTTCGAAAACCTGTCGTTCATGCTGCCCCCGGGCGGCATCGTCGGCGTCATCGGGGCGAACGGCGCGGGCAAGACAACGTTGTTCAAGCTGATCACCGGCAAGGAAACCCCCGACAGCGGTTCGATCGCCATCGGTGAAACGGTCAAGCTGGGCTATGTCGACCAGAGCCGCGATCATCTCGATTCGTCCAAGAACGTGTGGGAAGAAATCTCCGACGGGCTCGATTTCTTCAAGCTGGGCAAGCACGAGATTGCCACCCGCGCGTATGTCGGTGCGTTCAACTTCAAGGGGCAGGACCAGCAGAAAAAGGTTGGCCAGCTCTCAGGCGGCGAACGCAACCGCGTCCACATGGCCAAGATGCTTAAGCAAGGCGGCAACGTGCTGCTGCTCGATGAGCCGACCAACGATCTCGATGTCGAAACCTTGCGCGCGCTGGAAGAGGCGCTGGAAAGCTTTGCCGGATGCGCGGTGGTGATCAGCCATGACCGCTTCTTCCTCGACCGGCTGTGCACCCACATTCTGGCGTTCGAAGGCGACAGCCATGTCGAATGGTTCGAGGGCAATTTCGACAGCTACGAAGAAGACAAACGCCGCCGCCTGGGCGACGAAGCCGACCGCCCGACCCGGATGAGCTACAAGAAACTGACGCGGTAGGGGGCGGTAGGAGGCGGGGGGAGGTGGCCTGATAGTTCGGTATTACCCACCCCGCTCAGCCTGAGCAGGGGTGGGCACGGCAACGCGGTGCGCCAAGGCTTCACCCCGCCAGCATTCCCTCCAGCCGTACGCGGATGATCTGCTCGGCCTCGCGCATGATCCGGTCGATCAGTTCCTTGCAGGTCGGAATGTCGTTGATCAGCCCGGCGACCATGCCGCAGGACCAAGCGCCGGCTTCCATATCGCCTTCCATCATGATGCGCGGATAGACGCCTGCGACCTGTTCGATGATGTCGGCGAATTGCAGGTCCGCGCCCTTTTCCTTCTCGATCACCAGCAGTTGCTCGACCGCAGCATTGGTCAGCACGCGTTCGGTGTTGCGCAGCGAACGCATCACCAGCCGAGTGTCGAGTTCGGAGGCGGCGACGATGGCGAGCTTCACATTCTCGTGCACCGGTGCTTCCTTGGTGGCGATGAAGCGGGTGCCCATGTTGATGCCGTCTGCACCCATTGCCAGCGACGCAACCAGAGAACGCGCATCGGCCTGGCCGCCGCTGGCGACAAACGGGATATCCAGTTCATCGGCGGCGCGCGGCAGCAGGATCATGTTGGGTACGTCATCCTCGCCCGGATGCCCGCCGCATTCGAAACCATCGACCGAGACCGCATCGCATCCGATCGACTGGGCCTTGAGCGCGTGGCGCACGCTGGTGCATTTGTGGATCACCTTGATTCCCGCTTCTTTCAGATAGGGCAGCACCGATTGCGGATTGTTGCCCGCCGTCTCGACCACTTTCACCCCGTTTTCGATAATCACGCGCACATAGCCGGGATAATCGGGCGAGGTCAGCACCGGCAGGAAGGTCAGGTTGACGCCAAACGGCTTGTCGGTCAGCGTCTTGCACTTTTTGATCTCGGCATCCAGATCTTCGGGGGATTTTTGCGTCAAGCCGGTGATGATACCCAGACCGCCCGCGTTCGAGACGGCGGCGGCAAGTTCGGCAAAACCGACATAATGCATGCCGCCCTGGATGATCGGGTGCTGGATACCGAACATTTCGGTGATGCGGGTCTTCATGGCGCTGCTCTCCTGAGGTTTTCTATGTCGGGTGCGGCCGATCCGGATCGAGATGCGGGATCAGACAAACAGCGCCACGCTTTGCATGGCGACCATCACCGGTTCAAGCTTGCTGTTCCATACCGTCATATATTGGCTGGAGGCGCCATGGTGCGCGTGATGGGTGACCGATTCGAGCAGCCACCAGCCGTTTTCGGTCTGCGGCGCGTCGGTCAGCATGTTGACCTGCCAGTTCATCGAGCTGATCGGTCCGGATGCGTCCATCAATCCCATCGCGGCGGGCGGCAAGCCATCGCCGATGCACAGCAGTTCGGTCATGGGATCGAGGCCATCCCGCTCGGCCAGGCGGTGCCAGGCGCAAAGCCGCGGCGTGTTCGCGCCCAGTTCCAGCCGTTTTTCTGGATACTCCATTTGCGAGGTGAAGAATTCGGGCGGGCCACGGCGCGTTTCGCCATCCCCAGGCGGCGGCGGCACATTGGGCCGGTGGACAGCTTCGAACTCGATCCTGCTCTCCCGCTTGGTCATAAAAATATAGGTGCCGATAAAGCCCAGCCCATCGGCACAAACGATCCGGGTCTCGACAAAGGCGGTGTTGCGACCGCGGCGCAGCAGATCGCAGGTCACCGTGACCTCGCCTGCCAGCGGCCCGACAAACGCTACTTGCGCCGAGCGCAGCGGCGGAGCATCGGGCACCGCCAGACGCGCGCAATGATGCGCCAGCGCAGACGACAATCCGCCATAGCTGGTGCGTCCCTGCATCCAGCAGCCGGGCACGGTTATAGCCCAGCCGGTGCCGGATGGCGTCAGCGAGCAAAGGGTATCGGCTAAATTCATCGGACGATTAAAGCCAGAGATTGCAGGTCAAATCTACCGTTAAATTGCGCAAAGAGTCACCCAGGCCACGGTCACAGAATCTCGACTGTCGCGAATAATCGCGCAGTTGCTTTCGCCTGCCAGGATAGTCTCAACGATAACCGCAAGCTTGCCGCCACAGCGTGCTTAGCGATTGCAAATCCTGGCCTTGCCGCGCGTGATCCTGCAGATTGCAACTACGATCGGCCTGCGCTTTTGCGCCGCAGCCACCGCAGGCAGCAGATTTGGCATGGATACCCCAACCGGCAGGGGCGATGCCAAAGCGATCAACGACGACAGCACGATATTGGTGAGCATGGCGTATCTCCTAACCCTGGTTTGCGAAGGCGATGCGTTGTTGCAACGAACGTGCGCT
>JBBQXX010000174.1:0-5742 GCA_038209235.1 Sphingomonadales bacterium | reverse complement strand
CGCAACGCCTCGACATCGGGATGCCGATAGAGCGCGTTCGAATCGAAGCTCATCTTGGTGTCGAGCACCAGCAGCGCGCCATCCGTGGTTTCGACCAGCGGGTTGATTTCCAGCATCGCGCAATCGAGGTCGATGAAAGCGGTGTAAAGCTGCAGGGCAAGCTTGGCGGCCTGTTTGTTGAGATCGCCCGAAAGCTTCAGCGCGAACGCCACGGCGCGGCCGTGGTGAGGCATGAAGCCCTGCGCAGGGTCAATGGTGATGGTGGTGATCAATTCGGGCGTATCGTGCGCTACGGTTTCAATATCCATGCCGCCTTCGGTCGAAACGATCATCGCGACGCGCCCGGTCTTGCGATCGACCAGCATCGACAGGTAATATTCGGACTCGATGTCAACGCCATCGGTCACATACAGGCGGTTGACCTGCTTGCCGGCATCGCCGGTCTGGATGGTGACCAGCGTGTTGCCCAGCATGTCGGTTGCATCGCTGCGCACGTCGTCGATCGACTTGGCGAGCCGCACACCGCCCTTGGCATCTGCGCCCAGTTCCTTGAACTTGCCCTTGCCGCGTCCACCCGCATGAATCTGCGCCTTCACGACATACAGCGGTCCGGGCAGCTTTTGTGCGCCGGCAACCGCCTCTTCGATGGTCAGCGCGGCATGCCCGGCAGGAATGCCGATGCCATATTTTGCGAGCAGTTGCTTGGCCTGATATTCGTGGATGTTCATGAAGGATCCGATGCCTTTCTGAGCAGGCCGGGCGTGCGACTCAACTAGCGGTCGACACCGGGCCGATAAGCGTTCGATGAACGGTTGTGAGGCGGGCTAAAGCATAGACCCAGCCCAAAGGGAACCCTGCAAACACGCATGACACGCCGGTTTCTCGCCGATCAGTTGCGAACCGCGCAAATGAGTCCCGACGAGCTGACAACGCCCAGAATTTCCGGATCGCGCAAAGCCCGCGTGGCATTGACAAATTCGTCGAAATCGCCTGCACGCTGCAATCTTTTGATGCGTCCAAGCCGCTGCAACTGCGCAAGCGAAAGCCGACCTGTCATCCGCTGCGCCATACACGCCGAAACCGGGCGGCTGAGCCCTGCCTTCTGCAAGGCCGCGCTTGTGCGTGCCTCGGGCGTGGCACATCCTGACAGCAGGAACGCGCAAACCAGCGTCAGGGCTGGTAGCAACATAGCCCCTGCCCCAACGCCAGCCCCCATGCCAGCCCCAGCTCCAACGCCGGCCCGCATCAAGTTGCGTCTTTGTGTTGCCGCGCGCGTTCGATAGCCTCGATAATCACCTGCCGTGCCTCGTCAGCATCGCCCCATTTGCCGACGCGGACCCACTTTTCGGCCTCCAGGTCTTTGTAATGCGTGAAGAAATGCTCGATCTGCGCGAACACGATGTCGGGCATATCGGTCTTTTCGCGCACATCTGTATAATACGGGAAGGTAGCGGTATCGGGCACGCAGATGATTTTTTCATCGCCGCCATGCTCGTCTTCCAGATTAAGCACCGCGATCGGCCGGGCGCGCACCACAGAACCCGGCATGAACGGCGAACGCGCCACAACCAGTGCATCGAGCGGATCGCCATCGGGCGACAGCGTGTGCGGAATGAAGCCGTAATTGGCCGGATAACGCATCGGGGTGTGCAGGATGCGGTCGACGAACAATGCGCCTGACGCCTTGTCGAATTCATATTTCACCGGCTCGCCGCCGGTCGGCACTTCGATGATCACATTGACATTGTTCGGCGGGTTTTTGCCGATTGGTATCTGGTCAATAAGCATGGAGATTGATGCCCTTGTTATGTGTCCGCGCCGAAACGTGCGCCCGTTTCATCGCTCAGCGGGTTTGCGGTGCAAGCAGCCGGTCAAGGCCGGTCTCGCCCTCCCCGATCTTGCGGAGCGCCGGATAGCGCAAGCCGCCCGAATAGGAAAGCGTGGTTTCGCGGTAACGTTTGCCGCGCTTGATCAGCAGCTCCAGCTTGCCACCGGTCGCGCTCGCCTTGACCGCAGCCTTGAGAGCATCGGCTGAATATTCCTTACCGCCGACGCCCGTGATCTGGTCGCCGTTGGTCATGCCCGCATCGAATGCCGGGCTGCCCCACATCACCTGCGCCACCTTGCCATCTTTTTCAACGATCAGGCCGATCGAATGGCTAAGATCGGTGTTACCCGATGCTGTCTCGCCCGATTTGATGAACATGCTGGGTTCGGTGCCATAAACCAGTTCATAACCGCCCAGCACCAGCCCCTGTTTGGGGGCCTGGTCGGTGATCTCATAAACGCGGGTTTGCAAGAAGCCCTGCCAGTCATAGGCCTGCACAGCGTTCAACGCCGCGATCACATCGGGCAGTTCATAGGTAACCACGCCCCAGTCACCCTCTCGCCCGCCAAAAAAGGCGCGCGCGAAATCCTGCAGCGACCTGCTGCCCGCCGATTCGCGGCGGATGATCTGGTCGGCCTCCAGCCACACCAGCATGCCCTCGTTGTAATAATCCTCGCTGCGCTGCCAGCTCGCCCAGGCCTTGGGGCTTCGCGCCGAGATCACCGGATCGTGCGCGGTATCGCCCATCGGCCGCCAGCTGCGCCCGCGTCGCAGATCAAGCCCGGCGGCAATCGATGCGAATGCATCAAGCGTATCCTGATAGCTGAACAGCCCCGATCGCGCGCCGAGCACATAGCCCCAGAACTGCGTCTGCCCCTCATAGACCCACAGCAGGTCATCGCGGCTGGGCTGGCGAAAATCGGGTGCCCAGATGCCCTGCGGACGGCGATGCTTGCCGTTCCAGCTGTGCGTCATTTCGTGCGGCAGCAGGTTGCGCGATCCGGGTCCCTTGGCCCAATCGGTGAAATAACCGGTGCCGACACCGTTCTCGCTGCTGCGATGGTGTTCGAGGCCGATGCCGCTCATCTCGTCGGATAACGACAGCATGAAATCATAGCGGTCATAATGACGCACGCCAAACAGGTGCTCGGCCTCTGCCACCAGCCGTTTGTGATTGTCGATCTGTTCGGGCGTGGCGGCAAGAAACTCCGGTGCATCGGCAACGACATTGAGCGTCACCGTGTCGGACAGCGGCCAGCTCTTGAAATGCGCGCCGGCAAACATCGGGCTGTCGACCAGCGTATCGAAGTCCACCCGCTCATAGCTGACCTTTGCACCGGTTGTGCGCTTGGCACGCATCGCGCTGCCCGTCTGCCAGCCGGTGGGCCAGGTCACCGACGCATCGACGGGGATATTGCGGGTGAAATAGCCCGCCGGATAAAGCGCGACATTGTTCCAGCGCAGGTTCATCATCTTGGGCGCCATCACCACCCGGCCCTGGTTGGACGCGGTGGGGCTGACGAACTGGAAGCTCGCGCTGATCTCACGTCCACCGGCGGGCACGGTGATGTGAAACGCGTTGATGTCGAGCGAATCGCGTTGCCATGCCAGCAGCTTGCCGTTTGCGGTGAACTTCAGGCCGACCAGCTTCTCGATCTCACCACGCGGCGCGTGATTGCCGGGCAGCCATTCGGGATACAGCAGCGTCAAACGCCCCGCTTCGCGCGCTTCTGCAGGAACGGGGATCGTCTGCATCACCGAAAAGATCGCGCGCTCGACATCGGTGGCATCGACATCCAGCGTCATCGCCCCGGGAAATTCGATATCGCGCGCCTCCGGCACGATATCGATGACGGGCTGCATAATAGGCTCGCTGTTCTGCGCGGCGGCGGGAACGGCGGCCAATGCCATGGCAAGGCAGGATACGGTAAGCATAAGACGCAAGTTTTCGACCCTTTGCTGACGTGAATCCTCCCCAATCCGGGGAGGGGGACTGCGAAGCGCTGGAGCGGAAGCCGGATTGTGATTCCTTCAGGCAGAAGCACAATCCGGCTTCCCCTCCGTCAGCCTTTCAGGCTGCCACCTCCCCGTTGCGGGAGAGGATTCGGGAACGCTCGCCGTCTGATGTTCGGCAATATCGTTCTACATTAGGCCCCATCCCCAAAAAAAAGCACCCGCTAGTTTGGCGTAAGGCAAAAAAGTCGCTAGTGACCTCAACGCAATGGGCAAGATCAAGACGCCGGGCGCAATCCGCGGCACACAAGACATTTTCGGTGACGATCAGGAGCGGTTCGGCCATGTTGTCGATACGTTCGACAAGGTGCGCCGCCTCTATAACTTCCGCCGCGTCGAAATGCCGGTGTTCGAGGCGACCGCAGTGTTCTCGCGATCGCTGGGCGAAACCACCGATGTCGTCAGCAAGGAAATGTATTCGTTCGATGATCGCAGCGGCGATTCGCTGACCTTGCGTCCCGAGTTCACCGCCGGAATCGCGCGCGCGTACCTGACCAACGGCTGGCAGCAATATGCGCCGCTGAAGCTGGCGACGCACGGCCCACTGTTCCGCCATGAGCGCCCGCAAAAGGGCCGCTACCGCCAGTTCCACCAGATCGACGCCGAGATCATCGGCGCTGGCGAACCGCAAGCCGATGTCGAACTGCTGGTGATGGCCGACCAGATCTTGCGCGAACTGGGGATAACAGAGGGCGTGACGCTGCAACTCAACACGCTGGGCGATGCCGCCAGCCGCGATGCATGGCGCGCAGCATTGGTGGCGCATTTCGAGGCGCACCGGGGTGACCTGTCGCAGGAATCGCAAGGCCGGCTGGAGCGCAACCCGATGCGCATCCTCGACAGCAAGGAAGCGCAAGATCGCCCGATCGCCGACAGCGCGCCCGATATCGATGCGTTCCTGACCGATGAGGCGGGTGCGTTTTTCGTGAGCGTGTGCCAAGGGCTGGATGCGGCAGGTGTCGCGTGGACCCGCAACGCACGGCTGGTGCGCGGGCTCGATTACTACCGCCATACCGCGTTCGAATTCGTCACCGACCGTCTGGGCGCGCAAGGCACCGTGCTGGGCGGCGGCCGCTACGACGGACTGATCGAAAACCTCGGCGGGCCAGCTACGCCAGCGGTCGGATGGGCCGCGGGGATCGAACGGCTAGCGATGTTGTGTGAGGTGGGCGACGTCACTCATCCGCTTTTTGTAGTCGTTGACGAGAGTGACACTCTAAGTAAAGAAGTGTCTTGGTTGACTACGGTTTTGCGGCTCAACGGGTTAAAAGTTGATTCGATTTCAACTGGCTCTGTAAAGAAGCGTTTTAAAAAAGCGGTGGACTTGGCACCGTCGGTTGTCATCGTGATTGACGATCACGGGTCAAATCAAGGTGAGCGTGGGAACCTGCGCTTAAAGCTGCAAAATGGAACGCCCGAACAATTTGGTGGCTTTTCGGATATCATTGAAAACTGTCTCAAAGATAAATTTACCGTCTACGATAGTGTATCAGATGCATGGTCAGGCCAGCAGATCAGATTGTTCCCGCATGATAACTGAGCGGTTTGCGGTGCCGTCCCCCCGGCACCCCTGCGAAGGCAGGGGTCTATCTCCTGCGCTGGCGTCCGGTGCGACGGTCTGGAGATGGATACCTGCCTTCGCAGGGAAGCTGGCGAGTGAACGCGAAGTTGGCGGAACCCTCCCACGTCACCCTGAACGCTTCGACTGTGCTCAGGACAGGCTTGTTGCAGGGTCCATTTCTCCCCACGCGGCTTCGGCTTTTGGGGCGCGATGGATGCTGAGACACGTTCAGCATGACGGTGTGGGCGACATCGCAGGGCACTTGCGATGACCCGCATCTCCCCTGAACGCATTGGGCAGATCGAGGCGCGGTATGAGGAGTTGCAGGCGCGGATGGCGT
>JBBQXX010000173.1:0-5751 GCA_038209235.1 Sphingomonadales bacterium | reverse complement strand
GCGCGCTTCTCTAAAATGGCGTCGATCGCCTCCCGGTGGTCATCCATCTGTTGCAAAACGCCCTGCCAGATCGCCGCCTGATCGAGATGCTCGACCAGCGATACATCGCGCGCATCCTTGAGCAGCCGCTTTGTCTTGCGAACAGCCGAGGGCGGGAACTGCGCAACCATCCGGGCCAGTTCCATGGCGCGGGTCATCAGCGCATCAACCGGCACCACCTCCGACACCAGACCATAGCGCTCTGCCTTTGCGGCATCGATAAACTCACCGGTCAGCATCATCTGGCTGGCCCTGGCCATGCCGATGATCCTGGGCAACAGCCACGCGCCGCCATCACCCGGAATGATCCCGACCCGCAAGAAACTCTCGGCAAACACCGCATCATCGGCGGCAATCCGGATATCGGCCATGCTCGCAAGGTCGCAGCCCGCGCCGATTGCGTGACCACGCACAGCAGCTATCACCGGCACCGACAAACGGTCCATGGTCACCGGTATCCGCTGGATCTGCGTGCGATACCAGTTTTCAAGCTGCATCGGAGTCATGTGATGTTCAGACGTCAACGCCTTGATCTGCTTGATATTGCCACCAGCACAGAAGCTCAGCCCCGCCCCGGTGAGGATAGCACAATCGATACCCGGGTCAGCATCGGCAGCCTCCAGCGTCGCCACCAATGCGCCGATCACCTCTTCTGACAGCGCGTTGCGCGCGTCGGGCCGATTCAATGTAATTGTCGCGATCCGACCCTCCACCGCATACAGCACCGCCGGCGTATCGGTGGGGGTCTCACGCAAGATCCGGTCAGCATATCCGCCACCGTGAAACAGCAGCGGCGGCTTGCCCTCGCTCTCGTAATCCTTGACCTCACCGACCATGATCACATGATCGCCGCCTTCGTACATATGGCGCGTTTCACACACCAGCCGCGCTGAACATCCGTCGATCCGGGGCGGGCCATCGCTGCCGACCTCAAGCCCAGCGAACTTGTCTGCAACCTTCGATGCGAACAGGTTGGAGAGATGATCCTGATCGCTGGCGAGGATATGCACGGCAAAATGCCCCGCCTGTTCAAACGCCTCCATCGACCGGGCCGACCGCGCCAGCGACCACAGCACCAACGGCGGATCGAGCGAGACCGAATTGAAGCTGTTGGCGGTTACCCCAACCGCGTTGCCGGCTGCATCCCGCGTGGTGACGATGGTCACACCGGTGGCAAATTGCCCCAATGCGTTGCGAAAGGTTTTGGGATCGAAATGGGCCATTGCGCGGGCTTAACCGCAGCCGTGGGCAAAAGGCAATCATGATGACGCAAGATCAAAGCACTTGGCCCCGACGGCGGGCAAAGCCATGCTTTCGCATTTGCAATTTTGTCAGCATCGACGACTGGCGCGATGGCATGCGCGCCGAGATGCAGGATCTGGAGCCCAATATCAGCAAGGAAGAACGCGAACTGGCGGACATTGCCCCGTCGTCCGATGACTACAAGCAGCGTCTGGCCGCGCTCAATGAGTTGAAAAACAACGTCAACGGCCTCTCCTTCGCCACCGAGGGCAAGGCGCGCTATCCCGAGGCAATGGAAGCTGAAGGGGCTGAAAATGTGCGCGGCCTTGATCTTGTCGGCGAGATCGACACCGGCTGGAAGGCATTTGACCAATGGGCCAGCAAGGCGATCGGCAAGGCGAACAAAAACCCCGATCTGTTGCTCTACAAGCTGCAATCGAATGGCTGTAAATTCGCCTGGCTGCTGGTTCCGCTATCGATTGCACTTATATGGTTGGTAACATTGGGAAGACGCAGGGATCATTTTTATGACCAGGCAGTGGGCGTGACCTATTCGATCGCTTTCATGTCGCTTTTGTTTATCGTGGCCACATTATCGGTAAAGTCCGACATCGTGCCCAGCGCCGTTATCCCCTTGGCGGTGGTGTTTGCGCCTTTGCATATGTACCGCCAGTTGCGCCATGCGTATCACACATCGCGCCTGGGCGCAGTGCTGCGGCTCAGCGTTTTGCTCGTGTGCATAAGCTTTGTGGTCACGATGTTTCTGCTGGCGCTAATCGGCCTGGGAATGATTGGCTGAACCCGCGCGCAGATCAGTTGCCGAAAAAGCGCCGCTTGATGTCTTCGGCCAGCCGAGCAGGACGCAGCGTTTGGGCGTCCAGGCAGCACCAGCTTGATTTGACTTCAGCCAGCACATCCTCGCCGCGTCGGATGATCGTCTCGTAAAAGGCCCGCGCACCGTGCACTTTTTCAAGGACCACGGTTGCGATCACCTGATCGTCCAGAAACGCAGGCTTGCGATAGGTGATCTCGTGTTTCAGCGCGACCCACAGATGTTCAGCCACCGCCTGCGGAGGCGCGATATTCTGCCAATGCGCCACAACAGCATCTTGCACCCATTTGAGATAATGGGCGTTGTTGACATGGCCCATAAAATCGATCTCTGAAGGATCAACCGATATGACGTGGTCGTGACGAATGGATAAAGAATCGGGCATAAATCTAAGCTTACGCCATCGCGGCCGATGATGACACACCTATCCCAATTATCCCACCGCGTAGGTCGACAAACATGTCGGCAGCATCAGCCGGAAAGGGTCTGTGCGTTCCCCGCTCCGGCTGGTGCCCGGTTGCACGATCAGAAGGTGAAGCGAACGCCACCGGTGTAGCGACTGCCAAAACGTTCCCATTCAATCGTAAACTGGCGATCACGAACAAAGCGACGCCCAGGCTGGTTCAACAGGTTTGATGCATCAAAATAGACCTCAAAATTCTTGGTGATCGAATAGCGAGCAGAGAAGTCCATCTCGTCATCGGTTGTCCAGAAAAAATCGCCGCCATCGGCAACCGAGCCCAGCTCATCCAGCCAATCTGTGCGCTTCTGATAGTTCAAACGCAGCGACAGACCGTATTTTTCATAATAGCCGCCGACATTGTAAACGACATCCGATGTGCCAGGCAGCGGAACTTTGGTACCGTCAGGCGATTCAGCCTCGCTGTCATTCAAGGTGACATTGGTGCTCAAACCAAACCCGCCCATCCAGTCCGGCAGCCCGAGAGCCTCGGTGTAGGGCTCAAGCTGGACTTGCAGCGCCGCCTCGGCGCCCAGAATATAGCCCTTGCCGCCATTGCCGATGGTGCTGAAAATATACTGTGAACGATCCACGCCACCGGAATCAAGCGCATCGCTTCCAAACGTGCGCGATTGACCAAACAGGACATCTTCGATGTGCTTGTAAAACACACCAATCGAGAAATAGCCCTGCGGTTGGATGTACCATTCAAAATACGCATCGACGCCATACGCCCGTTCTGGCTCGGCAAACGGGTTGCCCCCGGAAATCGTCAGATTCTGGTCATTGAATGTGAAGTTGGGACGAAGCTGATCATAGTCGGGACGGGCTGCACCGGTGTTAAACGAAACACGCAGCTTTTTGTCTTCAGCGATATCGTAATTCACGTGCAAGCTCGGATAAACGAGCGTGATATCGTTTTCGACCTGAATCGGCAGCGCAGCACTGGCGTTGGCAAATGCCTGGCCGCGGTTCTTGATGTGCTCGATTCTGGCACCGGCCAGCACGCTGCCCCAGTCATAGCCAACCCGGCCCGAAAAATAGCCCGCAAAAACCTGTTCGCGGACATTGTAGAAATTGCCGAGCAAGGCTGTGGCGGGACGTCCGGCACGCAGCAGATCGACATTGCTGCGCAACTTGTCGAGGTCAAAATACCGGAAGGTGTAGCCCAGCGGAATTTCGCCCTTGAAGGGAATATTCAGCGATTCTGTCTGGAAAGTTGTGCTGATACCCAGCGCTGCTGCTTGCGCGTTGTTCGCCACAAACTGGATTTCGTTGGCTTCCTTAGTGCGTTGGTCAAACTGTAGGCCAAAGCTGAACTTGGCTTCGCCGCCAAACAGGTTCAGTTCCTTGGTAACATCAAACTTGCCGGTATAGCCTTCGGTGATATCGACCCGATCAAGCGATGTCAGCGATGTCAGCGGCCTTTGAAACTGGTCGATATCGACAACCTGCTCGCCTGCGCGAAATGTGGTCGGGCCAGAGGTCGTAATCGTCCGGAACAGCCGAATTCTGGCAAAATCGCGATCCGTCAGATCATAATTGACCGTGGGGCGAAGGTTGCGGGTGCTGGGGCTGTCATAGCGAGCCTCGCCGACGACGCTGCGGTCATCTTTGGCGCGGGTGTAGTTGGCACGCCATGCGAGCGTCCAACGGTCGCCAAACTCGTGATCACCACCCAAAGTGTTGGTAAAGATTGACTGCTCGAAGGCGCGTAAAGTGGCGCGCTGATTGATGTCGATACCGTAAACCGTACCCGCCAGCGGCGTGTTGCCGATGCAGACATCGGCGTAACCGCTGTTGGCAGGAGCAGGGTTGAAGGCAATCGTGCAAACAGGGGTTGCAGGCCGGGTCAGATCGCTCTGGCGATCATCCAGGTCGAAAATATAGTTGTCGCGCGCTTCATCGTCGATGAACGTCGTAAAGATCGACTGGACAAAAAAACGGTTGCCTGCGCTTGGCTCCCAATCGAACCGGCCCGAATAGGAATAGTTCTTGCGCGTCAACCGGTACAGCTTGTTCTCGGTTTCGCGCGCCCAGATGCGATCCTGATTGCCCGGTTGGCGATCCTGATCGACCACCTCCCAGTCATTTTCGAAATTGTCGGTGACCATATCGCGCTGATAATAGCTGCCCGAGAGCAGCACGCCGATTTTACCGATGCCGGTGTCCCATTGATCAGACACCACCAGCTGGCCTTCATATTCCTGCTGGTTACCCAGTTCGACATAGCCGCCGCCCAGCTTGCCGGCGACATGCAGGCCCGAGTAGTCAAAAGCCGAGCGCGTGCGAATGTTGATCTGGCCCGCCACGGTCTCGCCGGTCATGTCTGGGGTCACCGCCTTGCGGACGATGATCTGCGATGCGATGGCCGACGGGATGCTGTCAAAGCGCGTCTCGCGGCCCTCAGGGCTGACGATCGAGATGCCGTCAATCGCCAGTGTCGTCCAGTTGATTGGTGCACCGCGCAAGCTGAGGTTGCGCGCCTGACCCTGGTCACGCTGGACCGCAACGCCAGGCAGACGTCCTGCGGCCTGGGCAACATTCTGGTCTGGCAAGCGGCCAATCGAGTCGGATGCAGCCACACTGACCAGCGAATCGGATGAACGCTGGATCTGCAACGCGGCAGCCTCTGACTCGGCAATCGGCCGTGATCCGCGCACGATGATATCGCCGCCTTCCTCTTCCACTTCTTCGCCGGGCTGAGCTACCGTTTGCTGCGCACGGGCAAGCTGCGGAACAAACGCCATTGCGGCGGCGCTTGCCAACAGAACTGAGGCAAAGCGACGTGAGGCGCCGTACTGGCACCTTGAACCGGACATAATCATGAAAACCCCCCGATGATGTGCTGCAATGCAGCAGCGCTCTTGCCGCCTAGCAACGCATCAAGACGAATGGATGAAACTTATATTTCATTCTGATGATGATCGTTTAGCCTTGCTGTCACAATTCACAGCTAGCGCCACGCCTGGATGGCGGCGGACCTTGCGCGGCCAAGAAGGGGCATCATGCAAAATCTGACGCTGTTCGCTTTGCCTGCTGCGCTGGCCATCGGTGCTTGCGCGCCGACAGAAATTCCGCTCGCAACGCGGATTGCCAACGCACTGCCTGCGAGCGACGTTGCTGCATCTGCCGAAACCGAGCCGGTGGGTACCGCAAACGCCGATGCCGCCGATGA
>JBBQXX010000172.1:0-5814 GCA_038209235.1 Sphingomonadales bacterium | reverse complement strand
AGCGAACAACGCCTGCGCGTCGTCAGCTACGGCAAAGAACGCCCCGACGCGCTGGGCTCGGACGCCAGCGCCTGGGCAAGGAACCGCCGGGCGGTGACGGTGACGATTGATTGATTGTTGGGATAGGTTTGAGTTGATAATGGGGCTGGCCAAGCGATTGGTCAGCCCGTTTTTTTTCGATTTTTGTGAAGATGGATGCAATCGATGGTAGCTGTTCCGCAGTGCGGGCGGAGAGAGATCTCGTTCGTTCCCGGTTCGAAGAGGTTTTCAAAGAGGCGCTCACCCAGTGCTTTTTTGTCTTACCTTCCGCTTCAAGACACGGTATTCAACCGTGGATAGTTATTTGGATGATTGAGGGCAAAATATGCGCGACCAGACGCCCAAGGACATAGTTTTCCACTCATTGCTGAATTGGATTCGGGAAGGCCGTTTTCTTGTCCCAGATTTTCAGCGCGCGTTTGAATGGAAAGCAGGTGACATACGCGACTTGACGCGATCAATCTTCTTGGAATACTATGTGGGGAGTCTTTTATTGTGGAAGGGCAAGACTGAAAATTTTAACCAGCTGGCATGTGAACCATTACACGGACAGTCAAAGTCGAACGCTGAACACATCGTGCTTGATGGTCAGCAGAGGCTCACAGCGATCGGGTACGCATTTATTGCACCGGACATTAAGCTACCAACGCGCGCGCAACGCGCCCTTTATTATGTCAGGGTGAATGAATTTTTAGCCCAACGTTTCGATGATGCGTTTGATTATCAATTTGTTAAACCCGGCGGCGGTTCGGGCATAACAGGTGCAGTAAAGCACTTTGGCTTGGCTGAACACCAATACGAAAGGCACACGTTTCCACTTGCCTATGCATCCGACTTATTTGAACTGGCGGAATGGACCGCCGGCTACGTTAAACATTGGGCAATGCGAGCGGAATCTGCGGTTGACGGTGCAGCGCGAGCCGCTGCGGAGCGCGCGCAAGCCGATGCAGTCGAGTTCAAGGCGATGGCCAAGGGAATCATCAGTGAGTCCAAGATTAGCTACATCGAACTAGATAAAGAACTTGACATCGCGCGGGTCTGCGACATCTTCACGCAAATCAACAGTAGGGGCGTTCGCCTCGACGTTTTCGACTTAATGAACGCCCTACTGAAGCCCAAAGGCGTACAGTTACGCACCGACCTTTGGGCAAAGGCTTGGCCCAAACTTGACTTTGTTGATACTAAGAAACTAAATGTCTACGTTTTGCAAGTTATGTCCATTCTTCGTCAATCCTACTCTTCTCCCCAGTATCTTTACTATCTTATCCCCGGTGTCGAACGTAAGATACGTAACCCCGATGGTTATTTTGAAAATCAGATTATGGTCGAGTCGTCCGATGAATTTGTTCGACGTTGGGATAATGCTGTTTCTGCGATCGAGAATGCGATAACTCGTTTGCGCCATCCACAAGAGTTTGGCGTCAGTAATTCGAATTATCTTCCATACTTCTCAATATTACCAGTACTTGCAGCCGCGATAGCCACTGTGAAAGAGCAGCCCGTGGAGCAGCAGCTTGCGGCAGACGCCCGGCTCAGATTATGGTATTGGGCGTCAGTTTTCACCAATCAATATTCTGCGTCGAGCGAAACAACAGCAGCGCGCGACATTCAGGCACTTCGCGTTTGGTTCGCTGACGAGACCGCAGAGCCGGCGGCAATTGCCGAATTTCGTGCCGTCGTCCCCACGCTCGACCTTAGGCCGCAAGTCAGGAAAGGCGAAGCGGTATACAACGGTGTGTTCAATTTGCTTGTGATTGCCGGTGCCAAGGATTGGATTACGGGTACAGTCCCAATGCCGGAGGAATTGAACGATCATCACATCGTACCAAAGAGCTGGGGTGCTCGAAATTTGCAACCCGGTTGCATAGATACTATTCTTAATCGTACTCCTTTGACTGGGCACACCAACCAAAAAATCATACAAGACCGTCTGCCTAATCAATACCTTCCTGATTTAATAAAATCGAGCACGCGTAAAAATGTAGAAGGATTGATGGCGACCCATTTCGTATCCTCTGCCGCCCTCGATATATTATTGCGCGACCCTTTTACACCTTCTGATTTCGATAAATTTGTAGCAGAAAGACAAAAGGTAATCAGCGCGTTTATAGAAGCGCGGATTTTGGACCAGCGGGCCGACTTACCTCCCGATCTGCGTGCCTTGGACGATGCGGTAGAGCATATCGAGTTGCAGTTGCGCATTATGATTGCCGATAGACTTGGAAACGATATTTATCAGCTTCCGCCACATGTGCGCGAGAAGATGGAACCAAAGATTATAGCAGAATTGAAACGTAACCCCGGAGGGGATGGAGATAGATTCGCGCCGCTAGTGAAAGCGCTCGAGTTTGCAGACATAACCGACTTGCAGCGGGTTTTCGGCACCAGAGGCGAGACGCGGTTCAAGGATGTGTTTCCCAGCACCGACGACCTCGACAAACGCTTCGGACAGCTTTGCGGTATCCGCAATCCAATCCGCCATAGCCGGAACGTCACGGAGGTTGCGCGACATGACGGTGAAGCGGCAATCAAATGGTTTCAACAAGCGCTGACCAGTGGCGCAGGATAGCTAAAATTCTACTTTGTACTCCAATTGTTCTCTAAACCAATTTTCAGTATCCATACGATTCCGGGATTGCTGCATCTGATTTGTTTGCCATGAAGCATCTGACCGTGAACAGCTATAATGCTTACACCCAAACACAAAACGGGGGCCGACATTGCTGTCGGCCCCCGCTGCGCCTGATCTGGCTGTGGTCTGGTGAACGCTCAAGCCCTGGCTGCGATTGCTCGCGCCTGTCTTAGGGGAAATTCCACCGCGAGCGGCATCGTATCCCTTTTTCGGTTTTGACCTTTGCGCTGCGGGCGCATCGCTGCTCCTGCCTCACTGGATTTCACACCCTTTCTGAGCGTCTGGCTTCGCGCGAGGCCCGGTTCCTTCTGCCCGAGGGCGGGGGGAGCCGGGTCCGCGCTTGCCTGATACCGCTTTGCTGATCTGGTCCAGGTCATCCGGCCCGGCAGCACCGCCCAAGGGCGATGCGCGTTAACCGGTTGTCCTGACCCACATTTCGCTGCGGCGGTATCGCACCGGCTTGCCGCTCAACGCTGTCTTGCGACCGCGCCTTGCCTGCCCGCCGATGATCATCGCTCCTTCGGGACCTTCGACCGCTGCCCTTCTGCGGCATTGCTGCCCGTTGGCTGGCTGTCTATTCGGGCAGATGCAAGCACCTGCCGTCAATCGCGCCTGAGACACCGTTTCCGGCCCTCGTGCGGGCGAACGCTCCAGCCCTTCAAACCTGGCCTACATTGCTGTATTCCAAGGCTTTTTTGGACTATCTGTCCGCTTTCCGTCTGTCGTTTTGACAAGCTAAAAGTGTCACCAAAGCCGAGTCGCCGCCAGCGATTTCGCTTAAGTTATCCACAGGCGGGCCGGTTTGGCGGTGGATAAATTGGTGGATAACAATGGATTATACTCGGGCTGACGGAATGTTTCACACGGCTGTAACAAAGTTGGGGTGCGGCCTGTCGAATCACCTGCCGCTTTCAAAGCGTTTAGCTGGCTGGGTTCAGCCCACAATCCCCATCGGCACTACCGCGATCAGCACCAGGCATGCGATGACCATGGCCGAGACGCGCGCGCGCATCGTGGCGTAGTGCGCATCGGTTGCGCCCGATCGCGTTGCCGCCCGGTCCAGCCACAGCAGGATGCCAAAGCCGATCGCAAACAGCAGCGCCGCCTCGTTGAACGGAACGAACCACAGGGCCGCAACGGTGCCCAGCACCACCGCGTTGCTGGCGATGAACAGGTTGGGCCGGATCGTTTGCGGCGCGGCCACCGCGATGCCCCACAAACTGCCCGCCATGAACATCAGGATGGTGAACGCCCAGTAACAGGTCAGGTTGGCAGCATTGACATCGCCATAGCCGGTGATGTGGCAGCTTGCGCCCGCCAGGAACGGCAGCGCGCCGGCATAGGTCAGCACCTGCATGAGCGTGCGAGCGTCCACGATCCGGATCAGACTCGCCGACGGCCGAGCAGACGCAGGCGCAGCGCGTTGAGCTTGATGAAGCCCTCGGCGTCCTTCTGGTCATAGGCGCCTGCATCATCCTCGAAGGTCACCACCTTTTCGCTATAAAGCGAATAGGGCGACTTGCGGCCGACCACCCAGGCGTTGCCCTTGTAAAGTTTCAGCCGCACCGTGCCGGTGACATGCGCCTGGCTGTGATCGATAGCGGCTTGCAGCATCTCGCGCTCCGGGCTGAACCACAGGCCGTTATAGACCAGCTCGGCATAACGCGGGGCGAGCTCGTCCTTGAGGTGCGCTGCGCCGCGATCCAGCGTCAGCTGCTCGATGCCGCGGTGGGCGATGTGGTAAATCGTGCCGCCCGGCGTCTCGTATAGGCCGCGCGACTTCATGCCGACAAAGCGGTTCTCGACCAGATCGAGCCGCCCGATGCCGTGGGTCTTGCCCAGATCGTTGAGCTTTTCCAGCAAGGTCGCCGGGCTCATGCCAACGCCGTTGAGCGCGACGCCATCGCCATGCTCGAAATCCACAGTGATGTATTCGGGCGTATCGGGGGCGTCTTCGGGATGATTGGTGCGCGAATAGACATAGTCCGGCACCTCGTTCCACGGGTCTTCGAGCACCTTGCCCTCCGATGAGGTGTGCAGCATGTTGGCATCGGTCGAAAACGGCGCTTCGCCGCGCTTGTCCTTCGATACCGGGATCTGATGCTGTTCGGCAAAGGCGATCAGCTGCTCGCGGCTGTTGAGATCCCATTCGCGCCACGGGGCGATCACCCGAACATCGGGGTCGAGCGCATAATAACCCAGCTCGAAACGCACCTGATCGTTGCCCTTGCCGGTCGCGCCGTGGCTGACCGCATCGGCCCCGACCAGCCTGGCGATCTCGATCTGCCGCTTGGCGATCAACGGGCGGGCGATCGAGGTGCCCAGCAGATACAGGCCCTCATACAGCGCATTGGCGCGCATCATCGGGAAGACGTAATCGGCTACGAATTCCTCGCGCAGGTCGTCGATGAAGATGTGCTCGGGCTTTACGCCCATCATCTGCGCCTTGGCGCGCGCCGGTTCCAGCTCTTCGCCCTGACCCAGATCAGCGGTGAAGGTCACCACCTCGCAATCATAGGTCTGTTGCAGCCATTTGAGGATGACGCTGGTGTCCAGTCCGCCCGAAAAGGCCAGAACGACACGCTTGACCGATTGACTCATGCTGCTTCACCTTGCTTCCCGGTTTGGCGCGCGCCTATCAGGCTCGTCATGGCCGCGCAATGCCATTGCCATCACAGCCAGCCTGCGGTCTGCGCTGCCACCCACAGACCCAGCGCTGCAAACAACAACGCCGCGCCGATCTGCAGCGCGCGGATCGGCAGCAGGCGCTCGATCCGGTGGCCCAGCAGCACGGCGGGGACATTGGCGATCATCATGCCCAGCGTGGTGCCAGCGGTGACGGCGACGACATTCTGGTAATGCGCGCCCATCGCGACGGTGGCAATTTGCGTCTTGTCACCCATTTCGACCAGAAAGAACGCGATCAGCGTGGTAACGAATACCCCGGCGCTGCGCGTGGGGGGGGCTTCATCTTCATCGAACGTGTCGGGGATCAATGCCCACAGCGCCATGCCGATGAAACCTGCGGCTATGGCGTAACGAAAGCCCGGACTGTCGAGCAGCCCTGCGATCTGCTGGCCCAGCAGCGCGGCGAGGAAATGGTTGGCGAGCGTCGCCACGAAGATGCCCGCGATGATCGGCAC
>JBBQXX010000171.1:0-5822 GCA_038209235.1 Sphingomonadales bacterium | reverse complement strand
GCCTTGGCGTCGAGCCGATCATCAACGAGCCGGTAACCAGCGGCGGCAACCCCAATCTGCAGCTTGATCAGCCCGTATCCGATACCGGAGGACAACCATGATCCGCAGCTCATTCGTCGATCGGGCGCTGCGGCGGTCGGGCGTTGCCGCCATGGCGCTTGCCATCGGTCTTGCAGGCGCGATGCCGGGCACCGTTCTGGCGCAGGGCGAGACCGCGATCGCGCTGCAGGACAGCTTTCGCGTCGGATCGGCAGGGGTGCTGTGCACCGCGCAATATCGCCCGACCGACAAGATCCTGACCAGCATGTTTGATCGCGGCTATCGCGTCGTCTGCCGGGATGCGGCCAGCCCGGTGGCCTCGCTGTACGTCCTGCGCGGCGGCGAGGGTGACCGGCTGGCGAGTTATCTGCAGGCAGCCGCGAGCAGGCTGAGCTGCGGCGAACGACAGATCACCGAGGTCGAGAATGTCGGCGGCGCAATCTTGATCGAATGCCCCGA
The DNA here is from genome assembly GCA_038209235.1 of Sphingomonadales bacterium. Taxonomy (GTDB): domain Bacteria; phylum Pseudomonadota; class Alphaproteobacteria; order Sphingomonadales; family Sphingomonadaceae; genus Blastomonas. The sequence goes on along the minus strand of JBBQXX010000171.1, from coordinate 5,324 downwards.
TCCCAAGGCGTCGGTGGATTACCGCGTCTATGCCGCAGTACGCGGCGATACAGTGTACATCGCCGAAGGTCTGGCGGGTTATGATTCGGCGCTCAAGCTGGCGCTGGCATCGCTGGTTACCGACCGCGCGGTTACCGGCGCTGTCGATGTGGCGACCACCAGCGTCAGCGATCCGGCGGCGTTTGCGCGCATTCAGGCCGGCACGCTCGATGAGGAATCGGCGCGCGTCGAGGCTTATATCCGCAACAATTACGGCGCTTATGCCGAATCGTCGGAATTTTTCGAGACTTTGGCAAGCCGGGAAAAGGGCGGGTCAGAGCGGACCGCAGAATTTCTCGCCAATCAGGCGATTCAGCAGTCCAACATGGGTGATTTCGTCACCGCTGGCGCACTGTTTGCGCGTGCCGACCGGCTGGTCGCATCGAGCGACGGTGTCACCCAGCGCATGATCCGCAACTTCCGTGCGATCGATGCGATCAACCAGCGTGATCCGGCGACTGCGCTGACGATGCTTGATCGACCGGTGTCGTCCTCAACCGAACAGGCTGGTGAAGCGCGACTTGCGCAGGGCGAAATCACCCAACTGCTCGCCGACCAGATCAACCGCGAGAACTCCGGCCTCAAGCGGCTGGGCGGAATAGACAACCGCCTGACCGGTGCAGAGCGCGCGCAGATTCTCGACGGACAGTCGCTGTTGCTGCGCGGCTCGGCATTCCGGATCTCGGGCCAGCCCGATGCGGCACTGGCAGCGTTGCAGCAAGGCCTCGACATGATCGTTGCCGTGCGCAAAGGCCGCATCAGCTCCACCGGCTGGCTGCGTTCGGAAGTTGCAACGCAGCGCGCGCTAATCCAGGAATCGCGCGGCGATTTCACTTCGGCACGCGCCGGCCTCACCGAATCGCTCGCGATCTACAAGCTCGACTATCCGCAATCGCCCGGCTTGCTTGGCGCCAAGGCCCGCCTGGCGGCGTTTCTGGCGCGGCGCGGCGAGGCCGATGCTTCGATTGCGCTCTACGACGAGATCGTCTCCGAAGGCGAGGCGGTGCCCAGCGCGCGCAGCACGATGAAGGAAATGCTCGGCCCCTATTTCGCGCAGTTGGCGGTTCGCGCCGATGGCGATCCGGCCACGGCTTCGCGGATGTTCACCGCAAGCCAGCTGCTGCAGCGTCCCGGTGTCGCCCAGACCCAGGCGGTGCTGGCGCGTGAACTTTCCGAAGGCAATGACGAGGCATCGGCGCTGTTCCGTCTGACGGTCACACGCACCCGCGAAATTTCGCGGACAGCTGCGGACATCCAGCAGCTCGAGGCGCTGCCCGCGCCGACTTCCGATGATCTGGCCACATTGGCATTGGCGCGCGAAACTTTGACCAACCAGCAGCAGGAGCAAACCAACCTGCAATCGCGGCTGGGCCAGTATTCGCAATATCGGGTGCTGTCGCCCACCTCGGTTACCCTGGCCGAACTGCAGGCGCTGCTCAAGGCCGGAGAGGGCTATTATAAGGTCAGCTTGGTCGGCGAGCAGGTCTATGGCCAGCTGATCACCGCGGACAAGGTGCGCACGGTCAGCATCGCGCTGACCCGCAGCGAGCTCGACAAGACCGTCGCCAAGCTGCGCGATTCGATCGTGGTCATCGAAAACGGCCAGCCGACCAACTATCCGTTCGATGTGGTCGAGGCGCGCAAGCTTTATGAAGCGCTGTTCCCTGGCCTGAAGGATGACCTGGCCAGGATCGAGCATCTGGTTTACGAACCCGATGGCGCATTGTTGCAACTCCCACCGGGCCTGCTGGTCGAAGACCAGAAGGGTGTCGACGACTATCTGGAACGATCGGCACCGATCGATGCCGATCCGTTCGATTTCACCGGTGTTGCCTGGTTCGGACGTGACCGGCGATTCTCGATTGCGGTGTCGCCGCGTTCGTTTGCCGATGTGCGCACGATCGCGCCGGCGCGCGGCAAGCAGGCGTATCTGGGCCTTGGCCAGAACGCACCGCCGCCCGAACGCATCAGTCTGGCATCGGCCAGCCGTGAGGCCGATTGCGAATGGCCGGTCAACACCTGGCTTGATCCCATCTCGCCGGCAGAACTGAACCTGGCACAAAGCGTGCTCGGCGCGGGGCGTGCCAATGTGCTGACGCAAAGTGCGTTCAGCGACACAGCATTGCAGGCGCGTGATGATCTGGATGATTTTCGCATCCTGCACTTTGCCACCCACGGTCTGGTCACTGCGCCACGTCCCGAATGCCCGGCACGTCCCGCGCTGGTCACCTCGTTTGGCGATGCCAGCTCGGACGGGTTGCTGAGCTTCAAGGAGATTTTCGATCTCAAGCTCGATGCCGATCTGGTGATCTTGTCGGCATGCGATACCGCAGGGCTGGCGACCGTATCGGCGTCGCGCGAAGCGGGGATCGAGACTGGTGGCAATTTCGCGCTCGATGGACTGGTTCGCGCCTTTGTCGGCGCGGGCGCACGCTCGGTGCTGGCCAGCCACTGGCCGGTGCCTGATGACTTCAACGCGACGGAGAACCTGATCTCGGCGCTGTTCAAGGCCAAGGAAGGCACCGCGATGAACGCATCGCTGGCCAGCGCCCAGCGCACGGCGATGGATAACCCGCTGACATCGCACCCCTATTACTGGGCGGCATTCATTTTGCTGGGTGATGGCACCAAGCCGCTGGTGCAATAAGCGGCATTCGCTGCGGAATCATCGCGATACTGGTCAAGACGCGCATTTGTGCCTATCTTGATCGGCATGGGATTCTTACGCGACATTTCACCGCTGCGCGCCGCGGCCGATATCAAGAGCTACTGGTTCGACCGGCAAGACCATAAATGGCGTTTTCTGCTGTTGTCGTTGGCGGCGACCATGACCATTTTCGGTGCATTCGTAAGCGAATCAGGCTTTGAAGTGCAATGGAAGCGGCCCGAGGTCACTTGGGTGACCAGTTTCGATCCGGGGCGTAGCGACACGCAGATTTCGGCGGAGAACATCGCCAATCAGGCGCAGCAGGACAAGCTTGAGGCCGAACGGGTGGCGCGCGAGGAAGAGCGCAAGGCGCAGTACCGCCGTCTCGCCGAACAGCTGGGCATGGATACCGAGTGATTGCGATGCATCGGCCGGATGCAGACTGGATGCAGGCAGCAGCAGCGCTGGCCCGCCGAGGGCGGGCCTTGTCCAGTCCCAACCCGTCGGTCGCTTGTATCCTGTTGCGCGATGGCCGTGTCATCGGGCGCGGCTGGACGGGGGAGGGCGGCAGGCCGCATGCCGAATCTGTCGCGCTCGCGCAAGCGGGCGATACAGCGCGCGGCGCGACCGCTTATGTTACGCTGGAGCCCTGCGCTCATGTCAGCACGCGCGGGCCGGCCTGTGCCGATCTGCTGATCGCCGCTGGCGTAGCGCGTGTCGTGATCGGCGTGGGTGACCCCGATCCGCGCACCAATGGCGATGGCATCAGGCGGCTGGAGGCAGCGGGCAGCGCGGTTGCGTGCGGTATCGCCGCAGATGCGGCGCGCGCCAGCCTTGCCGGATTCCTGACGCGGCAGACGCTGTGCCGTCCGTTCGTCACGCTCAAGCTTGCCACCTCGCTCGACGGCCAGATTGCGCTGGCCGATGGGTCGAGCCGCTGGATCACCGGGCCGCAGGCGCGCGCGCATGCGCACGTCGAGCGCGCACAGCATGACGCGATCCTGGTCGGTGGTGGCACATACCGCGCCGACGCGCCAAAGCTCGATGTCCGGCTCGCCGGGCTGGAGACACGAAGCCCGCACCGGGTGCTGCTCAGCCGGATGGGAGATGCGCCCCCAGGCTGGACGCGCATTGCATCGCCGGATGAAATCGCAACGCTCGATGGTGCCGACTGGCTGATGGTCGAGGGCGGGGCTGAGGTTGCAGCGGCCTTTCTCAGCGCAGATCTGGTCGACCGGCTGCTGCTGTACCGCGCGCCGGTGCTGATCGGCCGGGGCAAGGCGGCGCTTTTGGAGATCGGGCTTGGCAATCTGGCCGATGCGCATGGCCGCTGGCGACTTTGCGACACGCGGCTGCTTGGCAACGACCGGATGGAAAGCTACCAGCGGGTGCGCAGCTAATTACACTGGCCTTACAACCCCAACCACAGGACGTTTATGTTCACAGGCATCATCACCGATATTGGCACCATCGCTCACGTCGAGCAGCGCGGTGATCTGCGTGCGCGCATCCGCTGTGGCTATGCGATGGATGGTGTTGCCATCGGCGCATCGATCGCCTGTTCGGGCGCGTGTCTTACGGTCACTGCCAAGGGCGATGACTGGTTTGCGGTCGATATCAGCACCGAAACCGTGAGCAAGACCGCCGCGGTGCGCTGGTTTGAGGGAACAAGGCTCAATCTGGAACGCGCGCTGAAGATCGGCGACGAGCTTGGCGGGCATATCGTCACCGGGCATGTCGATGGCGTCGGCACCGTGGCCGCGCGCGAGATCGAGGGCGGTTCGATTCGGCTGACCATCGCAGCGCCTGCTGCGCTTGCCCCCTATGTGGCCGCGAAGGGATCGATCACCGTCGATGGCGTCTCGCTGACCGTCAACAGCCACGCCGACCAGAGCGATCGCACCGTGCACTTTGGCATCAACATCATCCCGCACACTGCTGAAATGACGACGTTGGGCAGGTTACAGGCGGGTGATCCGGTCAATCTGGAGATCGATGTGCTCGCGCGCTATCTGATGCGGATGAACGAGGTTAAGTCCATTACAATGTGAATTTTTTGGTTGGGCGCCACATTACAGTGTGATATCGGACCCCTCGAAGGGAATTTCCGATGTCCGCACAGCTTATTGATCGTATCGTCGACATTATCGAATCGGGGCAGGAAAGCCGGGCCGGGCTTGCCCGTGCCGCCGGGTTACATGCTAATTCGCTGCGCAAGCTGGGCGAGGCCGACTGGAACCCCACCGCCGATACGCTGGGCAAGCTGGAGCGCTATCTGTCGCGCGACCCTGCTGGCGTGATGGCCACCGCCGAAGAGATCATCAACGAGGCGCGCAATGGCCGCATGTACATCCTGGTCGATGACGAGGATCGCGAGAACGAGGGCGATCTGATCATTCCGGCGCAGATGGCGACCCCCGACGCGGTAAACTTCATGGCCAAGTTTGGACGCGGACTGATCTGTCTGGCGCTGACCAGGGACCGGGTCGAACATCTCGGCCTCAATCTGATGGCGCGGCACAATGGCACCCGGCATGAAACCGCATTCACCGTCTCGATCGAGGCGCACACCGGGGTCACCACCGGGATCAGCGCAGCCGACCGGTCGCGCACCGTCACCGTGGCGATCGATCCGAGC
>JBBQXX010000170.1:0-5828 GCA_038209235.1 Sphingomonadales bacterium | reverse complement strand
CGCATCCAGCGCCACCGCATGCCCCATGGCCTGGGCGCGATCATAGAAGGTCGGCTGCTGGCGCGCAGCGCAGGCGGACATCGCGCCCGCATCATGCTCACCGATGGCAGCCAGGCCATGCTGCAACCGGTGCCCGCTGGCCTCACCGAGGGCATGCCAGTACGCGGCGAAGTGGTGCGCGAGGCGCTGGCTGAGGCTGGCACCGACCCCGAGTTCGCGCGGCACAAGCCGCTGCGGCTGCGCGCGGTCGATCCGGCCACACCGCTGCGCTCCGCCCCGCGCCTGATCGAACGGATCACCGCCACCGGGCATCCGGTCGAGACCTGCCACGCGCACGGTACCGACCGGCTGGCCGAATCGGGATGGCATGAGGTGATGCACGAGGCGGAATCGGGGGTTGTTGCCTTTGCCGGCGGTAATCTTCTGCTTTGCCCCACGCCGGCGATGATGGTGTTCGATGTCGATGGCGATATCACCCCGCGCGCGCTGGCGCTTGCCGCTGCAAGCGAAGCAGCCCATGTCATCCAGCGGCACGGCATCGGCGGTAGCGTGGTGATCGATTTCCCGACGCTTGCCGATAAGGCCGACCGCAACGCTGTTGCCGCCGTTTTCGACGCGGCGATGGCACGCCCGTGTGAGCGCACCGCGATCAACGGTTTTGGCCTGATGCAGATCGTGCTCAAGCGTGCGCAGGCATCGCTGATCGAACTGCACGCCGCCGACCGGGTGCGCTGGCGATTGCTCGCCCGCTTGCGCAGCAGCGAGCGCGATGGCGGCACCGGCGCGTTGCGATTGACTCTGCCTCAGGACGAGGCGGACATGCTGGTGCTCAACCCCGATCTGACCGAGGCGCTGCACCGCCGCACCGGTCGCCCGGTTGCGGTTGAGCCGAACCCCGCCTAGAGATCCTGGCATGACCAGCCCCAAGCCCTGCCCCTTGTGCCGCAAGCCTGTGCGCGCCGATTTCACGCCGTTTTGCAGCAAGGCCTGCAAGGATCGCGATCTGCTGCAATGGCTGGGCGAAGGCTATAGCGTGCCCGGTCCGCCCGCCGACCGGCCCGATGCCGAATATGATTGATGGCGATCTGTCGCAGCACGATTTTGCTATGGACAAGCCGCGCCTTGGCTGACTATAGGCGGCGCTCCATTTCGCCAGCACAGCGAATTGGCGCGCCATGCACAGCGTTGGCCAGATGCCCGGGTAGCTCAGTTGGTAGAGCATGCGACTGAAAATCGCAGTGTCGGCGGTTCGACCCCGTCCCCGGGCACCACTAACTTTCGGTTAAGCGACTGAGAATAAAGCCTTTTTGGCCATAGGGCGGAAACCAGCCCCACATTCGTTCCCACAAAATTACACGGCTAGCAGCGAACTTTGGCGAACGACTGCGGCCCGCAAAGCCATCGCATAAGCATTTTTTCATTCTTGGCGGATAGACCGTGATCCCTTGCCCCAGGAGGTATGGTGTCAGCTTTTTTACCGATCCCGCCCATGAAGGCGATTGATCTTGTCGAGGCCAGCGGGGTGCCAGATGCGCGCCGACTGATTGCTGATTTCTGTGCAGCTGGATTGGTCAGGTCATATGCTCTGTCGATCGAGACTACTCCGGTCGAGGGTGCTGCTACCACCGTGCGGGACAGCGCAGTTAGTGCCGACCTGTGGAAGCGCATCATTCGCGACAGATTGGTCGACGACGTTTGGACTGGCGGAACCGTCTATCTACCGCCAGCCGATCTGGTCGGTGGTGAGCCGGAAGTCCGGATAACTGGCATCCGGTTCAATGCGAAATACCTTCAGCGGCTGGTCGATCATCATCGGCGCGACATAGAAACCTATAGTTCTGTCGAGGTGGCTGCAGTCGCCCCGGCGGCGGCACCGATCAAGGAACCAGCGGCTGAACGCGCGTCGCAGCGCAGAACGGTCGATGTTGCGGCAATTCCGCCTGGTGCGCTCGCTGTCAGTGTCCAGCAAGCCCAAAAAGCGCTTGGGCTGGGCAGGACAAAAATAAACGAGCTGATGAACGATGGCACGCTAAGCAAGACCAAGATTGGCCGAGCTGTCCGGATCGATGTTGCGAGTATCCACGCATTGGTTCGAACGGATTAGCCCGTGTCATCGTGACCTGACCCCCAACCTTCATCCAGTTGTGATTAGAGTCTCATCATCGTCATGACGGTCACCCGGTTTCGTGTCCGGATTCAATGTTAGCCTCCGGCCCAGAGCTGTTCAGTTCTCACGCCTTGCAGCTCGTGCCGCGAATTACGAGCCTGGGTTCCCGGCTACGGGCTCCGCGGCGGAGGCGATTCTTGCTGATTTGTCATGTGGTGGACACGCGGGGGATTCCCAAACGGCAAAATCTTCTGTGCGTGCCGCCTGCGGTGCAAGAAGTTTCTGATCCGGTGCGCGTGTGATCGAGTGTGGTCTTCTGTCAGGCTGGACTTGTAGCGGTTTTGCACCGGTCAACTGAGCGATTAGCGCTCGCACCAAGATGCCTACGAGATGATCAAGCATACAGAAGAGTTCGAGCGCGAGGCGGTGCGGATAGCGCTGACCATCGGGCTACCCCGCGGCTAGGTCGCATCGGATTTGGGGATTGGCAAGTCGACGCTTGGCAAGTGGCTGTCGCAGTATCGACCAACGGATCTCGTGTCAGCACCGCAGGCAGATCTCGCACGTAAGAACGAACGTCTTCACCTTGAGAATTGGGTACTCGAAGAGGATAGGGATACCCATCAAGCAGGGCGATTTTGTGCGCCTGTCGCGCCTTGCGGCAGAATTGTTCGGACTGACCATCTCTGGGGGCACCATCGCCAACATTTTTCGGCGCACGGGCAAGGCGATGTCCGCTGCCGCCAAAGCGATCACCGATAAGTTGCTGACGGCCAGGGTCATCGCCTCGGACGAAACCACGACGCGGACCAACGGCGTTACCCAGTGGCAATGGGTGTTCATCTCGGACCAGGCGGTTCTGCACAAGATCGCCCCGCGGCGGGCGCGCAACGTTGCCCAAGACGTGCTGGGGGACCATCAACCCGATGTCTGGGTGTCGGATCGCTATGCCGGGCAACAGGAATTGGGCAAGGAACATCAGGTCTGCCTCGCCCATGTCCTGCGCGATGTGCAATACGCCATCGATTGTGGCGATACGATTTTTGCCCCCAAAATCCGTGATCATCTGCGATGGGCCATCGGGGTGGGCAAGCGACGACACGATCTGAGGGACACGACGCTGGCGAGCTATGCCGCCAAGGCGGACAACCGGCTGACCCTCTTGATGCGCGCGCCGGTTGCACATCGCGCTGGCAAGGTTCTGCTCAAACAGGTCAAGGCGTGGCGGGCGAAGTTCTTTGTCTTCATGACCAACCGCAACGTGCCCGCAACCAACAACATCTCCGAACGCGAAATCCGGCCTTCGGTCGTGTTCCGCAAGGTCACCAATGGCTTCCGGTCAAACTGGGATACCCGGTATCCATGCCGGATATCGAGCCATTACCGGCACCGCGCGCTTGCAAGGAAGGCCCGCGTTCGCAGCCATGCGTGACCTCATCGACGGTAAATTTGCGATCGCCTGAATCGGCAAAATGCTGACCCCGTGAGCAATTACGCAACTGCCTTGCACAGCCAGAAGTCCAAACCAGTTTGCCGCATGGCTGAACGCTGGGAAATCTTGGCGAGGGTGCGACAGAGAAAATGCCTTTATGGGTTGATCAAAGGTACGCCGTTTTCATCTCGCTGCACAGGCATAGTGCAACCCTATCCTGCCACCAATTGTCGGTGATGTCCGGCCCACAATTTCCGAATCCGGACACCAGTTTTCTCAGCTCTCCATGGTTCGCTGCTCGCATCGAATTCGCCACATCATCATTGGCGAATTTGCCTGCGCTACCTGCGCTCTCTGCTACGGCTGGGCGAACTCTAACGGATCGACCGCGAACGCAGGATGGTGGAACGCCGTATCCGTATGGCGAAGTTCCCGCACACCAAGAGCTTCGACACCTTCGATTTTGCTGCCCAACCATCGCTGAACAAAGCACTGGTGCTGGAGCCGGTGCGCGAAAAATGGATCGAGCAGCGCCGCAATGTCATCGCGTTGGGACCAAGCGGCACAGGCAAGACCCCCTAAAGCTCTTGGCGCCGCGCTCGCATTGGGGCTGGCCGCTTGCCAGAAAAGCCAAAGCGTCGCGTTCACCACTGCGGCAGCGCTGGTGCATGACCCGAGGGAAGCAAGGGACGAACGCCGGTTACGCATGCTCCAGAAGCATCTGGCCTCAGTGAAGCTGCTGATCCTCGATGAACTGGGCTATGTGCCGTTCACCGCCGTTGGCGGCGAGCTGTTGTTCGAGGTGCTCAGCCAGCGATATGAACGAGGCAGCACGCTGATCACCAGCAATCTGCCATTCGATGAATGCACGTCGGTGTTTGGCTCCGAGCGCTTGACCGGTGCATTGCTCGACCGGTTGACCCACCACGTCCACATCCTTGAGATGAATGGTGACAGCTTCCGTCTCGTCAGCAGCCGTAAACGCCAAAAGGACAAGTAGGCCAGCAAGATGACCTGATTATAGACAGCGATCGGCTGCGGAAAATCGGCTTCCGCTACGCTACAGTTGCTTTCCCGACGCCGATCAAACCTAGCCTCAACCGAGGCTTTTTATTTGCGACGACTGGCCCACTTTTAAACCGGGGAATGGCCGGTTTTTATACCGGTGTTGACACCTTGGCTCCAACGGTAACAAATGTAACGCCGGCGGCAATCAACAGGCCGCCGATGGCCAGTCCCGCAGGAGGTGCTTCGCCAAGCAGCAAGATCGCGACCGGCACGCCAACCGTGGCAGCAACCGCGCCAAGCAGGCTGATGTAGACCGGGCCTGCACGCTTTTGCAGGATGAAGAAGATCGCAAACTGCGCAGCAAAGGTCGCGATCTGCGCACCGATCAGCAGCGCGGCGCCCATTGTCGGCGGAACGCCAAGCGAAAACCCCGGCACCAACCCGACCACCAGAAGCATTCCGGCGGCCGCAGAGAGCATGATCGCCGCCAGTGCATCCGGGCGAGCGCCCTCGGGCCAGCGCAGTGTGCGGTAAAGATTGCCAATCGCCAGCAGGATGGGGCCGGCGAGCACGGCGATGATCCAGCCGCTCGCACCGCTCGGCGCATTAAGCTTCAGGACCGCGATATAGGCTGCGCCCGCCAGCGCGAGCGCGACGCCGCCTGCCCGGACGATGCTGAACTGCTCGACCCGCAACGCGAGTGCGCCAAGATACGTGAACAGCGGCGGAAAAGCGATCGCCAGCGCGACAAAGCTGACGCCTACATGCGGGATCGCCGAGTAGAACAGCAGATTGGGCGCGGCAAAGCTGACGGTCGCGGCTACCAGCGCATATTCCACCGTCCGCGCGTTGAGCTTTGGCAGACGGCCGCGCGCGACCGCGAGGCCAAGCAACACGCCGGCCGCGCCCAGGCACGACCATGCCAGAAGCGCCACGGGGGACAGGCCAACCCTCACAGCAAGCTTGGCCAAAATCGTCGACAGCGCCAGCAGCGTACCCGTCGCCAGCAGGCACGAAAGTGTGATAGCCTTGGCGTTCAACTGCGCTCCGGTTTACCGGCGCTGGTACCCAGGAGGATGACTGACCTTAGCCGTATGGATTCAGTCAACTGGCCACCTACCAAAATATGAGCGCCGGACATGAGGCACGTTTTTCTGACTGCGTTCATTTACGCTTGACAGTATCCTGGCGATATTGCGCACCCACACTCAGAGCCGCAGCGTGCTCGCGGAAGATCTGATTGACCGCAGTGGCTGTGTCCTGTCGTGACCAATCGCCCTG